>DASSXP010000287.1:0-6938 GCA_035703755.1 Rhodanobacteraceae bacterium | reverse complement strand
CGGGTGATCGAGGCGGGCGATGATGCGCGTCTCGTTTTCGAAGCGTTGCGCATCGTCGCTGTCCAGCGATTTGCGTGCCAGCACCTTGAGCGCGACGTTGCGCCCCAGCATGCGATGCTGGGCCAGATACACATCGGCCATGCCGCCGCTGCCGATGCGGCGGATGATGCGGTGGTTGTCGATGACGGGAAACGCGTTGCTCATGCGGGATGGAATGCGCGGCTGTCCATGGCGAACCGGTCCCGCAATGCCTCAGCCGGCGGTTTGCTCGGTGCCGTCGGCGGCTGGCGCGGCGGCGGGCGGTGGCGTGAGTTGCACTTCCTTGAGCGCATCGTCCGGCAAGGCGTAGGAGTTTTGCAGGTATTCCTGCTCGCTGAGGATTTCCGGGAATGCGGCGCCGCGCAGTGCCTGCACGGCGAAGATCTCCTGCACGCCGCCGGTGAACTTGAGAAAGGCCACGGTATTGCCGTTCTCGATATTCACCACCCACACGCCGGATTGCCGCTCGCTGTTGTCGTCGGTGATCGGAATGTCGGTGAACGGATTGGATTCGCGCAACTGCGACAGGCCGATGAAGGCCAGCGGGCCGAGGAAATCCATGCCGCGGGCAAAGCCCGGCACCCGTGCCACGTCCTTGCGGTCGCCGGTCAGGGGGTCGACTTTGACCAGCGCGCCGCGGCCGGACTCCAGTACCCACAGCTTGTTGTCGTACCAGCGCGGCGAGTGCGGCATCGACAGGCCACGGCAGATCACCCGCTCGCCGCTGCCGATGTCGATCAGAAGACCGCCGTTGCGCTTGTTCTGGCGCCAACCGCCGGGCGTGTTGGCGTCACCCAGGCTGGTGACGTAGCGCGGCTTGCCATCGCGCATGGCGAGCCCGTTCAGGTGGCAGCGATCTTCCGGCGCGTAATGACTGACGAAGGACGGCCGCCAGCGCGGCACGAAGCTCGACTTGGTATCCAGCGTGCACAGGCAGGAGAACAGCGTGTTGACGAACCACAGCTCGCCGTCGCCATCCCAGGCCATCTCGTGGATGTCGATGGCACCGGTAATGTGGCCGCGGCGGGCCAGGTACACCGCGTCATGCCGTGGCGGCTGTTGCAGGCGCGGTGCCACCGCCGGCATGTTGCGGAACTCGGCGATTTCCATGAAGGCGCCAAGGGCGAGGCGTTCGTTGTCGGCGGCCATGCCCATCGGCCGGTTGAAGGTACGGAAATGCGTGTTGATGGCGTTGCCGTCGGCGCGCAGCAGCACCAGCTTGCCGGCCTGGTAGGTGCTGACCGCCAACGAGCTGGCGAAGTGCCGCAGCAGATCCGGGAAGTTGCTGGTGTGGACGCTGGCCAGCGCTTGTTGCGGGTTGGTGGCTGCCGCCGACGTGTCGATTGGCGCGATGGCGCCGGTGTCCGGGTCGCTGCCGTAGTGGGTTTCTTGCTGCATCGTCTCGCCTTGTGGGTCGGGGCGCGCTTACTTCAATCGGGCGCCACGGAAATAATGTACGCGAACATCCAGCCCGCGGGGGCTCTTGCCGATGTAGGCGAAGCGGGGACGCACCCATTCGGCGCGGCGTCCCTTTTCGCGGAAACGGGCGTTCTCCAGCTCCAGCAGCACGCCGATGCAGGGGAAATCGCGTTCGCGTGCGTACTCGCGCAGGTGTTCGCAGGAGCGCGCGAGCAGCGTGCCGATCAAGCGCGTGGAGCGCCATTTCGGCGCCACGAAGGCGCGCCAGAAATACAGCGGTTGGCCGAGTTGTGGTGGTGTCATCGCCAATGCGGTGCAGACGCCGGCGACGTCGCCATCCGTGTCACGGGCCAGAAATACCACCTGCGCCAGACGTGCCTTGGCCTGGGTTTCGTCCGGGATTGCGCCCTCGCGCTGCCAGAACGCCAGCAGGTCGGCGCCGTCGCGGTCGCTGATTTTCGGCCACGCCAGCGTCAGCTCTAATCGGGCGCGTGTGGGGGTGTCGTCAGTGGCATCCATGGGGCATCCAGTGGGGGCGCGTGGCCGGATTGGTGCGAACCCGCGTAAATGCGGTCACACGCCCGATGATGCCATGGTTTGGCGGTCGCCTGCAGGCCGAAACGGGGCACGCGGCGCGCGCCCCGCCCTGGATGGCTCAATGTCGGTGCAATGCCACCGGAGGAAGCTCGAAGTCATTGGCGAATATCGTGTCGCCGCCCAATTCGTAGGCGCCGATGTCCGCGGCGGAACCGTAGACCCGTTTGAAGCCGGTGCCGCGCTGGTCCTTGTCATAGCCGTTGTCGAATCCGGCATCGATCAAGGGGCTGCCGGGCAGCACCGCCATGGTCTTGGTATACCCGCCGTTGTCGGCCAGGGAGTTCAGGCCAGGGCTGTAACTGGAGAGCGTGCCGGCCGGCACGCTTGCATCGGTCGCCCACCCCGTCAGGTTGTAATTGCCGGCAATGCTGGCTGGTGTGTCCGCATTGCCTTTGATGTCGGATGGCAAGGTGCTGTTGCTGGACAGAAGCAGATTGTTGCCGCTGACCACCGTGCTGCTCATGCTGACACTGACGTTCTTGGCAATGTTGATGCCGGCACCATACTTGTTGTCGCTGCTGTTGGCTTCGGTGTTGCCGCTGATGGTCGAACTGTTGATCGTGCAGGTGTTGCCGAGCGCCAGGGCACCGCCATATTTGGACAGGGATGCCTTGGCCGCGTTGTTGGCAATGGTGGTATTGAAGATCGCGTCATCGCCCGTACCGTTGTTGCCAGCCAGTGCCAGCGCCGCAGCCGAGCCCGCTGTGTTGCCGGAGAAGGTCGAGTACTTGATGGTGTTGCCCTTGCCGTTGACGAATGCGCCACCACCCCAGGCCATGCTTGCGGTGGTGCCATTGCTGGCTTCGTTGCCGTCGATGCTGCTGTATTTGGCCAGCATGTTGCCGCTGGTGTATAGGCCGCCACCCTTGGCAACGAGGCCATTGGAGACTTCGGCAGAGTTGCTGGATATCTTCGCGCCAGACAAGCCGATACTGCTGCCGGCGTAGATGCCGCCACCGAGGGCCGGGTGGCCGTGTCCCATGGCCTTGCCATTGGTGACGATGCTGTTCGAAATGGATACCGAGTCTTTGGCAAAAATTGCGCCGCCCAAGGCTTTGTCGTTGGAATTCAGCAGGCCGTCGGTTTGTTCGGCCGTGCAGTACTTGGCTTCGGATTGATTGGTCAGGGAAACACTGCCTGCCGAGTAGATGCAGCCGCCCAGGGCCGAGCCGGTGCTGCTGGTCACTTTCCCCAGCTTGACCCCGAAACCGTCGAGGGTCAGCGTGCCGACACCGGTATGGGTCAACGGGCGAATGGTGTTCTGGCCGCTGACTTCGTACTTTTGTGTCGGGTTGCCCTTGAGCGTCAGGTCGTCGACGGACGTGACGATGGACGAGTTGAGCTGGACGACGCAGTTGAGGCCGCTCATGTCCACCGTGTCGCCGGAACTGGCAAAGCCGACGGCGGCCCGCAGGCTGCCACTGCCCGAGTCATTGCAGTTGCTGACGGGCAGCGTGGCCGCGGTGCTGCGGGTGACCGTTGGCTTGAAAATGCCCAGGGCGCGGGCGCTGGCTACAAGCCGTGCATCGCCGCTGCTGTTGCCCTGAACCAGGATTCGCTCCAGATCAACGCTGGCGGAAGCCGGGGTGATCGGTGGCGAGGCGAGAGATGTGCCGGCGCAAACACTTATGGCGAGTCCCAGTGCCAGCGCGATGCGGGTTTTCCGTTTCCTTGCCAGTGTGGAAGTGCAGTGGTCTTGCATGAGTTGTTCCCTCGTCAGAGGTGGCCTGCGCTAAAGGCAGGCGACCCGGTTGATGAAAGCAGCGACGTTGCGTGCACAGGGTCAAGTCCGTGGTCGCCACCGTTTCCGCAGCGGGTAGGGCGGCCGTCTGGTCAGGCATGACCCAGGCTGCCCGCCAGATTGCGGCGTGAAGGGTTGGGCGTTTGGCGGTGGGCACGACGGCCTTTTCCTTCACGTCACCCCTGAATACGCAAAATGACCGGCGGAGGGGACACGCGGCCATCCACGGGCCGTGCCGGTTCAATTCCGGGGGCTGTCTGCAGGCCGGATTGACGCCATGGGTCCTGCCGTGGCGGCGCACGCCGATGCAAGGCGCCGCGAGGAATGGCTGCGACGCGGTGGGGTCGGGTGCCGGCAGGCGAGCCCGCGGGTGGCGCTGGCGCACGCACCCGCGGGGCGGTGGCCGTCAGGGTGTGGTTTCGAAATCGTTGGCGAAGATGCGGTCGCCGGCCATCTCGAAGGCGCCGATGTCGGGCGCGGCGCCGACGCTGCGCAAGAACCCGGTGCCGCGTTGGTCGGTCGAGAAGGTTCCCGAGCCGGCATCAATGGCCGGGCTGCCGGGCAGTACGGCCATGGTCAAGGTGTAGCCGCCGTTGTCCTGCAATGGCCCCAGTTTTGGCTCCCCGGAGGCAATGGTGTCGGCCGGTACATCGGCATTCCAGTTCATGCCGATCAGGTTGTGGTCGCCAGCGACAGTTGGCGTGCCGCTGCCGCTGCCGAAGATGTCGTCCGCAGTGGTGCTGCCGGTGGATTTCACGAGCGCGTTGCCGCTGACAATGGTGCTCTTCAGGGTCAGGTCCACGCCGTCCCGGATCATGATGCCGGCGCCGTATTTCTGGTCCGCGGCGTTTTGTTCGGTGTTGCCGCTGATGGTCGAGTTGTGGATCGTGGTTTTTTGCATCAGCGTCAGAGCGCCACCGCTGTTGGTGGTGGTGGCCAGCGATGCGTTGTTGGCGATTGTGCTGTGAATGATCGTCGTGTTGCCGCTGGTGGGCGACACGCCACCGCTGCCGATGACCATTGCCGCACCACTGTCGGCCTGGTTGTTGTCGAAGGTGCTGTACTTGATCATGCTGCTGGCGCCGTTGCGGATCGCGGCGCCACCGCCCGACGATGTCGCAAAGCTTGCCGTGCCGCTCGCGCGTGCCGTGTTGTTGCTGACCATGGCGTACTTGGTGCTCAGGCCACCGCCGGCATGGATGCCGCCGGCCGAAGCGGCAAAGGTCTTGCTCCAGGCCTCGTTGCCGGACACCAGGCCACCTTGCATGCGCACTTGACCGTTGGCAAAGATGCCGCCACCGAGGGCATTTCCACTGGCGGCAATCGCCTTGCTGCTGGATACGCTGCTCTTGTCCAGGGTCACCGTGCCGTTGGCAAAGATGCCGCCGCCCTGGGCCATGCCGCTGCCGGTGTTTTCGGCCGTGCAGTACTTCACGGATGCCTGATTGGTCAACTTGACGTTGCCGGTGGAGTAAATGCAGCCGCCATTGGCGACGCTGGCGGCGGTACTGCCGGCGATCTCGAAGCGACCGAAACTGACACCCAGGCCGTCGAGGGTCAGGGTGCCGGCGCCGAGGTGCACCAGTGGCTCGACGGTATTGCCGCCGCGGATGCTGTATTTGGTTTCCGGATTGCCTTTCAACGTCAGGTCGCCCGCGCTGGTGACGATCGACGACTGCAGGTCGATGTTGCAGTCGAGGCCGCTCAGGTCAACGGTATCGCCCGATTGCGCCCAGTTGGCGACGATGTCGCGCAAAGTGCCGGGGCCGCTGTCGCCGCAACTGGTGACCTGCCAGGTGTTTGCCGCCATGGTCTGGGTGACGTGGACGGACGGTGCTGCCAAGGCCAGCGGGACAGGGTGCTCGACCGCACCGCTGAGCACGGCACGGGTCAGCTGGGTGACCTTGCCCAGATAGTCCGGTAGGTCGGGTGTCGGTGTCGTTGCCATGGCACCGCTCACGCCGAGGCCGAGTGCCAAGGCCAGGGTCAGGCGGGTCTGCCGGCCCAGCCGGGTCGGCGTGCTGTGTGAATTTTGCATGGGGCGGCTCTCTCAGAGTGCGGAATCACCCCAAGTACGGAGCCATCGGCCAAAACCGGCCACGACTCGCGCGGCGCCACGGGATTTGCAGGAGCGCCCCTGGGCGCGATACGCAAAGTCAGAACAGCAGCGAGGCCATGCGGCGCCGGTAACGGCCGACCAGGGCGGCATCGTCGAGGCACTGGAACGCGGCCAGCAGGCGCTTTTTGGCTTGGCCGTCCTGCCAGCTGCGGGCCTTGGCCAGCAATTCGAGGAAGGTTTCCAGCGCGGCTTCGTCGTCGCCATCGACCAACTGGCGCACGCCGAGCAGGTCGCGCGCGGCATGGTCGTTGGCATCGGCGGCCAGGCGTGCTTGCAGCTCGGCGCGGGTCGGCGCGTCTTTCAGCGCATCGGCGAAGTCGAGCCGGCTGCGCAGGGCGCGGGCGCGGTCGTCATCGGCGAGGTCGGTCGGCAGAGCGTCCAGTTCAACCCGCACACCGGCGGCGTCGCCCGCCGCCAGCAGGGCCTGAGCCAACAGCAGCCGCGTTTCGCCCGCGGCGGGGTCGGCCGCGACCGCCAGCCGCAAGCGGGAAACGGCCTCGGCTGGTGATTCGTCAGCGTGGATGGCGGGCGCCGGTGTGGGTTCTTCGTCGGCCGCGGGCAGCGGCTCGATGCCGTGTTTGGCGAGGAACTGGCGCACCTCGCCCTCGGGCAGGGCGCCGGTGAACGCGTCGGCGAGCTGGCCGTCCTTGACCAGAATCACGGTCGGGATCGAGCGCACGCCGAACATGCCGGCCAGCATCTGCTCCTTGTCGCAGTCAACCTTGGCCAGCCGGAACGCGCCGTTGTAGTCGGTGGCGAGTTTTTCCAGCACCGGCCCCAGCGATTTGCACGGTCCGCACCATTCGGCCCATAGATCGACCAGAACCGGCTGTTCCAGCGAGGCTTTGAGCACCTCGGCCTCGAAGTTGGCCTGGGTGGCGTCGAATACGTGGGGATTGGTGGCGTCGGTGGGATTCATGTGCAAGCCTGTCTGAAGTGCAAGCGGGCAGTGTAGCCCGGACTTGGCGCCAATGTTGCGCTGCGGTACGCTGCACGGTCGCACCTTTGACTGACAGATCGACG
>DASSXP010000173.1:0-9034 GCA_035703755.1 Rhodanobacteraceae bacterium | reverse complement strand
GAAGCTTTCCAAGTGCACCGTCGTGAACAACGATTCTTGCATCACATCGACGCCACGCATGCCGAGCCCTCTTCACGGTTATCGTCCGCAAAGCCTACCAATGCCGCGCTGTAGCTGGGGTGAATTTCAACGGCCTGCTAGCCAAATGCCAGACCGCCTTGCGTCTGCGCATGCGTGGACTGGGCAACCTGTTTTTGCTCGATGCCGGTTCACAGTCGAACCTGCGTCTCGGCTCGCCCTATCCCGGCTACCGGAAACGCATCGCCCGGCTCAATACAATGGGCGCCTCGATCGCACTGGACAAGCCAAAGCACACACCGCTGTGGTTCTGGTTGATCGGGGTGCCCATCGGCGCGCTCGTGGTGGGCCTGTGCAGCACCGTGGTGGTACTCGGCAGCTGGCTGTCGCTGGCCCTCAACGGCCTGTTTCTCGCCATCCCCACCGCCCTGCTGCATTATCTGCTGCGGTCGCTCGCGAACTGATTCCGTGCAGCCGTCCAGCGCCGAGAACAGTCCCATTGCTGCGCCGGCTGCGGGTGTACACATGCTCGTAAACCAGGATCCTCCACAGAAGCACCCGAAACGATGGCGAGCTGGCCCACATCGGCGCGTTGGGCGCGGTCATGCTCGATCGGGATGGGCACGCGATCCGGCGCACGGGATCCTGTCCCCGTTGCCCGACCTACACGCGTTTGATGATCGGGTGTGTGAGACGCCATGCTCGACCGACAAGTCGGCGAACGTCAGCCCGATCTCGCGCTCGGCGCGGGTGACCACGCCTCTGTCACCATGACCGCGCACTACAGCCGGCAGCATCGTGGTGACCGCGTGACTCCGGCGAAGTGACCGCAATGGCATGACTTCATCCGCGCTGCATCAACGCAAGAATGCACACAAGCCATTGAATGAATGGATGGATGGTGGGCCGTGTTGGATTCGAACCAACGACCAATAGATTAAAAGTCTACTGCTCTACCGACTGAGCTAACGGCCCGGGAATTACGCCCCGCCTTGCACGGGGCTTGGCATTCTAACCGACAACGGCGCTCAACGATAGCGTGTCGGATCGGCCAGCCCGGCATCGTGGAAGCCTTGCGCGCGCAAGTGACAGGCGTCGCAGTGACCACAGGCTCGGCCATCCGGATCGGCCTGATAGCAACTGACCGTGGCCGCGAAGTCCACCCCTAGACGGACGCCTTCGCGGGCGATATCAGCCTTGCTCATCGCCATCAGTGGCGCGTGCACGCGGATGCCCGCGCCCTCGACACCCGCCTTGGTGGCGAGATTGGCCAGCCGCTCGAACGCCTCGATGAAGGCCGGACGGCAATCGGGATAGCCAGAGTAGTCCACCGCGTTGACGCCACAGAAGATGTCCGCCGCGCCCAGCACCTCGGCCCAACCCAAGGCGATGGACAGCATGATGGTGTTGCGTGCCGGCACGTAGGTGACCGGGATGCCCGCACCGCCCTGCTCCGGCACCGCGATGTCGGCGGTCAGCGCCGAACCGCCGATGCTGCGCAAATCGATACTGACCTGCTTGTGCTCGGTGACGCCGAGCATCCGGCAGACCCGGTCCGACGCCGCCAGTTCGGATTGATGGCGCTGGCCGTAGGCCACGCTCAGGGCGTACACCGTGAAACCGCGTTCGCGCGCGATGGCTGCCACCACCGCCGAATCCATGCCACCGGAAAGCAGCACCACCGCGTTGCGAGTTGTTATCGGGTTTGTCATTGCATGGTTCTGATCAATTTGGATGTATAACGCACACACAGCAGGCGCCGCACCTCAATGCCCCGGCACATCACCCCACAAGAGCTTGTGCAGTTGCATCTGGAAACGGACCGGCAGGCGGTCGGCCAGGATCCACTCGGCGAGTTCGCGCGGCGCCAGTTTGCCGGCCACCGGCGACAACAGCACCGGACAGCGCTGCGGCAAGTCGTGTTGGGCAATCATGGCACGCACCCAGTCGTAATCGTCGCGGTCGGCGACGACGACCTTGAGTTCATCGTGCGGCAACAGGTGTTCGAGGTTGGGCCACAGGTTGCGCGCGGCTTCACCGGAGCCCGGCGCTTTGAGGTCCATCACCTTGCGCACGCGCGGATCGACCGCCGCGATATCCAGCGCACCGGAGGTTTCCAGCGACACGACATGGCCTGCATCGCACAGTCGTTCGAGCAGGATCAGGCAGCGTTTCTGCGCCAACGGCTCGCCGCCGGTGACGCAGACATGTCGGCAGTCGAACGTCGCCACCTGCGCCAGGATGGCGTCGATGTCGTGCCACTGGCCGCCGTGAAAAGCGTATTCGGTGTCGCACCACACACAGCGCAGCGGGCAACCGGTCAGGCGCACGAACACCGTTGGCCAGCCGGCGCTGTCGGCTTCACCCTGGATCGAGTGAAAAATCTCGCTGATGCGCAAGCGCGGGCGCGGCGCGTCATCCACCGCTTCCGGCGATGGCTTGGCGTCACGCTCGCCCATGCTCAATGCCCGGCTTGCAGGTCGAGCGCGCGCAAACGACCTTCGGCCAAGCGGGCTTCCTGCGAGTCGGGGAACTTGCGGGTCACCTCGGTCAAGGTGGTGCGGGCCGCGCTCCAATCCTTCATTTCGTACTGGCAATAGCCGACCTTGAGCATTGCCCCGGGCGCCTTGGCGTCGGCCGGGAACCGCTGCAACAGCTTCTGGAAGGTATCCAGTGCCACCGGGTAATTTTGTGTGCCGTAGTACGACTCGCCCAGCCAGTAATAGGCATTGGGCGTCAATGGCGTGTCCGGGTAGGCCTGGATGAAGGCGGAATAGAGCCGCGAGGCGGCCGCAAAATCGCCGTTGCGCAGCGCGGAAAACGCACGATCATAATCGGCCTGCGGGTTACCGCTGCCGACTGCGGGTGGCGTGGTGGCAGCCGGTACCGTGGCGGAAGACTGCGCCCCCAGCTGCACATCGGGCATTTGCTGGTCGTTGGCATTGCCGGCCACGGAGGCGTTGGATGCCGTCCCCGGCGTCCGCCCTTCCAGCCGCGCGATGCGTGAATCGATGTCCACGTATTGCGCCTTGTTGCTGTCTTGCAGCAACTGCAACTGATGCTGCAATTCCTCGATCTGGCCTTGCAGTTGTTGCACCTGACTTTGCAGCGCCTGCACCTGGTTGACCAGTGCGACACCGCCCTGGCCTTGCGCGGCTTGTTGCTCCAGCCGAGTCACGCGATCGGCCAGACTGAGGCGGCTTTGCGCGGCGGCAACGGAGGAGAGCGACAGGGTGGCGGCCACGAAAGCGGCCGCCACCCATGCCGCGCGCGAACCCGGGTTCGGCGCGACCTTCATCACTTCACCGTGTAGGAGATTTCAGCACGGCGATTCTTCTGCCAGCACGCTTCATTGTGCTCGCGGCAGACCGGCTGCTCTTCGCCATGACTGACCACGGTGATCTGGCTGGCCGCAGCACCGGCCGCTTCCAGCGCGGCGGCAACCGCCTTGGCACGGCGCTCGCCGAGGCCGAGGTTGTATTCGCGCGAACCGCGCTCGTCGGCGTTGCCGTCGAGCAGCATGCGCGAATCCGGACGGTCACGCAGATACTTGGCGTGGCAGGCGATCTGCTCCTGGAACTCGGGGCGGATTTCGGTCATGTTGAAATCGAAATACACCACGCGCTGGCGCAGGCAGGTGTTGGTTTCGAGGTCGGCGGGGGTGAACGCGGCCGGGCCGGTCTCGACCGGCGCGGTGGTGGTTTCCGGTTCCGGCTGGACCACCGGCTTGACTTCCTGCTTTTTCGCGCAGGCCGCCATGCCGGCACAAACGGCACCGATCAGTACAAGCTTGACGATCTTGTTCATTGTAAGTAAGTCCTTCGTTGCAACGGGTTATCGGGTTGATAAATGAGCCTTCGGCGGCCACACGCGCTACCCCACGTGTCGCCGTCAACGCGGCCGGTACGGCCCCCAGGCCGGCTCGCGGACATCACCATCGGAAAGCAGCAGGCGCTGACGCACGCGCCCGTCCGCGGAAACGGCGTACAACACGCCTCGCGCGCCTTCGGATGCCGCGTACAGCAACATGCCGGCATTCGGCGCGAAACTGGGGGATTCGTCCATGTTCCCAGGCGAGATCATGCGAATCTGGCCTCCAAGGCCTTGATCCATGATTGCGATTCGATACACGTTGCCGTTGCCCTGCACCATGGCAATCCGTTTGCCAAGGTACCCCACGGAAGCATTGGAATTGTACTCGCCCTGGAAGGTCAGCCGCTTCGGGGTTCCCCCGGTGGCGGCGACCTCGTAAAGCTGCGGTTTACCCGAGCGGTCGGACGTGAACACCAGGTTCTGGCCATCCGGCATCCACTGCGGCTCGGTGTCGATGGAGTAGTTGTTGGTGCGACGCGACAGCGCGCGGCTGGCCACGTCCATCACGAAGATTTCCGGATTGCCGACGTCGGACAGCATCAGTGCCAGCTTGGTGCCATCGGGCGACCACGCCGGTGCGCCATTGATGCCCTTGCGCGCACTCACCAGCTCACGCGAGCCGGTTGACAGGTTCTGGACGTAAATCGCCGAGTTGCCACTTTCAAACGAAACGTAGGCAAGGCGGCTGCCATCCGGCGACCAGGCCGGCGACATCAAGGTTTCGTGCGAGCGCACGACCACCTGCGGGTTGTAGCCATCCGAGTCGGCCACCACCAGCGAATACTGGGTGCTCTTGCCCTGTCCCACCGCCGTCACGTAGGCGATACGCGTCCAGAACGCGCCGCGCACGCCGGTGATCTTCTCGTACACCAGGTCGGCGATCTGGTGCGCCACGGCGCGCAAGTCGGCTGGCTGCCCGCTGACCGCGAAAGCCAGCATCGATTTTTGCTTGGGCACGTCAAACAGCTCGAACTCGACCGAGATGGCGCCGTCGGCGGCGGGTTTCTGGCGCCCGATCAAAAGGTAATCCTGCTTCAGCAGATTCCAGGTGGCAAACTTGACCTCGCCGCCGCGATGCGGGAACTCGACCACATCCTGCTTGGCCAGGGCGCGGAACTGGCCGGAGCGGTTGAGATCCATGCGGATAACATCGGACACATCGGTCGACGGCGGCAGCCCGGTGCCCTCGAAAGAAAACGGCACCACCGCGATCGGAATCGCCGTCGGCACGCCGTTGACGATGTCGAGGGTCAAGCCCTGTGCCGACACGCGGCCGCTACAGGCCAGCAGTACAACGCAGGCAAGTGCGGCAAGCGTCTTGCCGATCTGAGAAGCTGATTTCACTGATCCACCTTGAAATTGAGGGTAATGTCGCGCTGGAACACGCTCTCGTACCCTTTATACGGCAAAGGCTGCGCGCGTAACACCGCGTTTTCCACCGACTTGCGTGCCGATTCATCGAAGGGACAGCTCGGCAGCACCTTGACGCTCATCACCCGACCACCGGGAATCTGCACGATATGGATCGGACACACCGAGCCCGGCGGGATGTTGTCCGGCCGCAGCCAGTTCTGCGTGATCAGGCTGGTCAGCGCCGCACCATACTCGGCCGCCAGCCCGCTGTCGGCGCCGCCCTGACCGGTTCGCGCCTGCTCGGCCGGGGGCACATCGGCGGCGACGGGCTTGTCCGCCGTTTGCTGTTTTTTGAGATCGGCCAGTTGTTGCAGGCGCTGCTGCGCCAGCCGCGTTTTCTTGTCGGCCGCGGCGCGTTGCTGCTTGATCTCCTCCAGTTGCCGCAACAGGTCATCGGCCTTCTGCCGCTCGGCTTCCAGCTCGGACTGGCGCTGCTTTTCGCGCTGCTCCTGCAGCTGCTTGGCTTGCGCGGCCTTGGCCGCGGCCATCGCCACCACCTTGTCCTGATCTTTGACGTCGGGGCGGTCGGGCGGTGGCGGCAAGGTCTTGACCGGTGGCGGTTTCGGCGTTGGCGGCTGCGCGGATTTTTGCGGCGGTGGCGGCGGTGGCGCGTGGTGTTGCGACTTGCCGGACTTGGGCGGCGGCGCGCCCACCGGGCCGACCAGGGTCGCCTCGATGATCTCGCCGGCCAGCGCCACCGGTTTGCTGCACTGGACCGGATTCAACCAGTTCGGCAGGCCCAGAGCACCAAAGAAGCTCTCCCACGACGCGCACGACAAGGTCGCCAGCGCCAGAAAAGCCAGCAAACCGCCGTGAAAGGCAGCGGACCAGAGGATGGCGCGACGGGTTGGCTCGCGCGCAAGCGTCGTCACGGCCGCGCCTTCCCCGGTTCGGCGGGCGGCGCGGTCATCAAACCGATGTTGGGTACGCCGGCCTGCTGCAACAGCACCATCGCCTGCATCACCTTGCCGTAATCGACGGCGCTGTCACCGGCGAACAGCACCGGCACACCCGGATTCTGGCGCTCGAAGGCGGACACCTTGGTCACCAGCGTATCGGCATCGACGGCTTCCGGATCAGCCGAACCCAGCGTGAGGGAGAGATTGCCGGCCTGATCGAGATTGACCAGCACCGGCGGCTTGTCGGTGTCCAGCGACTTGGCCGCCGCCTGCGGCAGCTTGATGTCGACGCCGAGCTTGAGCAGCGGTGCGGTCACCATGAAGATGATCAACAACACCAGCATCACGTCGATATAGGGCACGACATTGATGTCTGCCTTCAGCTTGCGGCGTTTGCGGGCGCGGATGTCACGCATGGTCGTCGGCGTGCAACTGGCGCTGCAAGATGGAGGAGAACTCTTCCTGGAAGGTGTCGTAGCGCACCGACAGGCGTTCGACCCCGGTGGCGTAGCGGTTGTAGGCCCACACGGCGGGAATCGCCGCGAACAGGCCCATCGCGGTGGCCACCAGTGCCTCGGAGATGCCCGGCGCCACCATCGCGATGGTGGCTTCCTTGAGGTTGGCCAGCCCCTGGAACGCCACCATGATGCCCCAGACCGTGCCGAACAAGCCGACATACGGGCTGATCGAACCGACGTTGGCCAGAAATTCCAGGTTGCGCTCCAGACGATCCACCTCGCGCGTCACCGCCACCCGCATCGAGCGCTGCGCGCTCTCCAGCAGGCTGCGTGGATCGGTCACGCGGCGTTGCTGGCGCTGGCGCGCGAACTCATGGAAACCGGCGTGAAAAATCCCCGCCATGCCACCGTTTTCCGCATCGCCGGTCTCGCGGTACAACGCGGCGAGGTCGGCACCCGACCAGAAGCGATCCTCGAACGCATCGGCTTCGCTGGCGGCCCGGTCCAGCAGCACTTTCTTGCGGATGATGATCACCCACGACAGGAACGAGGCCAGCAGCAGCAACAGCAGCACGAACTTGACCGGCAAGCTGGCATGCCAGACCAATTCAAGGATGTTGAGTTCACCATTCATGGGGCGGGGATTCCGGGTAACAGGGCTTCAGGGATGGCGGTGGGGACAAAGCGGGCGGCATCGACACAGGCCACGCGGACATCGGCCTCGGCGATCAGCACACCGTCGTCCGCGCGGACGATGTGCTGGGCAAACGCCATGCTGGCGGCGCGCCAGGCGGCAACCCGCGCGCCGACGTCAAGCAAGTCGTCCAGCCGCGCGGCGCGTCGAAACGCGATCCGCATGTCGCGCACCACGAACAGCACGCCGGAGTCTTCACGCAATCGCAACTGGTCGATACCCCGCGCACGCAGCCACTCGGTGCGCGCGCGCTCGAAAAAACGCAAATAACTGGCGTGATACACGACGCCACCTGCGTCGGTATCTTCCCAGTAAACCCGTGTCCGCCAACTGAATGGCGGTTCGGCACCGTCTTGACTGGTCATGCGGGGGCTGCGCGGCAAAACGCCATTATTGCAGGCCGCGCCGGCGGTCACTAATCGCCGTCGTCGGGGCCGAACAGATCCGGCGCTGGCGCCGGCTTGGGCGGCGGGTTCAGGCCCAGATGGCGCCAGGCGCGGGCGCTGGCGATGCGGCCGCGCGCGGTGCGCAGCAGGAAACCCTGCTGGATCAGGTAGGGCTCGACCACGTCTTCCAGGGTGCCGCGGTCCTCACTCAGGGCGGCCGCCAGCGATTCGACGCCGACCGGGCCGCCGTCGAAACTGTCGATGATCACATGCAGCAAGCGCCGGTCGAGCTCATCGAAGCCCTCGGCATCGACTTTGAGCATGTCCATCGCCGCTTGCGCCGCGGCATGGCTGATGTGGCCATCGCCGCGCACCTCGGCGTAGTCGCGCACCCGCCGCAACAGGCGGTTGGCAATACGCGGGGTGCCGCGCGCGCGACGGGCGATTTCCTCGGCGCCAGCAACGTCGCAGGCAATGCCAAGGATGCGCGCCGAGCGGCGCACGATGGCGGCCAGTTCGGCCGGGGAATAAAACTCCAGCCGCTGGATGATGCCGAAACGGTCGCGCAACGGCCCGGTCAGAAGCCCGGCACGGGTGGTGGCGCCGATCAGCGTGAACGGCGGCAGGTCGAGCTTGATCGAGCGCGCCGCCGGGCCTTCGCCGATCATGATGTCGATCTGGAAGTCCTCCATCGCCGGATACAGCACTTCCTCGACCACCGGCGACAGGCGATGAATCTCATCGACAAACAGCACATCGTTGGCTTCGAGGTTGGTCAACAGCGCCGCCAGATCCCCGGCCCGTTCCAGCACCGGCCCCGAGGTGGTGCGCAGGTTGACCCCGAGTTCATTGGCGATCACATGTGACAGGGTGGTCTTGCCGAGCCCCGGCGGCCCGAAGATCAGCACGTGATCGAGCGCCCCACCGCGCCGCCTTGCGGCCTCGATGTAGATCGCCAACTGCTCGCGCACGGCCTGCTGGCCGAGGTACTCGGACAGGCGCTGCGGCCGGATCGATGCCTCCAGCGCTGCCTCATCGGGCACCGCGGCGGGGGTGATTACGCGGTCGGTGTTCATGCCGTCATTATGGCATCGCCCGACGATCACCCGGCGACCGCGATGCGCCTGGCGCCGGCACGCGCCGCCGCAGTCAGCCGATCACACCCGCTTGCCTGAGCGCGGCCAGTGCGGCCGGGTCGAGCGCCAGCGCGCTGGCGAGCACGTGCTCGGTATGCTGGCCCAGTGTTGGCGGTGGCGCGGTGGCGCGCGCCGGGGTATCGCTCATGTGTTGCAG
>DASSXP010000146.1:0-3022 GCA_035703755.1 Rhodanobacteraceae bacterium | reverse complement strand
TCGCTTCGATCTGCGCTTTGCGCTCCAGCACGTAATCGTCCGCACGTCCGTACAGCACATTGCTACCGATGGTGTTCATCACCGCAGATGCGGTTTCGTAAGCACCCGGCAGGCTCAGTGTCAGGATCTTCTGCATGCCGGCCACTTCGGCGGCAGTGGCGGGCGCTTTGCCGCTGGCGTAGTCGCTGACTTCACGCTGCAGCTCGGCCACGGCCGGAGCCGTTTTGTCGATCTGCACCGGGGCCATCGCCATCCACAACCGCTGCCCCACTGCACCGCCGGCACCACTGCGGGCACCATACGACCAGTGCTTGTCCTCGCGCAGGTTCATATTGAGGCGAGCGGTGAAATCACCACCGATCACCATATTGGCCATGTCGTATTCGACTGCCTTCGCATCCTTGCTGGACGGCACCAACTTGGCGGCGAAGATATTGGCCTGCACGGCACCCGGCTGGTCGATCAAGAACACCCGCGCCTTGGCCGCTGCCGCGACTTGCGGGATCGCGTTGGCGACGGCGGACTTGCCGCTGACCTTCCAGTCACCGAAATATTTTTCCAGCACCGGCATGACTTCCGCCAGCGTGGTATCGCCGACCACCACCAAGGTGGCGTCCTGCGGACGCAGCGCGGCGCTCTGCCACGCCACCAAGTCGGCGCGGGTCAGGCCCGCAATCGCCGCTTCGGTACCACTGCCGGTACGCGGACTGGCATACGGATGGCCTGCGCCATACACCAAACCCGGCAACACCCGCATTGCGACACCACGCGGCTGGGCTTTTTCTTGCTTGATCCCGGCAATCCACTGGCCTTTGACCCGGTCGATATCGGCCTGATCGAAGCGCGGCGTGCGCAGCATGTCGGCAAACAAATCCACCGAGGCGTCGAGGTTCGGCTTCAGTGCCGACAGGTACACGCTGCTGCTATCCAAGCCGGCATCGGTGCCGATGTTGGCACCCAAGGTTTGCGCACGGTCGGCAAATGCCAGCGCGTCCAGATCACCTGCACCTTCGTCCAACAGGCCCATGGTGAAGCTGGCCAGCCCCGGCTTGGCGGCCGGATCAGAGGCGTAGCCGCTGTCAAACTCGTAGCTCATCTGCACCACCGGCACGTCGTGGCGCTCGGCCAACACCACCTTGGTGCCATTGCTCAAGGTGGCGTGCTGCTGGGCCGGGAACTTCAGCTCGGGGAAGCTGGTCGGCATCGGCGTGCCCTTGCTGCGATCCACCACAGGCGGCAGGGTCTTGTACTTGGCGTCCACCGCTGGGGTCTGGAACGGTGCCGGGGTGACGGTCGGCTCTTCTGCCAGCGCCACGCGCTCACCCGGGTTGACCACCAAGGTATGGCTACCCTTGCCCGCGCCCAACCAAGCGTTGCCGCTGGCGCGGACGTTGTCCACGCTGGCATCGGCCAAGGTCTTCAGGCTGTCCTTGAAGCAACCGGCGTCGCCGGTATACACCGCGCACTCGGCCAGCACATCGGCCTTGCCGCCGAAGCCGCCGATGCGTTCCACGCCGCGCACCCAGCCGGCTTGCACGCTGGTACGGGCGCGATCCAGCTCGTCCTGGGTTGGGCCATCTTTCAGCAGACGCTCCAATTCTTCGTCGATCGCCGCTTCCACCTTGGCCACATCCACACCCTGCTTGACCGCCGCAGTGATCAAGAAGGTGCTGCTGAGCTGCGAGGCGTAGGCACCGGCGCTCACGCCGTCCACCAGCTTATCGGTGTGTACCAAACGCTTGTCGAGGCGCGAAGACTTACCGCCGCCGAGGATCTGCGCCAGCAGTTGCAGGCGGTCGAGGTCAGCCTGCCCGTACTGCGCCACATTCCACACCCGATAGATCCGCGACTGCGGCACCCGGTCGGTCATGGTCGAATGGGTGTCGGCGGTGTGCGCCGCCACGTTGACCGCCGGCTGGGCCATGCTCGGGGTGGCCGGGATGTCGCCAAAATACTTCGCGACCTTGTCTTTTGCGGTGGCCAGATCGATATCGCCGGCCAGCACCAGCACCGCGTTGTTCGGGCCGTACCAAGTCTTGAACCAGGTCTTCACGTCGTTCAGCGAAGCCGCGTTCAGGTCGTTCATCGAGCCAATCGTGCTGTGATGATACAAATAACCTTCCGGATACATAATCTTGCCCAGCTCATCCCAAACTTGGCCGTAGGGCTGGTTCTCGCCTTGGCGCTTTTCGTTCTGCACCACGCCGCGCTGTTCGTCGAGGGTCTTCTGGTCGATCGCGCCAAGCAGGTGGCCCATGCGGTCGGATTCCATCCACAGCGCCATATCCAGCGCCGTGGTCGGCACGTTTTCAAAATAATTGGTGCGATCCGAATTGGTGGTGCCGTTTTGATTGGTCGCGCCCACCGCCTTGAACGGGGTGAAGAACTCGCCCGGCGCATTTTCCGAGCCGTTGAACATCAGATGCTCGAACAGATGCGCAAAGCCGGTGCGGCCGGCCGGTTCGTCCTTACTGCCAACGTGATACCAAACATTGACCGCCACGATCGGGGCCTTGCGGTCGGTATGCACAAACACCCGCAGCCCATTCGGCAGGGTGAAACTCTGGTACGGGATATCCACCACCGGCATGTCGGCGGCCCGCACCTGCGGCGCATAGACGGTGGCAGACAACGCAGTGGCGAGGGCGAATGCCAACGCAGCAGGACGGAACAAAGACATGAACAACTCCTGTGATAGGCGTCACGAACGACGCCGTAAACCGCGCATCATAGACCCCGTGAATCGCCGATACACTAGGCCGGAAGCCACCCCCGGAGCACGCGCATGGCCCGCACCGCCCTGATTACCGGCGCCAACCGTGGCATCGGCTTGGAATTTGTCCGCCAATTGGCCCGCGCCGGCTGGCAGGTGATCGCCTGTTGCCGGCATCCCGGCAAAGCGGTCGAATTGAACGCGCTGAGTGGCGAGCATCCCGGCCGCTTGCATGTCTTACCGCTGGATGTGGCTGGCGAAAAATCGCGCAGTGAGCTCGCCCACGAGCTACCGTTAGTGTTGGCCGAT
>DASSXP010000116.1:0-10297 GCA_035703755.1 Rhodanobacteraceae bacterium | reverse complement strand
CAGGCGTTGGTAGGGTTCGTAGTTGTCGCTGAGGTCGGGGTCGGCGATCTGGTAACGATCCGCGCCGACGGCGGCGCTCCACCACTCGCCGCCACCGCGCAGGTACACCGACGACGGCAGCAGCTGGGTGGCGCTGCGGCTGAGGCTGTCACCCATGTCCTCGAAATAGCGTCGGTCGGAGATGTGGTTGAGATTGACCACGAAGCGCCAGTCGGGCGACAGGCGGGTCTCGCTGCGGGCCCGCAGCAGGCTGCGCGAGCGGTCCGCGAGGCGGTCGTGCGGCAGGTAGTCGTAGCGGAACTCGCCGCGGCTGTGCGCCGTCAGGTAACGGAATTCCACGCCCAGCATGCCGCCGCGGCGGCTGAGCAGGCGCGGGTACAGCGTGGCGTCGTAATTGGGTGCGAGGTTCAGGTACCACGGCACGGTGATGTCGAAGCCGCGGTCGTTGGAGTAGCCGAGGGTGGGGTACAGCACGCCACTCTGGCGCGCGTCGCTGGTGGGGAAGCGCAGGTAGGGCAGCCAGAAGATCGGCGTCTTGCCAAGCCGCAGGCTGACGTCGTGGGCGCGACCGACGTGGGTGTTCTGGTTGATCTCGACGCGGTCGGCGCGCAACTCCCAGCCGCGCGCGGCGGGCGGGCAGGTGGAATAGCTGACCGTCGTCAGCTGCGCCCGGTTGTCGGCAGTCAACGTGAAGTGGCTGGCGTGACCGTTGCCGCGTGCATCCAGCATCTGGTAGTCGACGGCGTTGCCGCTGGCGTGGCGCGGCGTGCTGGTGCCTTGCATCGCCGCAGCGCGCAGCAGCAGCGACGGGCTTTGGTAGTACACCGGGCCGCTGGCTTGCCAGGCGGTGGTCGCATTGTTCCAGTCGAGCGCGCTGGCGCGAATCGAATCGCCGTCACGGTGCAGGCTGACTTGACCATCGAAGCGGAAGTGGGTGCCGTCGCGGCTGTGCACCGAGTCGGCCAGTGCGCGGGTGTCTTCGGTGCTGGCATCGGTGGCGATGGCCGGCAGGCGCTCGGCCAGCAGCGGGTAGACGCCGCACATGGAGGCGTCAGCGGGCGGATTGGCGGCGTGGGCAGCGGCGCCCGGCAAGGCGGCCAGGATGGCCAGCGCCAGCGCTTGTGGCAACGGCGGAAGGGAAAAACGCGAGGGCACGGTGATGGCTGGCTGCAAGGCGGAAGGCGGCGGACAAGCCGCGTACGCTATCAGAAAGCGCGGTGCGGGCGCGACCGTGCGGCGTTCATGCCGGTTGGCTGGCGTGGCGCAGCCGTTGCGCGAGGCCGCTGTGCCGGCGCGTGCTGCGCTGGATGGCCTGTTGCAGGGCGGCTGCGTCGGCGAGTATCAGTACGCTGTCGCGGGCGCGCGTCACCGCGGTGTACAGCAGCTCGCGGCCGAGGATGGGGGAGCTCTCACCCGGTAGCACCAGGCTGACCTGATCGAACTCCGAGCCCTGGCTCTTGTGGATGGTGATGGCGAAGGCGCTTTCGTGCGCCGGCAGCGCGGCCAGTGGCAGCGAGCGCGGGCCGTCGGCGGCGGGGAACCAGGCCACAAGGCGGCTGTCGCGGTCCGCCAGCACCACGCCGGTGTCGCCGTTGAACAGGCCGACGTCGTAGGCGTTCTCGGTAATCATCAGCAAGCGGCCGGGGTAGAACGCGGCATTGACGCCGCAGCGCACACGCAAGCGCAAGGCGCGTTCGATGGCTTGATTGATTTCGACGCAGCCGCGCGGCCCGTCGCGCAGCGCCGTCAGGATGCGCAAGCGGTTGGCGCTGTGCAGGGCTGCGGCCGGCGTGGGGGCGTGCGCCAGGGCGGCAAAGGCCAGCGCATGGCGGTCAACCAGGTCGGCGCCGACCCCGGCGGCGCTCGGGGCGGCGAGACCGGTTGCGCCGCCACGATCGAGTGCAGCCAGCGTGCGGGCGACATCGCCGGCGCGGATGGCCGCGGCCAGTTCGCCGAGCGCGGTGTCGGTGCCGAAGCGGTGGCTGTGGGTGAGTTCCACCAGGCCGTCGGCGAACGGCGTGGCGTGGGGGTCGAGCTCGAGATCGACGCCGCACAAGGCGCGGATGCGGGCCGCGTGCGCCGCGCCGACCGCGCCCCGACCCGCCGCTTCACACAGGCCGGCCAGCACATTGCCGGCCTCGACCGAGGCCAGTTGGTTGCGGTCGCCCAGCAGTACCAGTCGGGCGTGATCGGGCAGGGCGTCGAGCAGTTTGGCCATCAGCGGCAAGTCGACCATCGACACCTCGTCCACCACCAGCACGTCGACGTCGAGCGGATGGCCGGCGTGGTGGCGGAACCGCGCGCTGCCGGGAATGCTGCCCAGCAAGCGGTGCAGGGTGCAGGTGTCGGTCGGCAGCGCCGGCAGCAAGTCGGGGCTGAGTTGGAGCCGTCCGCGGCCGGCCCGCAGTGCGTCGGCCAGCCGCGTTGCGGCCTTGCCGGTAGGGGCGGCAAGGGCGATTTTCGGCAGCGCCTGACCCGAGGCTTGCGCCAGTTCCAGCAGCGCCGCGAGCAGCCACTGCACGGTGGTGGTCTTGCCGGTGCCGGGGCCGCCGGTGATGAGCGTCAGCCGGGAGCACAGGCCGGTGGCCACCGCAACCGCTTGCCAGTCCACGGCGGCGGTGGCGGGGGCGAAGTGGCGGGCAAGGATGCGTCGGGCGGCCACTGCGTCGATGGCCTCGGCGGGGTGGGTTGCCAGGCGCGTCAGGGCGTGCGCCACGGTGGCCTCGTAATGGAAAAACCGCCCGAGGTAGAGCCGTTCGCCGGCATCGAGATACAACTCGCGGCGGCCGCTGTCGTCGTCACGGCCAACCAGTGGACTGGTGCACAGACTGGCGCGCAGTTCGGGCAGCGTCGGCAGCGTGACGCCACCCGCTGGCAGTCTGTGCGCCAGCTCGGCCAGCGGCACGCAGGCGTGGCCATCGGCGACGGCGCGGCTGGTCAGGGCGGCGGCCAGCGCAACGCAGGGATCGGCCTCGGCGTCGAGCGCGGCCAGCAGGCGGCCGATCTCGGCATCCAGTGGCCGCAGCACGCCCTCGCGTTCCAGCTGTTGCCACGGGGTGTGACGGGGGTGTTGGCTGCCGCTTGCGGTCATGGTGTGTTGTCCCAGTTCAGGGCGTGGTCCAGGGCCTCGATCAGGGCTGGCGCGGGGCGGTCGAAATGGATGCCGCCTGCCGTGACGCCGCTATCCAGCCCGCGCAGGAACAGATACAGCACGCCGCCGAAATCGCGCGCGTAGTCCCACATCGGGCCGAGGTTGCGGCGCAGCCAGCGATGCAGCGCCACGGTGTAGATCAGGTATTGCAGATCGTAATCGTTGGCGGCGATCGCCTGACGCAGCGCGGCGGGCGCGTAGTCGGCGGCATGACGGCCGAGACGGTTGGTCTTGTAGTCGACGATGTACCAGCGGCCTTGATGCTGGAATACCAGATCGATGATGCCGTTCATGAGGCCGCGCAGGCGCGGCGGATCGCCGGCGAAGCCGTCGCGGTGGCGCTGGTAGCCGGCCTGATGCAGTGCGCGCAGCAGCGTCTGGGTGGCCACGCCGGCGATGCCGAAATCGAACTCCATTTCAGCGCGGCGCGCCGCCGGCGGCAGATCGACCAGGCGCAGGCCCGGCAGGATCTCGGCATTCAGGCTGCGCGCGATCAGCTTGGCGGTGGCGGCAACCGCGCCGCCGGCGAACCCCTGTGCACGCAGCTCGCGTTCGAGCAGCGCGCTGGCGCTGGGCGGGGCATCGTGACGGCCGCGCCAGGCGGCAAACTCGGTGGTTTCGAGGATGGCGTGCACGGCGGTGCCGAAGCGGCTGCCGGCGGGGGCGTCGATCACTTCCGTCGTGCCGCTGGCCGCGGCCCCCGGCTCGGGTTCATCGCGCCGGCCGCCGCCCAGTGCGTGGCTGCCGCGAGTCAAACGGGAGAAGCTGTGACGGTGCCAGTCACGGCGGATGACCGCGTCGAATGTCCGGGTCACGGCAAATGCGCTCGGCGGCGGCGGCCGCAGCGCCGGAGCGGTGGTCGGCGCGGCGGCGGTGACGATGTGTGCGCAGCGCGTGGCCAGCGCCTGCCCGCTGCTGTCGTCCGGCAACAGATGTTCCAGCACTTCGCCGCCGCCGCTCGATAGCCAGCAGGCGTGCACGGCGCGGGTCACGCCGACGTAAAAGCAGCGCAGGCGTTCGGCCAGTTGTTCGCGTTCGGCCGCGGCTATCGCGAGCTGATCCGCGGCGCCGCGTTCGTCCTTGTTGGCAAGCAACCAGTGCTTGATGCGCGCCTCATCACGATGGAAGTCGAGGATCCTGCCGCTGCGTGCGTCGTGCGTTTGCATGCGGCAGGCAAATGGCAGCAGCACCACGTCGAACTCCAGCCCCTTGCTGCGATGCACGGTCAGGATCTGCACCCGTTTGGCGTCGCTTTCCAGTTGCAGCTGTTCTTCCTCATTGTGGTCGTCAGCGTCTTCGATGCGTTGCTGCAGACGGTCGCGCAGGGCCTGTTCGCCGGCCAGTGAGCGGGCGTCGACTTGCAGGGCTTCGCCCAGTTGCAACAGATTGCCGAGCACGCGTTCGCCCTCGTCCTGCGCCAGAATGCGTGCCGCGTGTTGCTCGCCGAGGCGCATGATCATGGCCAGGATGCCGCGTTCCAGCCAGCGCCGGCGCAGGTCGGCGAGTTCGTCCAGCGCGCTGCGCCAGGTGCTGTCGTCGCGCGTCATGGCGGCAAAGTCCGACAGCCGCCGCCCCAGCAGCCGCGTGGCCAGCGCGCCACGTGCCTGAATCATGGATTGCGGCGCCAGCAGGGCATCCAGCAGGCGCAGCAGTTCGCTTGCTTCACGGCTTGCGTACAGGCTTTGCTGACGCACGCAGGCGGCGGCGATGTGGTGCCGGGCCAGCGCCGCCTGCACGGCGAGGATTTCCTCGTTGTTGTTGGTCAGCACGGCGATGCGCTGGTGTTGGAGCGGCAGGTCTTCGCCACCCTTGGGGTCGCGCAAGCGGCCAGCTGCCAACAAGCGCGCAATGGTCGCCGCGCAGGCATCGGCGTAGTGCGCCGTCAGCGCGTCCTTGTTGCCGCCGTCGCTCGGTAGCGGCCACAGCGTCAGCGGTGCCACGGGGTTGCCGGCAACGCGCAAGGCGCCATCGTCGACCACGCCGCCGGGCTGGATCGACTCAAAGCGGATAGCGGGGTCGAGGAACGGTGCAGGCACTTGCGTGAACAACGCCGCGACGGCTTGCAGCATGGCCGGGCTGGAGCGAAAGTTTTGCTTCAGGCTGTGGCGTTGTGACGTGTCCAGGCGCCGCGCCACGCGCAGATAAGCGTCGAGATCGCCACCGCGAAAGCTGTAGATCGCCTGCTTGGGATCGCCGACCAGAAACAGACTGCCGCGGTTGGCGTAGATGCGCGCGAAAATCCCGTACTGGCGCGCGTCGGTGTCCTGGAACTCGTCCAGCATCGCCACCGGGTAGCGCTGGAACAGCGCGCTGGCGAGGGCGGCGCCATTGTCGCCATCGATGCCGCCGGCCACCCGCGCGATCAGGTCGGCGTGGGAATGGCGGGCGAGTGCGCGTTTGCGTGCGGCCAGATGCGCCGCCAGTTCCGTGTGCGCGGACAATGCCAGGCGGGTGCGGTGGCTGTTCTGCGCGCCATCGATGGCCGTGCTGCACTCAAGCCAGCGGTCGATCACGGCAAACAGCGGCGGCACTTCGAAATCCTGGCTGGATTTTTTGCGGGCGGCGCGAATCTTGTCTGCGGAGAAGTAGTGCAGCAGGGCTTCATCCGGAACCCGGCCGCTGCGCAGTGCATGCACCAGGCCGTCCAGGCGTCTGCCGAAGCTTTCCTTGCGATAGGTGTTGCCGTTGAGGCCGCCGCGTGCGTACTGCGTGCGCAACGTGTCAACCGCTGCGGCGCCGGTGTCTTGCCAGGTGCTCAGCAGGGACTCGCGTGCCGCGTCACGCTGGGCCAGCAAGTGGGTGTCATCGGCTATCGGCGACGGCGCCGGAGACAGCTCGACGCGGCCGTCGAAATCCACCAGGTCCTGCAGCGTGCGCGCGAGTTGCGCGGGAGACCCGGCCAGCGATTGCAGGGCTGCGGTCGCCAGTGGCTGGCCGGAGCCGGCCACGCGCAGCCAGAAGTCGCTGGCGTAGTCGTCGATCAGATCGAGGTCGGATGGCGTCAGCACGGCGTCGGTGGGTGCCGCGTCAAGCCAGCCGGCGAAGTCGCCGAGGACGCGCTGGCAAAAGCCATGGATGGTGAAAATGGCTGCTTCGTCCATCGATTGCAAGGCGGCGCGCAGGCGTCGCGTCAAGGCATCGATGTCCTCGCTCGCGGTGGCCAGGTGGCGCGCGAACACGCGCTGCGCGGTTTGGGTCTCGGTGCGGTCCTGCCAGACGGCCGGCAGCGGGGCGCCACCCGCGCGCAGCGATTCGGCGAGGTCGAGCGCCAGTTGCAGGCGTTCGCGCAGGCGCTGGCGCAGCTCGTTGGTGGCGACGCGGGTGAATGTCATGACCAGGATGCGCGCGGGTGTCAGCCCGCGCTCGACGATCAGGCGCAAGTACAGGCCGGCGATGGTGAAGGTCTTGCCGGTGCCGGCGCTGGCTTCGATCAGCTGCACGCCGTCGAGTGGCAGCGTGAGATCGAGTGTCTGGGGCGCGTTCGCCTGACTCACGGTTGGTCTCCCGAC
This sequence comes from Rhodanobacteraceae bacterium, assembly GCA_035703755.1. GTDB lineage: Bacteria > Pseudomonadota > Gammaproteobacteria > Xanthomonadales > Rhodanobacteraceae > DASSBG01. The sequence goes on along the minus strand of DASSXP010000116.1, from coordinate 3,637 downwards.
TGGATCGCCTGCCAGATCGGCACATGCACCGTTTCGGCCGCCGCCATGAAGGCCGCCTGCGTCGCCGCATCGTCCAGCAGCGCCACGCCGTCGAAGGCCAGCGCCACCCAGTGATCGTCGCGTTCGGCGTACTGGCTGGCACCGGGCTGGCTGCTGCCTTCCCACGCCTTGCGGGCTGCTTTCAACGCCTCGCTGCGGCCGTCGGCGCCGCCCTTGGGCCCGGCAAAGCGCCGTGCGTAGGCCCAACTGCTGTATTTCAACAGCGGTAGTGGACGGAGCTGGGCGCGATCGAATTCGTTCAGCAGCGCATCGAGTTGCGTTCGCGCCGCGTCGCCCGCCGGCACTTGTGGCGCCAGCGGCAAGGCGTGCTCGCTGTCGCCGCGACCGAAGGCAAGGCAGATCGCGGTGGGGTCCAGCGCGCGTGTCACCAGTGCCTTGAGCCACCAGCGCAGCCAGTGACTGCCGTTGCGCAGGCCGCCCACCCACTCGGCGTGGCCGGCGGGATGGCGCGCCAGCGTGCCCTCCAGCACGCGGCCGGATGGCAGTGTCAGGGCAAACGGCGTGGCGGCTGCCAGCGGCCCGCCCATGCGGGCCTGCCAGATTTTTCGTTGCGGGACCATGTTCTGCCAGCTTTTCTCGAATGGCAGCGCGCCCAGGGTCAGCGGCGGCAACAGTCCGGCGGCGAGTAGTTGCCGGTGCAGTGCGTCCGCGCTGAGGTCCGTTTGCGCCAGCATGGCTTCGATCATGTAGCGCTCACGGATCGAACGCGCCAGTGGCGTTTCGCTGACCGGCTCGCGTTCGCTGTCCGGCGATTCTGCCGCAGCGACCGTCAATTCCACACGCTGTTGCAGGAAAGCGCGTTGCGGCGCCGTCAGCCAGCGTTGCACGTCCACCAGGGCCACGGTGGCGGCGGGTGCCGGGGGCGGCAAATTCACGTCGATGAACGGCAGCGGGCGCTGCGGCGTCGGCGTCGCGGCGCCGCGCCACTCGTGGCGATAGGTGAACAGGCGCGGGTCCGCGCCATCGAACAGGCGCGGCGAGAACGGCCGCATCGGGTGAATCGTGGTCAGCGTGGCACGCGCGGCGTCCGCATCGCGGCAATAGGCGTGACAAACCAGCGTCATGAATTCGCTCAGCAATGCCGAGGGCTCAAGGCGGGTGCCGTCGCGCATGTCGGTGCCGGTGTAGCTCAAGTAGAGCGTGTCGCGCGTCGCCATCAGTGTTTGCAAGAACAGATAGCGGTCGTCCTCGCGGCGCGAGCGATCACCGCGCCGGCGGCGGCCTGCGAGCGCATCGGCTTCGAGGCGGTTGCCCACGTCGGCCGGATCGCGGCGTGGGTAGGCGCCGGCATCGAGACCCAGCACGCAGATGACCCGAAACGGTACCTCGCGCAGCGGCACCATGCCGCAGACATTGACGCCGCCACCGAGAAACCGTTGCCGTGCCGGCGTCGCCGCCAGGCTTTCATGCAGGCAAGCGCGCACGCATTGCCAGTCCAGCGCTTCGCCGCATTCGGCTGCGGCTACGTGCAAAGCCAGGGTGGCGAGTGCGGCGCGCACGCTTTCGAGCGCGGTCTGCTCATCCTCCTCCAGCCGCTCCGGCAGCAATGCCGTCAGCAGTTGGTTGCCGCGTTCCTGCCACTCGCGGGCGCTGTGCGGGGTGGCTTGAAAGTGCTGGAAGTCCCGCAGCAATCGCTGCACGCGTAACAAGGCGCCGAAGGCGCGCACGCGGTCGCCCTCGATGTCCGCGATCGGGGCGATGCCGTGTGCGAGTGTCGCGTCGCCATCGCCGCGGAGGTAACCCAGCAAGACGCGTTCGCGGCCAAAAGCCCAGCTGAATTCGCGGTAGGCAGGCAAGCCCTGGGCCACCCGGTCCTGCTCGTCCTCACCCCAGCGAATGCCGGATTCACGGGCACTGTCGCGCAGCTTGTCGAGGTCGTTGGCGGTCAATTCGGCGCGTCGCGCCAGTGCCGGCACGGCCAGCAACTCCAGTACCTGATCGAGGGCCAGCCGCGAAGCCGGCAAGTCCAGCAGTTGCAGGAAGGCGGTGACGATGGCGTGGCTCGTCGCGCTGGCGCGGTCGGACACGTTCCACGGAATGTAGCGCGCGTCGTCGCGCGACAGCGAGCCGAACACGGCGTCGATATGCGGCGCGTAGCCGGCGACATCCGGTAGCAACACGGCGATGTCGCGCGGTTCGAGTTCCGGGGCGTTTTTCAGCAGCTCCAGCAAGTGGTCATGCAGCACTTCGACCTCACGCAAGGGCGAGTGGCAGACGTGCAACTGGATCGAGCGATCCGCCGGGTCGAGGCGCTCTGGTCGGCCAGTCCGATCCGGCGCCTCCAGCTCGATAACGTCTGCCTGCACGCGGTGCAGCAGCGTGTCGCGTGGCGGTGTGTGGTCGGCGTAGTCGGCAACCTGCACGTCGTCGTGCGCGAACAGCCCGGCCATGAACTCGCGGCCTGCCCCGCCCAGCGACACCAGCAGCGGGTTGTCCGGCATGTTGAAGATGTCGTGGCCGGCCGCACGGGCTTCGCGGCGGCTTTCAACATCGCCCCAATACGCCTGGCAAGGCGTCGGCAGGAAAAACGCCAGTGGCGTGTGCGTGGCCACCAGCCGCAGCACCGCCAGCACATCGGGTGAAATGTTGAGGCAGCCGAAGGCCAGCACGCGTGGCGGCAGGCACGGTGGCGGCGTTCGCGCATGGTCGCGCAAGTAGTCGCCGAGCAGGCGGCTGCGCGGGGCCTCATCGGCCGCCCCCGCAACCAGTGCGCGCCACAGTCCCGCCTGCACGTCATCGGGTTCCGCGCCGGCCTGCCATGCCTCCAGCAGGTCGCGGCGGTAGCCTTGGTACTGCTCAAAGAACAGCGCCTGCCGGGTGGCTGCCTGCAAACGGTGCAACGGATCGTCGATCGAATCGTGCAGCAGGCCGAAAAGGCGCCAGCGCAGGGTGTCGCGTTCGAACCGGGACAGGCGTGGCAGCGACGGGTTGGCCGCCTTCAGCAGACGCCAGACGAACGCCGCCGGGCGCAGAAACTCGATATTGGCGGCAATGCCGTGACGCGCTGCCACATGCTGCTTGAGCCAGGTCTCCAGCCCGGCTTGCGGCACCAGCACCGTTTCCGCTTGCAGCAGGGTGGCCGGATCACGCTCCAGCAGGCAGTCCGCAAAGCGATCCGCCAGCACCTCCAGCCGGGTGTCGTAGTGCAGCGTGAACAAAGGTGATCCCCCAACAGCGATGCGTCAGACCAAAGCTTAGCAAGCCGTCATCTCAGGGTTTGAGACGCGGCGGCATGCGGGCCGTTCTGACCGTTGGCATGGCGGCGCAGTCAGTTCCGCCAACTCGCCAAATGAGTGCCACGACAGTTTCCCACGTGCACGTGGCGTTAGTTGGCGTGCTTGAAAATGTGGCGAAATTTTCGCCGAAATGAGACATCTGAATGTCTGTAGCTGTCGCTGGCGCCATTGTCTCGAAAGCCAGCCCTTGCACGATTGCTCACGACCGTCAACTGTCAACTTTTACAGTTGACGCGAGCTCTGACCGGCAATAAGGTGCGCGGGCTTCGGGGGTCGCAATGCACCCAATCCACCGTCAGTGCGCGCTGGATTGGGTGTGAAGCCAGCTCCCGGCATCCAGC
>DASSXP010000037.1:0-3602 GCA_035703755.1 Rhodanobacteraceae bacterium | reverse complement strand
GCGAGTCTTCAAGCGGACTGCCGCTGCCGTCATCCACGCTGTAGTGGAAGGAAACCACGGTGTCCTTGCTGGCCTTCATCGTTGCGGCCTCGTTCACGCCGCCGGCTTCTTGCGCGGAGCAGCCTTCTTTGCCGCCGGCTTGGCCTTGACCGCCGCACTGGCGCCGACGCCGGCTGCCGTGGTCACGCCGTGCGCGCGCGCGTTTCCGTAGCTGCCGGCGTAGATTTTGCCACGACGGGTCTTGCGATCACCCTTGCCCATTTGATACTCCGCTGATTCAAGTGAAGAAACCGGTCATGTTAGCAGTGCGCAGCCCGGCCGCCTAGTGATCCGTGTGAACGGCGTGACGGTCGGGATCAGGCAACCAGAGCGCCAGCGCGCCGATCAGTGGCAGCCATGCACACAACTGGTAGACGAAGCCGATGCCGTGCAGGTCGGCCAGCCAACCGAGCACTGCGGCACCGATACCGCCCATGCCGAAGGCGAGACCGTAAAACAGCCCGGAAATCATGCCGATACGGGCCGGCACCAGTTCCTGCGCGTAGACCACGATGGTGGTGAACGCCGACGACAGCACCAGGCCGATGAGCACGGTCAATGCGCCGGTCGCCAACAAGCCCACGTGCGGCAGTGCCAAGGTGAACGGCGCCACCCCGAAAATGGACCCCAGGATCACCCACTTGCGCCCGATACGGTCACCCAGCGGCCCGCCGATCAGAACCCCGGCGGCGACGGCGGCCAGAAACACGAACAGGTGTACCTGGGCGCTCTGCACCGAGACAGCGAAGGTTTCGATCAGATAGAACGTGTAGTAGCTGCTCAGGCTGGCGAGGTAGAAATACTTGGAGAAGATCAGCACGCCAAGGATCAAGAGCGCCGCCCACACCCGCGATGACGGCAAGGCTTGGGCAGGTGGCACACGGGGACGGCTGGCGCGCGCCCGCGCATGGCGCGCATACCAATGGCCGATCTGCACCAGTACTGCAATGGCAAGCAAGGCCGCCAGCGAGAACCAGGCCACGCTGCTCCGCCCATGCGGGACCACGATCCACGCCGCCAGCAGCGGACCCAAGGCGGTGCCGAGATTGCCACCGACCACAAACAGTGATTGCGCGAGCCCGGGCCGCTGGCCCGCTGCCATCCGCGCCACCCGCGAGGATTCCGGGTGGAACACCGAGGAGCCGCTGCCAACCAGTGCCGCCGCCAGCAACAGCACCGGGTAATTGGGTGCCATTGCCAACAACAACAGGCCCGCCAGCGTGAAGCCCATGCCGACCGGCAACGAATAGGGCAAGGGTCGCCGATCAGCCAGGTGCCCGATCAAGGGCTGCAACAGGGATGCGGTGAGTTGGTAGGTGAGTGTGATCAAACCGACCTGGGCAAAACTCAGGCTGAAATCTGCTTTCAGCAACGGGTAAATGGCGAGGATCAGCGATTGGATCAAGTCGTTCAACAAGTGCGCGAAACCGATCGCACCGAGCACCCGAAAGGCCGGTTGCACCGGTTCAGCGCCGAGTGCCACCGGCGGCGGCAAATCGACAGTGGTCTCCGTCATGCGCGGTGTCTCACGCCAGCCGGCGCGCGGCGTCGACCACGTCTTGTTCGCCCGGCAATACCAGCAAGGCGGCACCTGCCAGCGGCGTGAAGGTGTCGGCACCCACCACCCGGGCCAGCGGTATCGCCCCCAGGCCGGCTTCGACGATGGCCGTGATGACGCCCTCGCCCACACCCGCGCTCTTGCGGCCTTCGTCCAGCACCAGAATGCGTTTGGCGGTCCTGGCTTCGGCCGCGATGAAAGCGTCATTGAGCGGTGCCAGCCAACGCAGATCGACCACGCGCACCTTCCATTGCAATTCCTGCTGCAAACGCCGGGCGGCACGCAAAGCCATCGGCACGCCATTGCCAAAGGTGAACACCACGAGATCCTTCGCCTTGGCGTCGTAGATGCGGCCTTCGCCCAGCGTCATCGCGGTGCCGGGAGCCGGATACTCGAACTGCCATGCGCCATCGCCCGCCGCGTAAAGATCCTTGGTCATGTACAAGGCGATGGGTTCCAGGAACGCGCACACCCGTCCATCCACCTGGGCCAGTGCCGCCAGCGTCCGCAGCATCAGGGCGGCGTCGTCACCGCGGCTCGGGCAGCCAACCACGAGGCCCGGAATGTCGCGCAGCGCGGTGATCGAATTGTCGTTGTGGAAATGCCCACCAAAGCCCTTCTGGTAACCCAGTGAGGCCACCCGCATCAGCATCGGATTGCGGTACTGGTCGTTGGAGAAAAATTGCAATGAGGCGGCTTCGCCGCGAATCTGGTCACAGGCGTTGTGGAAATAGGCGAGATACTGGATCTCCGGCAGCGGCAGAAAGCCCATGTTGGCGTAGCCCTGAGCCAGGCCAAGGATGGTGGTTTCATCGAGCAGCGTGTTGAAAATGCGCGAGCCCTTGAAGGCTTTGTGCAACCCCTTGGTGACCGTATAAACGCCACCCTTCTGTGCCACGTCCTCACCGAACAGCAGCGACGCCGGGTATTTGGCCATGAGTTCGAACAAGGCCTGTCCGATCTGGATTGCCAAATGGCGCGGCGGTTGGCTTTCCGGCAGCTTGTCGTCACCACCGTGGGCCTGGATGCGCGCCGCCGCGAAGTCCGTCCGCTCGGCCTCCGCCTTGACCGCCGCCGGCGAGTACGGCGCCAGCGGCGCCATCACGTCCTCAAGCCGCTCCAGCTTGGGCCGGTGATCGGCTTCTTCGGCCGCCGCAAAGCAACGTTTGCGGGTGGCCTCGTACAAGGCCAGCAACGATGTCTTGTCGTACAAGCCGGATTCCAGCGCAATGGCGGCCGAGCGCAGCAGCGGATCGCTGGCTTCCAGCGCCACCAGCTCTTCGATCGAGCGCCATTCGATTTCAAAATCGGTGCCGGCGTGGCCCATGATGCGGGTGGTCTTGAGGTGCAGGAAAGTCGGCCGCCGCGTGTTGCGGCAATGCGCCACCGCCCGCTCCACCTGGCCATAGCCTTCCGCAAGATCAAGGCCATCGGCAAAAAAGTAGTCGAGATGGCTGCGCTGCTGGAAGTTGCTGGCCACCCATCCGCTCGGCGTCTTGACGGAGATGCCGATGCCGTTGTCCTCGCACACGAACAGCACCGGCGCCGGCAGCTTCTGGTACGCCGTCCAGGCGGCCGCGTTGAAGGCGGTCTGTGCGGTAGCGTGGTTGCTGGAAGCATCGCCGAAGGAACAGATGGCAATGGAATCGGCCGGCACCGGCAGTGTGTGCTGTACGCGGCGGGCGTGATCGATGGCGATGGCGGTGCCCAGCGCCTTGGGCAAGTGCGAGGCGATGGTGGAGGTCTGCGGCAACACCCACAACGGCTTGCTGCCCCAGACCTTGTGACGACCACCGGAGGCCGGGTCTTCCGCGCTGGCGGCAAAGGACAGCGCCGAATCCATCACCGGATCCATCCCTGGCAGTTTGCGGAAGCGCTCGGCCATGAAGCCGCCCGAGCGGTAGTGCAAAAAAGCCGGGTCGGTGTGGCGGGTGGCGCGCGCCACCATCGCGTTACCTTCGTGGCCGGACGAGCCGATGGTGTAGAACACCTTGTTCTGCACCCG
>DASSXP010000027.1:0-7434 GCA_035703755.1 Rhodanobacteraceae bacterium | reverse complement strand
TGCCAGCGGGATCGACGGGACGACACGGGCAAAGTCACCGCTTGGGACATGACAAACACCTCGAAGGCGAAAAAATGGGCAGTACGCGTGCGCCCCATGGTAAACCGCCATCACGCCGGCAACGCGCGCGCAACGGCCACTTATCAGGTGGCGTTCACCCGCATCGAATGCAAGCCGGTGCCACGCCCCGGCCAACGCGGCGGGAAACGCTACAATGTGTGGCTTCCTTGCGCGGATTTCCCGCTTCGCGCCCACCGTGACACAAGACGCCAAGATCATGCAGAAGAGCTTTGAACCCGCCGAAATCGAGTCCACCTGGTATGCCCGCTGGGAGGCCAGCGGCGCATTCAAGCCCGGCGGCGCGGGGACGCCCTACTGCATCCTGCTGCCGCCGCCCAATGTCACCGGCACCCTGCACATGGGCCACGCCTTCCAGCAGACGGTGATGGACATGCTGGTGCGCCACCAGCGCATGCGCGGCGCCAACACGCTGTGGCAGGTGGGCACCGACCACGCCGGCATCGCCACCCAGAAGATCGTGGAGAACCAGCTCGCCGTGGAGGGCAAAACCCGCCACGACCTCGGCCGCGAGGCCTTCGTGGAGCGCGTGTGGCAGTGGAAGGAGGAGTCCGGCTCCACCATCACCAACCAGATGCGCCGCATCGGCACCGCCGCCGACTGGTCGCGCGAGCGCTTCACCATGGACGAAGGCCTCTCCGTCGCCGTGCGCAAGGTGTTTATCGAGTGGTACCGCGCCGGCCTGATCTACCGCGGCAACCGCCTGGTGAACTGGGACCCGCTGCTGGGCACCGCGGTGTCGGATCTGGAAGTGAACAACGTGGAGCGCGACGGCCATATGTGGTCGATTCGCTACCCCGTCAGCGGCAGTGAGGAGTCGCTGGTGGTCGCCACCACGCGCCCGGAAACCCTGCTCGGCGACGTCGCCGTGGCCGTGCACCCGGAAGACGAGCGTTACGCGCACCTCATCGGCAAGACGCTCACCCTGCCGCTCAGCGGCCGGCAGATTCCGGTGATCGCCGACGACTACGTGGACCGCGAATTCGGCACCGGCTGCGTGAAGATCACCCCGGCGCATGACTTCAACGACTACGCCATCGGCGCGCGCCACCAGCTCGCGCCCATCACCATCTTCACGCTGGACGCCAAGGTCAACGACAACGCGCCCGAGGCCTATCGCGGGCTGGATCGCTATGACGCCCGCAAGCGCGTGCTGGCCGACCTCGAAGCCCAAGGCCTGCTGGTCGAGACGAAAAACCACAAGCTGCAGGTGCCGGTGAGCCAGCGCTCCGATGCAGTGATCGAGCCCATGCTCACCGACCAGTGGTTCGTCGATCTCACCCGCGATCAGCTTCCCGATGGCCGTCCCGGTGGTCGTGCGGCGATCACCACGCCCGCGCTGGACGCGGTGCGCAACGGCGACATCAAGTTCGTGCCCGAGAACTGGACCACGACGTATACGCAATGGCTGGACAACATCCAGGACTGGTGCATCAGCCGCCAGCTGTGGTGGGGCCATCGCATCCCGGCGTGGTACGACGAGGCCGGCAACATCTTCGTCGGCGATGACGAGGCCGACGCGCGCGCGCATGCGGACACGGCTCCGGTGGGCGCGCTGCGCCAGGACGAGGACGTGCTGGACACCTGGTTCAGCTCCGCGCTGTGGCCGTTCTCCACCCTGGGCTGGCCGGGTGACGGCCCGGTGAAAAACGAGCGCGGCGAGGTGGTCGCCAACTGGGAAAACGACCAGCTCTACCTGCCCAGCGCCGTGCTGGTCACCGGCTTCGACATCATCTTCTTCTGGGTCGCGCGCATGGTGATGGCGACTCTGTATTTCGTTGGTCGCCGTGAGGACGGTAGCTATACGCCCGAGCGCGCAGATCCTAAGGATCGCGTGCCGTTCCGCGAGGTCTACATCAACGCCATCGTGCGCGACGCCGAAGGCCAGAAGATGTCCAAGTCCAAGGGCAACACGCTCGACCCACTGGATCTGATCGACGGCATCGAGCTGGAGCCGCTGGTGGCCAAGTCCACCAAATCGCTGCTGATTCCGCAGGTGCGCGACAAGGTGGAAAAGCGCCTGCGCAAGGACTACCCCGACGGCATCAAGCCCATCGGCACCGACGCGCTGCGCTTCACCTTCGCCGCGCTCGCCAGCTACAGCCGCACCATCAACTTCGACTTGAAGCGCGCCGAGGGCTACAAGGCCTTCTGCAACAAGTTGTGGAATGCGGCGCGCTTCGTACTGATGAACGTCGAACAGATACCTGAAGAACACCAAAAGTGGAAACAAGCCCGCTCGAACTTTTCATCGGGTGGGCTGCTAATCAACGAGTGGATTCTCAGCCGGCTCAAAGCCACGATTCGAGAAGTCGAGGCACAGCTCACTACATACCGTTTCGACTTGGCGGCACAAGCTATGTACGAGTTCGTCTGGAACGAGTACTGCGACTGGTACATCGAACTTTGCAAGCCTTACTTTTCTGGTGATCGCAACGACCATAAGGATTTCGTCGCACAGACGGCGCTGCAAGTCTTGGAACACACCCTTAGGCTGCTACACCCGCTAATCCCGTTTATCACCGAAGAAATCTGGCAATACGTTGCACCTCAGCTCGGCTTTGACGGCGAATCCGTACTCAACCAACCTTACCCAGAGGCGAGCTCACTACACCCCAGCACTGGTGCAGAGAAGGAAATCGGCTGGCTGAAATCACTTGTGAGTCAAGTCCGCCAAATCCGCAGCGAGATGAACATCGCGCCGGGCAAGACCATCCCGCTGCTGCTCGCCGACGGCGACGCGACCGATCGCGCGCGCAGCGCCAAGTTTGCGGCGCAAATCGCCTTCCTCGCCCGCACCGAGGCGCCGGCATGGATCCAGGCCGGCACGGAAGAACCCGCCGCAGCCGCTGCCGTGGTGGGCTCGCTGCGCGTACTGATTCCGCTGGCCGGATTGATCGATCTGGATGCCGAGAAGGCCCGCCTCGCCAAGGAGATCAGCAAGATCGAAGGCGAGCTCAAGAAGTGCGAAGGCAAGCTCGGCAACGCCAACTTCGTCGCCAACGCGCCGGCCGAAGTGGTGGCGCAGGAGCGCCAACGCATCGTGGACTGGAACACCCAACTCACCGCGCTGCGCGAGCAGTCCTCCCGACTTGACGCGTGAGGTGGCGGGCCGCCGCACGCATCTCAATGCGGGTACGCAGTCGGCCCCCGGCTACCAGGCCATTCGCTTGGGTATCATGCAGTGACCAATCCACGCTTGGGCTGACAACCTCCGGGCGCGGTCATGGCGAGCATGACCTTATTCACTGCGGGGAACGCATCCAGTGTCAGACAGCGTCTCACGATTCCTCCGTCTGGACAGCAACGGCCTGTTTGGCTTGTTTGCCGTGCTGGCGATCATACCGATCTGGTTGCCGCCATTCCCGCCGCTGATCGACCTGCCGCAACACGCAGCACAAATCGCCAGCCTGCATGCGCTGCTGAACGGGGACAACGCGATGGCGGCGGTGTTCCGGATCGACTGGTTCACTCCCTACCTTGGCGGCATGCTGCTGCTGTATCTGGCGAGCTGTGCATTGCCGCTGATCATGGCGGCCAAACTGGTCGTTTCACTGGCAGTGATTGCGTTGCCCGTTGTCACCGGCATGCTGTTGCGTGCCGTTGGCGGCGATGAACGCCTGAAATGGCTGGCGATCCCCGCCGGCTACAGTTTCGCGTTCTACTGGGGATTCCTGTCCTTTCTGGTTGCGGTTCCACTCAGCTTGCTGCTGCTCTGGTTGACCGTGCCTTACGAACGCAGCTTGAGTTTTCATCGCGCACTCGGCATCGCGGCCTTTTCACTGCTGTTGTTCTTTTTCCACATCATAGCGCTTGGCTTCGGCGCGCTGATCGCGCTGGCCTGGATCGTGGCCAGAAATTATCGCCAGCCCGCCCGTTTGCTGCGCTGCGCCGCGCCGTTCATGGCGCCTTTGCCATTGATGGCCTTCTGGGTCTTCAATCTATTTCAAAACAATGCAACCGTGGGCGAAGCACCGCTATCGTATGGCCCGTTGCACCTGAAGCTGGCGGTGCTGTTCAACCAACTGGCCGGCCTGGACGGCATGTTCTTTGGCGTCAATCTCCTCGTGGCGGCGACGCTTGCCCTGCTGCCCTTGCTGGCCGGGTACCGCATCAGCTCCAAGCCCGAACGCTGGTTGCCGTTGCTGGTCGGCCTGATCGTGTATTTTTCGTTTCCGGGCGAGGCGGCCAACACCTCGTTCATCTATCACCGGGTCGCCGTCTACCTGGTGCCGCTGTGGCTGCTGCTATGGGATCGCCCCGCGCAGCTTCGCCCCGTGTGGCGGTTGTTGATCATCGGCGCCATCGGCATCTGGATCGGCGTCAACGCCGGCCGATTCTCTGCTTTCGCGCGTGATTCGATGGCATTCTCATCGGTATTGGCCAAAGCAAGTCCCGGCAAGACCATGGCCAGTTTGCCTTTGTGCAAATGGACCCCGCACTTTGCCTACCCCGTCTACTTTCATTTTGCCTCCTGGTACCAGGCCGTGCGTGGTGGCATCGCCGACCGCAGCTTTGCAGGCTCCTACCCCAACCTCGTCCGCTACCGCGACCCGAATGCTCGCCGTGTCGGCCAATACATTTCGCTGCGACCCATCGATTTCGACTGGACACAGGATGGTGGCGCACGCTATGACTATTTTCTCGTCTGCGCGACGACGGATGTCACGGCACCACTATTCAAGCGACACGCCAACGACGTCGAACTGATCGCCCGGAACGGAGCATGGTGGTTGTACCAACGCCGGAATGGGTCCGCGCAGTAATCCCCGCACAAGCATGCTGGCAGTCGCCGACGTCAACGCGAGCCAGCCGCCGGCAGCATCTCCAGCGCCAGCACGAGGGCGTCTTCGCGGCCACGCTGGGCCGGGTAGTAACCGGGGCGGCGGCCGATCTGGTTGAACCCGGCGTCGTGGTAGAGGTGGATGGCGGCCAGGTTCGATGGCCGTACTTCCAGGAACACCCGCTCGGTGCCGTGCCAACGGGCGAGATCCAGCAGCCGCCGCAACAGATGACGGCCATGGCCCTGACCTTGCTCGGCGGGCGAGACGCACAGGTTCAAGAGGTGCGCTTCACCCGCGCCGAAAGACATCACGCCGTGGCCGAGCAGGCGCCCGCCCCGCGCCAGCACCCAGCACTCGTGCCCCACATTGATGCAATCGCGGAAGATGCCGCTGGTCCAGGGAAACTCGTAGGCGGCCGTTTCGACCCGCATCACGGTCGGAATGTCGTCGCGCTGCATGGCGCGAATCTCCACCGGCGCTGCGGACACTACCGCCACCACGGCGCTTACGCGCTCCCGCGCAAAGCCCGCCGCAGCGGCCGCAGGGCGTGCCATGCCGCTCGACGCAAGCCCGGTTGCGCGAGCCATTCCGTCGGCGTGCTGGCACAAACAACAATGGTGGCCGCTTCGCGCTGCGCCGCTGGCATCGCCTGCCCCAACGCACGCGACGCCGCTGACCCCAGCGCGAGATACGCCGTGGATGCCGGCACCGCGTCCTGGTTTGCCAGCGCCTCGCAGGACAGCCACGCCAACCGCGCCGGCGTGCCCACGACCAGCCCGAGCAGCGATTCGACCTGGCGGCGCAAACCGGCCGCATCGAACGCCGCCTGCGGCAGCACCAGCAGGCAATCGATGGCGACTGGCGCCGTGGCATCCGCGTGGCTGGCCGCCGTCGCCGTCGCCGCGGATCCAGCCGATGGCCGGCGCAGGTGATAGGGTTGCACGCCCAGCGCCCGCAAACGGCGCAGTCGGCCTTCCGGGCTGACCGCAACCAACGCACTCATCCCGGCGTCGCCTTGCGTCGGGCACGACGACGAACCTGCAAGCCGTACAGCGTCAGCACCGGCCCGGACAGCACGTAAATGCCAAAGCCACCCAGCAACACGTAGGGCGGCCACATCGCCAGCATCGACAGAATCAGCACCGCAGCGATGATCGCAATGAAGGGCACGCGGCCGGCCAGCGGCAAGGACTTGAAGCTGTAGTAGCGCACCCGGCTGACCATCAACAGCCCGGCCACCACGGTCAACAGCGGCGTCACGAAGGCCAACTGAGTGCCGCTGTAGCCAAGGCTGTCCGCCGTCCACACGAAGGACATGCAGATCGCCGCCGCCGCCGGACTGGCGAGGCCCTGGAAATAGCGCTTGTCGGCCACCCCGACCTGGGTATTGAAGCGGGCCAGCCGCAAGGCCGCGCAGGCCGCGTAAACGAAGGCCGCGCACCAGCCAAGCTTGCTCCAGAACATGCCGTAGGGGCGCAGCGCCGACAGCGACCAGGTGTACATCACCAGCGCCGGCGCCATGCCGAAGCTGACCAGGTCGGAAAGCGAGTCGTACTGCACCCCGAATTCGCTCTGGGTGTTGGTGAGGCGCGCAATGCGGCCATCGAGGCCATCCAGAATCGCCGCCACGAACACCGCGATGGCGGCGCTGGTGTACTGGCCCCAGAACGCGGCCACGATGGCGTAGAAACCGGCGAACATGGCGCCAGTGGTGAACAGATTGGGCAGCAGATAGATGCCGCGCCGCGGATTGGGTGGCTGGCTGGAATCGGCCATTGAGATCGAACTCGATATGGGCCGCCAGTGTATCAGCCGCTGCGCGTACCGGGCACGCGGGCTGTGCGCCGCATCACGCCTGTGGCGCCGCATTGCATTATGCTTTGCACTTCTGCGCCAACCGGCGTATCTGGATTCGGAGGCCCCATGCGCCGCACTGCTCTGTTCATCCTTCTGGCGCTGGCGTTTGCCCTGCCGGCATTCGGCACCGGCGATGTCTATCGCTGGAAAGACGCCAAGGGCGTGGTGCATTTTGCCGATGCGCCGCCGCCGGATGGCATCAAGTACAAGATCGTCAACCTGAGCACCGGCGCCGAGCGCGATCCGCCGCCGCCACCGGCGATTCCCGCCACCACGCCAAAACCGGCCGCCGCCGCCACGCTGGGCGGCAACAAGATGATGAAAGACACGCCGGAAAACCGCGCCCGGCTGTGCGGCGTGCTGAAGGAGCGCATCGCCCTGCTGGACAGCGACAAGTCACTGACCCTGGCCGCCGACAGCAGCAAGCTGATGCCGGCCGAGGAACGCGCCAAGGAACTGGCCGAATCCAAGGCGCAGCAAGCGCAGTACTGCACCAGCGCGAAACCGTGATCGCGGCGGCCCGCGCGGCCGCCAGACCATGCGGGCACCGGCGACCATATAATGGCCGTTTTGTGTTGGAAGCCGACCCATGCGCCTCAGCCAATTCCACCTTGCCACGGTCAAGGAAGTCCCCGCCGATGCGGAAATCGCCAGCCACCAGCTGATGCTGCGGGCGGGCATGATCCGCAAACTCGCCTCGGGTATTTGCACCTTG
>DASSXP010000354.1:0-2795 GCA_035703755.1 Rhodanobacteraceae bacterium | reverse complement strand
TGGCAAGGCCACCAGCCTTGCCAAGCCACGCAGCACGACTGGCGAGCCGTCTGAACGCCATGGCGATTGCGCGACTTTATCAGCGTTGCCTGAAGCACTGTTGGCGTTTCAATGCGTTGGCTGGGGGGGGGCGCCGCGAAGATTTGCATGCCGTCGTACTGACCGTTTTTGCGCCACTGGGTGGTGCCGCTCCAGTAGACCGTTGCGCTGTTTGCGGCACTGGCGCAGGCCAGGCTGCTGGCAGCGCCGTGGCCGTCGGTGAGGCGATGGGCATCCTTGGCCTGTCCTTGCAATGCCTGCGACAGCGCGGTTCCTGTCAACACGTAGATGTCGTTGTTGCGCCAGTCGGGCTGGTCCGACCACGGCCAGCCGCCGAGCGGCTTCCACCAGCGCCGATCGCTTTTCTGGTGGCGGCCGTCGATCCACGTCAGTACCGCGTGTGGGCCCTGGCCACTGGCACAAATCGCGCTGACAGGATTGGGGCGATCCCATTTTGCCGTGCGTGCGGGCGCAAGCACTACCGGCGTGCCCCAGTCGCGGCCCTGCCACGGCGTGGCCAGCAGGCCGGAGCTGTCTTGCAGGGCGTACAGCGTGCTGCCCGATTGCACCCACGCCAGTGCGTTGAGCTCGGCATCTGCTGCGGACGGCAGGTCGGCGCGTTGCTGCCAGTGTTGGCCACGGTCGGGGCTAAACCAGTACTCGACGTGAACATGCTGCGACCAGCGCTGCATGGCGGGCGGGCGTGCGTTCGTCGGCGGGTACGTCGAGGCGGCCGGCCCCGATCGCCAGCAGCGCATGGATGGCATCGCCCTCGACGTGGATGGCCGGTGTCGTGCCGGTGTTGTGGCCGCTGGCGCGCGGCAAGCCCCAGCTTGGCGCGCTGCGCTGATAGCTTGCGATGACGTGGCTGGCAGCGGTCGCTGGCCCGGCCTGCCACGGCGTGGCGGTGAATTGGATGGTGCCGTTGTCGCGCTCGCGTTCCAGCGCCAGCCCCAGCCAGTCATCGCCCAACTTGACCACGCGTTGCCAGCGGACTGAGCGTGGGCCGGGGCCCGGCCAGTGGCCGTGCCAGGCATGCTCGGTGAGCGAGTAGTGGAATGCTGGCTTGTCGAGCACGATCAACGCAGCTGTGCCCGAGAGGACGAAATTGGGGCGGCCATTGTTGGGGCTTGGCACGGCGGTTTCGACCACGGACTGGCCCGCAGCGGCGCGCAGCACGTCAAGGTAAATCCTGCTTGACGCGTCGCGGCGCAGCCAGGCCAGCGTGTCTTGTTGCGGTGCACCGCCAGCCACGGTCAGGAATTGCAGTTGGTCGCCGCGCGCCGCCGGTGCGGTCAATGCGGTTGTCCGCCATTCACTTGTTGCGGTCGCGCTGGGGCTGCTGCAAGCGGCAAGCGCCAAAAGCAGGGGTGGAATCAGACAGGAAATGCGCCAGTATCGGTTCACGCCAGGCTCCCGCGGTCTACCCGATCTGCCGCGCGGTGTGACGGCCGCGGACTCGGGATGAAATGCTGCCATGGCCGGGCCGGTGTTGCGGGGCCCGACCATGGACATGGCCGATTGCAATCGACGCCGCTTCAGTGGATCGTGTTTCCGCGCAAGCGGGTTTGGCCCAACCAGCCCAGCAGGCCGGCCAGCAGCAGCAATCCCCACCACGCGGTGCTCGGCACCGAAACAGCGCTGGCCACGGGCGCCATTACGAAACCTTCGAACTCAGAGGCATCGAACGGTTCGGTTGGCCAGACCTGATCCACCACTTGCCCCGTATCCATGCCGGAAATCAGGATGTCACGCACGTAGTACGGACCATTGATGCCGGCCGCACCGATCGCGCTGCCGTCGAAATGGAGTTCCAGCCAATTGCTGCCGGCGGCGAGATTGCCGGAGCCGGAGGCGAAACCGAGCTCGTTGCCATCGGCATCGACCAGCACGCCGGTCCATTCGTAGAATCCGGCTTGGGCAATGTCCGCCTTGAGCCGGAACACCAGCTCGTCGAACTGGCCGTTGCCGTTGCTGTCCGCACCCACCGAGGAACTCTCGCCCGGAATCTCGATGGCGGCATGCTGGAAGTCGGTGTACGCATAGGGATGGCTTGCCTCGGGTACGGACAATTGATCCGTCGGCAGGACGCCGGCCGGCGTGCTCTCGGACAGGCGCAACACCGCCAGTTGGTACGGACCATCAACATGCGCGGCATACAACGCGTTGCCGTCAAAGGCGAGATCGATGTCGCTGTCACCAGTTGCCAGCGAGACCGTTTTACTGGCCGGATAACGATGGCCGGCGGAATCGATCAGCTCCGCGTACACACGGTAGTTCCCGGCGACATCCGCCCGCACGCCCACCTTGAACTGCAAGTGGTTGAACAGCCAGTCGCCATCGCTATCGATGCCGCTGTCGCTGTGGGTTCCGGTAAGCCGCGCCTTGCCCGCGGCTACGCTGATCAGGCCGAATTGCTGGCGCGAGAAGCTGGCGCCGTTGGTGCGCGTGCCGCTGGCCGTGAACAATACGGGCTGGTATCCGGCTAGCGAATTGTCAGCCACCAACACCGTGTAGACGCCGTCACCGGCACCGGCATCCGGCCATTGGCCGTCGTCCAGCATGACCAAGGTGTCGATGTGGTTGTCGGGGCGCCGCACATGGGCCTTGACGGTGGCCTGGGCTACCGGGTGGCCGGCATCTTGCAGCGAGACTGACAAGGCCACGCTCTCGCCAATCGAAGTGGCTGCCGCGTGTTGTGGCAAAGCGAGTTGGAGTGCGGGGCCGTCAAATTGCGCCTGGACCGAATACGGCAG
>DASSXP010000322.1:0-2757 GCA_035703755.1 Rhodanobacteraceae bacterium | reverse complement strand
CCGCACTCGCTCGACGAGCTGAGCCAGCGCACCCGCGGCCAACGCGCCTTGCGCGGCGAAGTCCGGCGCGACCTGCTGGCAACGCTCACGCGCCCGCTTGACCCAAGCGAGATCACCGCCACCCACGCGATACCGTTCGCTCCGGGCCGCGATGATCGCAAGTCACTCGATGCGCTGAAACAGGCGGTCGACGGCCTGGCCGCCGAACTCGATCTCCCCGCCGGCCTGCTGTGTCCACGCCGGCTGCTGGAAGAACTGCTGATGACCCGCCGCTGGCCAGAAGCCCTCAGCGGCTGGCGCACCCCGCTGTTGCAACCGCGGCTGCAAGCGCTGTTGGCTTGACTCCACAATCCCCCTGCATCACCCCGTGAGCCGGTTTCCCCACGGCTTGCGCATACACGGTGGAACGGGCCAAACAATGGGGAAACCATGCAACGTCACATCCTCTTCACGCTTGTGCTGGCGCTTGCCAGCTTCACCGCCAGCGCGGGCTTTCCAGAGGACCACGCGCTTTTCGGCGACGGCTTCGATCCACCCGCGATCACCCCGCAATTCGAACGTGCCGGTGATGCCTGGGTCCTGCCCACCGACCCCAGCGCCGGCCCCGCCATCGCGCAAGCGCGCTGGTTGATGTCGGAGCTGGCCGCCGGCCAGACCACCAGTGCCGCCCGTTTGCAGCGAGCGGAGTAGCATCAACGCCCCCAGGCGTCCGCCCGCGGACTTGAGCCGATCGCAGCCTGGAATGCGCGTATCCCAACTGATCCACTACCGAACAGGGGGAGCCATGCAACGCTTGATTGTTGTCACCACACTGGCCATCGCCAGCCTCGCGGCCAACGCCCAGGACCACAGCATCTACACGGACGGCTTCGATCCGCCGTCCTTCACCCAGCGCTACCCGATCGTCAACGGTGCCGCGCAGCTTCCCGCCACGCCACCGGCCAACCAGATCCAGTGGTTCGTCAACGAGCTGGCCAGCGGCCAGAACACCACGGCGGCGGAAGTCTCGCAGCACTTCACATCCGCGTTCGACGCTACCAGCATCGCCAACTGGATCAATACGTCACTGCGGCCATTCTGGCCCGACGCAAAAATCGTCGATGTCGTCGCACTGACACCCTACGGCGGCACCGTGGTCATCGACGGCGGCGTCGCCACCAACCCTTACGGATTCATCAACTTCCACACCCAGTACGCCGGCAGCCAGCACCTGTTCACACTGTTCAGTGCGGCCAACTGGGGTGGCTCCGTGATGTACCCGGAAGACCAGACACTCACCCTCACCCAAGCCGCCGACAAGGCGCTGACACTGGCCTCGGATGTCGGCGTACTGGTCGCCCGCATCAACCCCACCGGCCCCTGCGTGCCGATCATCGAGCGCAACTCCGCCACCTTGCGTGCCACCGCCTCGATTTTCAAGAACTGGGTGCTCTACGGCATGGGCCGCACCATCGTCGACGGCGACTTGAGCGCGGACGAAACCGTCACCCTGAGCGCCGGCATCCTGGCTAGCGGCGGCGACCTCAACAGCGAGCCCTTGGGCACCACAATTCCAGTGCTGGACCTCGCCGCACTGATGATGGGCAACAGCGACAACACCGCCACCGACCTGATGCACCATCGTGTTGGCCGCGATCGCATCAACGCCGCCATCGACGCCTCCGGCGTGGCCAACCCGAACGTGCTGAAACCGCTGCTCGACATCAGCGAGCAATTCCAGTTCATTTACAGCTTTCCCGCCAGCACCTGGCAGGCCTATATCGACGGCGACGAGGCCTACCAGAATCAGTTCCTGCAAACCCAGGTCGTGCCGCGCGGCAACGTGATGGGCAGCTACTCCAACCTCGGCATGATGGTCGCCGGCACCTGGCACGCCTCGCCCATGGACGTGTGCTCGGTGTACGCCGCCAACCGCCGCCTGCCGCAAGGCTCGGAAGCCTTCCAGACCGTCGACACCGCGATGGCTGCCGAAGCCGCCCAACCCAACGTGCGCAACCGCTGGGATCGGGTCTGGTACAAGGGCGGCAGCCTCAGCCCCGTCGCCAACAAGTTCAACGTCCTGACCCACGCCTGGCTGGTGGAAAATGCCGGCGGCCCCGCCTACTTCGTCGCCACCATGTACAACGACAACAACCCCAACGCCATCGACCAATACAAGGTCCAATCCATTGCCGGCCGCATCCTTGAGATCCTCGCCGACACCCATCCGTAAACAAGCCGGCCGTCCCCCCCTTGGCGGCTGCCACCCGGCCCTGTAGAATGCCGGATTCACGTGGGGCGGTAGCTCAGCTGGGAGAGCGTCGCGTTCGCAATGCGAAGGTCGGGAGTTCGATCCTCCTCCGCTCCACCAATCGACCATCCAACAACATCCCGCAACACCCCTGAAACCGCGCAATGGCGCGGTTTTTGTTGCCTGCGGTTCCTGCAAGGCGGCTCGACATCCCTTGAGTACCGCCAAGTTTGGCAGTACGGTTGGCGATAGATACCGCCAAGCACCGGCGGCTACTGCCAAAAACGGGGAAACTGCCATGCCCAAGCGCGTCGAGCCACTCTCACCTTCCGCCGTTGCGAATGCCAAGCCGCAAGCCAAGCCCTACGCGATGCGGGACGGGCGCGGGCTGGTACTGCTGATTGACCCAAGCGGGAGCAAGCTATGGCGCATGGACTACCGCCGCCCCGGCACCGGCAAGCGCAACATGCTGTCCCTTGGCGCGTTACCGGACGTTTCGCTAAGCAAGGCGCGCCAGCGCCGCGACG
>DASSXP010000304.1:0-12751 GCA_035703755.1 Rhodanobacteraceae bacterium | reverse complement strand
AGACCGTCGGTGGCCAGCTGCACTACGCGCTCAGTCAGCGGGTCAAGTTGACCCTGCGCGCGGGTTCCAACACCGACTTCACCAACAACGTGCTGGACGGTGCGGTCACCGGTCATTTCAACAGCCGGCGTTCCGTCGGCGGGCTGCAAGCGGATATCGGCGTGGGCACGGGCTTGCTGAGCGTGGGTTACGACTGGGAAAAGCAATCGCTGTTGAGCAATCTCGACTACGCCGTGACCGGACGCATCATCCGCGGTGCATACGCGCAGTGGCAGGCGAGTTTCGGCGCGCAGTCCGTGCAGGCCAATCTGCGACGCGATGACAACAGCCAGTTTGGCGACCGCACCACCGGCAGCCTGCTGTGGGGTTGGGAGCTGACGGAGACCTTGCGATTGACCGCCAACTACGGCACGGCCTTCCGCGCGCCGAGCTTCAATGACCTGTATTTCCCCGGCTACGGCACCGCGACGCTGAAGCCGGAGTCGTCGCGCAACCTGCAACTGGGTCTGCGCGGCACGCCGGCGTGGGGCCGCTGGTCGCTGGAAGCCTACCGCAACGAGATCAAGAACCTGATCGAGTTCAACGCCGCCACCTACAGTCCCGGCAATATCGGTCGCGCGCGCATCACCGGTCTGGAAGGCGTCATCGGCACCAAACTGGCGGATTGGAACCTGAGCGCCACCGCTACCCTGATGCAGGCGCACGACCGCACGCCGGGCGGCGCCAATCGTGGCCACACCTTGCCGCGCCGGGCCGAGCGCAGCGCGCATTTCGACGCGGATCGCCGCTTCGGCGCCTTCAGCGTGGGCGCCAGTTGGCAAGTGGCTGGGCGTCGCTTCGATGACATCGGCAACCAGCATCCACTGGGTGGTTACGGCCTGCTGAACCTGCGTGGCGGCTGGCAGCTTGCGCCCGCCTGGCATCTCGATCTGGCCTTGAACAATGCCTTCGACAAGCGCTACGAGACCGCCTGGTACTTCAATCAGCCCGGCCGCAACTTCATGCTGACGCTGAACTGGCAGCCGCGCGATTGAACGCTGTTTCTCGATGCACCCAAACCCCAACCGGAGCACTGACATGCAGGAATTGACCGGCAAGCAGGCCGCGATCGTGGCACTGGCACTGGCGGCAGCGATGTTCTTCACCCGCTGCGTTTACTTCGAACTTTCCACCGTCTGCGCCAACGCCACGATGGCGGTGATGTTTCTGGGCGGCATCTATCTGCGTCGCCGCGCATGGCTGGCGGGCTTTTTGCTGCTGGCAGCGGGCATCGATGCGACCTCGATCGCGCTGGGGTGGATACCGGCCAGCCTGATCACGCGGGCCTCGATTTTCGAGCCGATTGCCTACGCGGCACTGTGGTACGTCGGTTGCCGCAGCGCCATGCACGGCTTGTCACGCGTCGCGCTGATCGGTGTGGCGTTGCTGGCGACGGTGGCCGCATTCGCGCTGACCAACGGTTCGTTCTACTTTCTCAGCGGTTTCTTCCCCGCCACCAGCGTCAGTGGCTGGCTGGCCAATTACGCGCACTGGGCGCCGCTTTTCGTTGGTACCACGGTGGCTTACGTGGGTGCCGTCTTGCTGGCGCATGAAGCCTGGCAGCGCCTCAACCGCGTGCGTCTTGCGCAGCGCGCGCATTGATTTGGAGCGGCAGCGCCAGGGACGGCGTCTTGCCGATCCGGGTTGGATGCCCGGGAGATCTCGACTGATGGCAGTTTCCACCCAATCTTGTGCAATCGGGGCAGGCGAGCCGACAACGGTGCCGGCGCCACGCATCGTGTCCTTGCTGCCCAGCATCACCGAAATCGTGGTGGCGCTGGGTCTCGGCGACAAGCTGGTGGGGCGTTCCCACCAATGCGATTTCCCGCCGTGGGTGGCGGGGCTGCCGGCCTTGAGCGCGTCGCGCCTCGAACCCGGCGGCAGTGCCGGCATGATCCATCAGCGGGTCAATGCCTTGCTGGCGGCCGGGCAGGCGATGTACGAAGTCGATGCCGAATCGCTATGGACGCTGGCGCCGAACTTCATACTCACGCAGACCCAATGCGCGGTGTGCGCGGTAACGCCGGGGGATTTGCAGGCGGCAATCGAAGCCTGGCCGGCGGCGGCTGTCCGCCCCGAGGTGCTGGCGGTCGAGCCCGAGGATCTTGGTCAGGTGTGGCAGGCCATCGGTCGGGTTGCGACCGCGCTGGGTGTTGCCGCACGGGGCGTGGAACTGGTCACATCCTTGCAGACACGGCTGGCTGCGCTCACGACAGCGACGCGCGGGCGTGAGCGCCCGAGTGTGGTGACACTGGAATGGACCAATCCGCTGATGGCGGCCGGCAACTGGATGCCGGAGTTGATCGAAGCCGCCGGGGGCCACAATCGCATCGGTGTGGCCGGCGAGCATTCCGCCTGTATCGAGATGGAGCAGGTTGCCGCCGCCGATCCCGACGTGATTTTGCTGACACCTTGCGGCTTCACCCTGGAACAGGGCGCGGCGGCGTTGGCGGAACTGGCCGCCCATCCGCTGTGGAGCGGCTTGCGCGCGGTCGACAACGGCGCCGTGTACCTGATCGACGGCGTGCACTACTTCAACCGGCCGGGGCCGCGATTGGTGGAATCGGCGGAAATCGTCGCTGAAATCCTCCATCCGGGGTGCTGCGACTTCGGGCATCGCGGCACGGCGTGGGTGCCGGCATCGGTTTGAACCGGCGCGGTGGCGCGGATTGAGCCGCGCGGTCAGCCAGCCGCCGCGACGCTGTGGCTCGGTCGCAAGCCGGGGGAGGCCATGGCCATTTCCGCCAAGGCAAAGGCCAGTTCGCGTTCGGCCAGTACCGCGCCATCGGCGCCGCGCTCGTGCAGGTGACGCATTTCGGCATCGCTGTGGGCGCGTGCCAGCACCGTCATGCTCGGGTACTGGGCCTTCAGTCTGGCGATGGCTTCACCGGCTTCCAGTGCTTGCGGAATGGCGAAGGCCGCCAGCTTGGCGTGTTCCGGTCGGGTTTCGGCCAACACGGCTTCGGCGGCGATGTTGCCCCAGACGGTGGGAAAACCGTCCGCGCGGGCGCGTTCGGTCGCATCGGCATCGGCTTCGCACACGACGACCGGAATCGCGTTTTTGCGCAGCAAGTCGGCAAGCTGCGTGCCGACGCGGCCGTAGCCCACCACGATGGTGTGGTCGGTCAGGTCGTCGGGAATGTGGTGAGCGGCGCTGTCGGCCGCATGCAAGTCGGCGTCCTCTTGTCGCGCCTGTGCGGCTGCCCGTGCGTCCTGTCGTGCATGCCAGCGATCGACCAGGCTGAATGTGAGCGGGTTCAGCAGGATGGAGATCAGGGAGCCCGCCAGCACCAGGTCCAGGCCGCGTGCGGGCAGGATGCCGAGGGTCACGCCCAGGCCGGCAATGATGAAGGCGAACTCGCCGATCTGCGCCAGACTGGCGGAAATCGTCAGCGCGGTGCCCTTGGCGTAGCCGAAGCCCTTGACGATGGCGTAGGCGGCCAACGATTTTCCGAGCAGGATGATCAGTGCCGTGGCCACAATCAGCAGCGGTTCGCGCAGCAGGATGGCCGGGTCGAACATCATGCCGACCGAGACGAAAAAAAGCACCGCAAAAGCGTCGCGCAGGGGTAGGGAATCCTGCGCTGCCTTGTGGCTCAATTCCGATTCGTTGAGCAGCATGCCGGCGAAGAATGCGCCGAGCGCGAACGACACCCCGAACAACTCGGCCGAACCCACGGCGACGCCCATCGCGATGGCAAGCACCGACAGGGTGAACAACTCACGCGAGCCGGTGCCCGCGGTGCGCTCCAGCAACCAGGGAATCAGGCGCTTGCCGGCGACCAGCATCACGGCCACGAACAGCGCCACCTTGAGCAAGGTGGCAGCCACTTTTGCCAGCACTTGTGGCAGCGACATGTCGACGCCACCCACGGTGATGTCCGCGAGCAGCGGCATCAACACCAGCGCCAGCACGCAGGCCAGGTCCTCGACGATCAACCAGCCGACGGCAATGCGGCCGCGCTGCGTGTCGAGCAGGCGACGGTCTTCCATCGCCCGCAGCAGCACCACCGTGCTGGCGGTGGCCAGCGAGAAGCCGAAGACGATGCCTTCGAGTGTGCTCCAGCCAAGCAACAGCGACAGCAGCCAGCCGAGCACGGTGGCGGCGCTGATTTGTGCCAGGGCGCCGGGGATGGCGATCTTGCGGACCGCCATCAGGTCCTTCATCGAGAAATGCAAGCCGACGCCGAACATCAGCAAGATCACGCCGATTTCGGCCAATTGCGGCGCCAGCGTCTGGTCGCCGACGAAGCCGGGGGTGAATGGGCCGGCAAGAATGCCGGCGATCAGGTAGCCGACCAGCGGTGACAACTTCAGGCGTTGCGCCGCCATGCCGAGCACGAATGCCAGCACGAAGCCGACGCAGAGAATGGTGATCAGGGAGGTGTGGTGTGGCATGCGCGCTTCGCTGTTGGGAGCCGTGACCCGAACGATAGCGGATGAACCATGCATGCGGCATGACAGCCGGCGGCAGCGGTCGGGCGAAGGCCGGGCCGCTGCCGGTACAGCCGCCTTACCAGCGCGTGGACAAGCTGGCGTAGTAGTAGGCGCCGCTGAAGCCGAATGGCGAGGTCAGTGGGTGCACCAGGATGCCGTGGTAGTTGTTGGCGGGCGAGTTCTTTTCCGGGTAGGTGTTGGTGATGTTGTTGCCGCCCAGGGTGGCGCGCCAATGGCCGAAATCACGGCTGGCGGAGAGGTCGAGCAGATAACGGGCGGCGAACGTCTGGTCGTTGGCCGGGTTGGAGCTGTAGGTAGTCCATTCGCCGTAGCGGGTGACTTGGCCGTGGAAGTCCCAATTGCCCATGGTCCAGTCGTCGGCGATGAAGGCCTTGGTGCGTGGCGTGCCGACGGTGATGCGACCGGTTTCGGCGCGGTCGATGATCGGCAAGGTCAGGCCGGCGAGGCCGAGCTGCGGCGGGTTGGGCGCGACCGACTCGATCTCGGTTTTGTTCCAGTTGAGGCCGCCGGTGAACTTCATTGTGCCGGTGCCGACTTCGACCGGCCACGTCAGCACCAGATCGGCGCCGCGGGTGCGGGTGTCGACCGCGTTGGTGAAGAACCGGCCACCGCTGACGAACGGGATGCCGACCGAGGTCAGGTAAGTCTCGACGGCGGTACCGACCAGGTTGCCCGACAGGATGATGCGGTGATCGACGTCGACCTGGTACAAATCCAGTGTTGCGTACAGGCCGTTGGCGGGCGTCAGCACCAGACCGAGGCTGTAGTTGCGTGACTTCTCCGGCCGCAACGGCTGTGCGCCGAGCGCCACCGCCGCCGGGTCGCTGACCGGGAAGGTGCGGATGGTGTAGGGAATCAGGTTGCCGGTGCCATCGGCGACGAAGTTGATTGCGGTGGAGGAATAGAACTCCTGTTGCAGGGACGGTGCGCGGAAGCCCGTGGACACGGTGCCACGCAAGGCGACCGCATCGGTGACGGCGAAGCGCGCCGAGCCTTTCCAGGAATTGGTGTTGCCGAAGTCGCTGTAGCGCTCGTGGCGCGCCGCGAGCCCGGCCGAAAAGCGTTCGGTGATGTCGCTTTCCAGATCGATGTAAGCCGCTTCGTTGTGGCGCGAATAGTCGCCGGCATCGCCCGGCTGGTAGCCGGGATAGACCTGGGCGCCGGCGCCAAAGTACGAGGCCGGATCGCCTTCCTTGATGCCGAACTTCTCATTGCGGTGCTCCAGCCCGAAGGCGACCGTCAGGGGCACGTTGTCACCCAGGGTGAAATTGCGGCTGAAGTCGGCGTTGACGACGTCCTGGCGGTTGCTGAGGCTGCCGATGTCGAAGTCCGTGGGCGAGGCCGCGCCGAGCGAATAGTTGTAGGTGTCGCTGGTGCGCAGTTTCCAGTGATTGCCGCCGGCGTTGTAGCTGAGGTCGTAGCGCCAGCCGGCCACTTCTCCGCGTATGCCCAGCACCTCGGAATCGTCACGGATGCTGCTGTTCTCGATCGGCAGGTAGCCGTCTGGGTATACCCCGGCGGCATCCGGCTGGCTCGTGGCATAGGTGGACAGCGAGCGGAAGAAGCCCCCCGCATGCACGCGGCGACGATTGACGGTGGCAAAGCCGTACAGCTCGGCCTGTGGGCTGAAGGTGTATTGCAGGTTGACGGCGCCCTGCTGGGCCGTGGTGTTCGGCAGGCCGTAGTGGAAGGTGACGTCGCCATAACTGGGGTCGGCGGGATAGCGCAAATCGGGGCCGGCGCGATTGGTGGCCTGCTGGCGCATGGCATTGATGGCGAAATGCATCCAGCCGGCATCGCCGATGGCGAGCCCGGCATCGGCGCCGGCGTGCCAGGTGCCGCCGTCGCCGGTGTCGTATTGGCCGCCGGTCAGGTTGGCCGCGCCGTGTTGTGAACCGCCCTTCAAGATGATGTTGATGACGCCGGCGATGGCATCGGAGCCGTATTGCGCGGCGGCGCCATCACGCAGCACTTCAATATGGTCGATGGCGGCCACCGGGATCGCGTTCAAGTCCACCGGTGAGGAACCGCGGCCGAGCGAACCGTTGACGTTGACGATGGAGGTGGTGTGTTGGCGCTTGCCGTTGATCAGCACCAGCGTCTGATCCGGGGCCAGGCCACGCAGCTGCGCCGGCATGGTGGCATCGGTGGCATCGGTCACCGAGGGTTGCGGGAAGTTGAACGAGGGTAGCAGCACGCGCAGTGCGCTGGCGAGATCGGTGGCACCGGTGGCCTGGATGTCGGCTGGAGAGAGCACGTCAATCGGGGCCAGCGAGTCGGCCGCGGTGCGATCAAAGCTGCGGGTGCCGGTGACCACTACGGCTTGCAATTCGGACGGTTGCCCGGACTTGGGTTTGTTGCTGCCGCCCGTGTCAGCGGATTGCGCCGCAGCGCCAGAGGCGGCCAGCGCCAGCAGGCAGGCGAGGGAAACAGACGTCAGGCGAAGCTCGACCATGTCACGACTCCCGTTTGAATTGTGACTGAAACTGTATACCCAGTGCTTGCAAAATTGCCATGATGGCCTTGAAATTGGCCGCTTTGCCCCCATTCCCGCAGCGGGAACACATCAGGAATCACCATGCCGATTTACGCGTTTGCCTGCCAGGCTTGCGGCCACCATTTCGATCGATTGCAGAAGCTGTCGGATGCCGATCCGACGGTGTGCCCGCAGTGTGGCAAGGAAGCAGTCAGCCGCCAGCTCACCGCGCCATCTTTCCGCCTCGCCGGCAGCGGTTGGTACGAAACCGACTTCAAGAGCAAGGGCGAGAAAAAGCACAACTTGGCGGGCAACGCCGCCGCGCCCGCCGATGGTGGTGCTGCCGGGGCGGGTGCCAAGGTCGACACGCCGGCCGCGGCCAGCAAGCCCACGGCCAATACAGGTGCGGCCTCGTCGTGACTGGGTTCCGCTTCAGTCAAAGCCATTGTGGAAAATTACCTCTGGCAGCGCATCCGGGTTGAACTCGTAGGCGCCGATGTCGGCGCTGAAGCCGATCACGCGGGCAAATCCGTTGCCGCGTTGGTCCCATTGTTGAGTATCCGGGTTGGCACCATGGTCGATCGCCGGACTGCCCGCCATAAGCGGCAGCGTCAGCGTGATGCCACCATTGATCGACAAGCTGCCCAGCATTGGGTCGATGCCGGTCAGGGTGTCGGCCGGCACGGTATAGGCGCCCGGCGCAAAGATCAGATTGTGGGAGCCCGTGACCGGGCCAGCCACATCGTCGGCATTCGCGCCGTTGGTGTTGCCGGACACCAGACAGCTTTCCAGTTCGATGCCCAGCATGCCGCGGATGCCGGCGCCGGCCACGCTCGATGCCGTGCTGGCGGCATTGAACGCGATGGTGGAGTTGTGGATCGACGGCGCAATGATGGCGTAGATGCCAGCGGGCGCGGTGATCGCCTGATTGCCGGAGATGGTGCTGTTGGCGATTTCGCGCTGATCGCCCTGGGTGGCGTCCAGCAACATGATCCCGGCGCTGGTATTGGCGTGGTTGCCGGCAACGGTGGTGCGCAGCAACGCGAACGGCCCTTCGGACCAGATGCCGCCGCCGCCCGAGTAGTCCTGTGGCTCGTATTCCCATCCCGTGTTGGTGACGATGGCGCTGTTGTCGAGCACCATCACGTCGGTCAGGACGAGGTTGCCGGTGGCGTGTATTCCCCCGCCCAGGGCCAATTGCCCGGCGCTGGCGACGTTGCCGCTGACGACCGAGTTCACCATGGTCAGGTCGCCACCGACAGACAGGCCACCGCCCTCGATTGTGCCGTAGTACTCGCTGGTCTGGCTGGCGGCATTGCCGCGAATCTCAACCCCATTCAGGTTGGCATTGCCGCCGACCCAGACCCCGCCACCGTAGACCGGAGCGCTGTATTGGGAATCCACCGTGTTGTTCTCTATCACGCTGTTGCGGGCGTCAAGGTCGCCTTCAACCGCGACGCCGCCGCCGCGCATCCAGCCACTCACGGAATCGCTCGCAAGCCCGTTGTTCCGCACCTGGCTGTCGAGCATCGTCAGGTTGCCTTTGACGCGGATGCCGCCGCCCATGCTCCAACTTGAGCTCGACCTGGCCACGCAGTTGCTGATGACCACCTTGTCCAGGGCCAGGTTGCCGTGCGCATCGATGCAACCGCCATAGGCGGACTCCACGTAGTCGACGTGGCTGGTGATGGTCAGGTGGGACAAGGTCAGTGTTCCGGTGGAGTCGTGTTTCAACACCGGGCCGATATGGCCTGCAAATGGGTAGTCGTTGTTGACCGCGATGACCAGCGCGGTGGACTCCGGGCCGCGCAAGCTGAGGTCTTTCTGATCGATGGTGATCGTCCCCGAGGTCAGCTCGATGGTGCCGCAAATCAGGTAGCTGAGGTCGACGCTATCGCCGCTGGCGGCCTTGTGGTCGACGATGTCGCGCAGGCTGTTCTCGCCGCTATCGTTGCAGTTGGTCACCAGCCAGTTGCTCGCCGCGAGGCTGGTCGCCGGTGCGGCCAGCAACAGGCAGGCGGCGACGGTGGCCGCCAGCGGTTTGCGCACGGGATTGCGCGGAGCTGTACGTGGCAGGGCATGCATGACGGGGTTCTCCGGGTCGCGGCGGTCAGGCCCGCCTGTGATGGTTAACGACGTTTGCGGGTGAATCGCCTCATGCCAACCGCTGGGCGGCGTGCGTGTTGCCTGTGGAAACACTGGCGCGTGTTAAGATTTCCGGTCTTTTCTGTTCATTTGACCGCCCGCCGGCGGCACGGAGCCCCACACCCATGCGCACGCACTACTGCGGCCTTATTGATGATTCGCTGATCGGCCAGACCGTCACCTTGTGCGGCTGGGTCAACAAGATCCGCTTGCAGTCGCACGTTGCCTTTGTCGACTTGCGCGACCATGAAGGGCTGGCCCAGGTGGTGATCGAACGCGACAACGCTGCGGCGTTCGTGGTGGCTGGCGAGCTGGGCTACGAGTAGTGCGTGCGCGTCACCGGCACCGTCCGCGCGCGCCTTGCCGTCAACGACAAACTCAAGACCGGCAGCGTGGAATTGCTGGCCGACACGGTGGACGTACTCAACGCGGCCAGAGAGCTGCCGTTCGCGCTGCACGAGCATCCCAACGAAGACATGCGGATGACCTACCGCTACCTCGACCTGCGGCGTCCGGAAATGCAGGCGATGATGCGCAAGCGCATCAAGCTGGTGCAGGCCTTGCGGCATTTCCTCGAGCGCTGCGGTTTCCAGGACATCGAGACGCCGATCCTGACCAAGGCCACGCCCGAGGGCGCGCGCGACTATCTGGTGCCGAGTCGTGTGCACGCGGGGCATTTCTACGCGTTGCCGCAATCGCCGCAATTGTTCAAGCAGCTGTTGATGATGGCTGGCTTCGACCGCTACTACCAGATCGCGCGCTGTTTCCGTGACGAGGACCTGCGCGCCGACCGCCAGCCCGAGTTCACCCAGCTCGACATGGAGTTCGCCTTTGTCGAGGAGCACGACGTGCAGGATTTCACCGAAGGCCTGATCCGCCATGTGTTCAAGGAGGTCGAAGGTGTCGCGCTGGCCGACCCGTTCCCGCGCATGCGCTGGGACGAGGCAATGCGTCGCTACGGCTCGGACAAACCCGACCTGCGCAACCCGCTGGAGCTGGTGGACGTCGCCGCTGCGCTCAAACACGTGGAGTTCAAGGTATTCGCCGAACCGGCCAGTGATCCGGCCGGGCGGGTGGCCGCGTTGCGTGTGCCGAATGCGGCCACTTTGTCACGCAAGGAAATCGACGGACTCACCGAGTACGTCGCCCGGTACGGCGCCAAGGGACTGGCCTGGATCAAGGTCGAAGATCGCGCCAAGGGCCGCGACGGCGTCAATTCACCGGTAGCCAAGTTCCTCGATGACGCCGCGCTCGCCGCCGTGCTCGACGCCACCGGTGCCGAGTCTGGCGACATGGTGTTCATCGGCGCCGGCAAATGGAAAACGGTCACCGACTACATGGGCGCGCTGCGCTTGAAGATCGGCAAGGATCGCGGCCTGGTCGAGGCCGGCTGGAAGCCTTTGTGGGTCACCGACTTTCCGATGTTCGAATACGACGAGGACGCACAGCGCTTTGTTGCGCTACACCACCCGTTCACCGCGCCGAAGATCGACGACATTGCCGATCTCCAGGACCACGCCGCCACCGCTGTCAGCCGCGGTTACGACATGGTGTTGAACGGCAACGAGATCGGCGGCGGTTCGATCCGTATCCATAATCCCGAGATGCAAAGCGCAGTGTTCGCGTTGCTCGGCATCGGCGCGCAAGAGGCCGAGGCCAAATTCGGCTTTCTGCTCAAGGCACTCAAGTTCGGCGCGCCGCCGCATGGAGGCATTGCGTTCGGCATCGACCGTATCGCCGCACTGATGGCTGGCACCGAATCCATCCGTGACGTGATCGCCTTCCCCAAGACCACCAGCGCGCAGGACCTGATGACTGACGCGCCGTCGCCGGTGTCGACGGCGCAACTCAAGGAACTGAGCGTGGCCACGCTGGGCGACGCGCCGGATGCGACGGGGCAGGGTTGACCTCGCCGGCTCCGCCGCCTGAGCCCATGCACGCGCCGCCTCCCGACAGCCGCGGCCATGTCCTGCTGCTGCACGGTTTGTGGATGCGCGGCTTTGTCATGACCCTGCTGGCGCACCGCTTGCGCGAAGCGGGGTATCGGGTGGAGCCGTTCGATTATCTTAGCGTGATGGCGCCGCTCGATCGGACTTTGGCGCGCTTGCGCGGGCGCATGTGCGCGCAAGCCGGAGCGGTACACCTGGTCGGCCACAGCCTGGGTGGCGTGCTGGCGCTCAAGGCCTGCGCCGGACGGGACGAGCTGCCGCCCGGCCGCATCGTTTGCCTGGGATCCCCGTTGCGCGGCAGTGCGGCCGCCAATGGCCTGGCTGAGCACGGTGCTGGCTGGTTGCTCGGGCACAGCCGCGATACGCTGGAGCGCGGTTTGCCCAACTGGGCCGGGCCGCGTGAAGTCGGTGTGGTAGCCGGCCGGCAACCGTATGGGCTCGGTCAGGCAGTCGGGCAACTGGCAGGTGACAACGATGGCACGGTGACGGTGGCGGAAACACGCCTGGCCGGGATCCAGGATCACTGCGTGATCGAATCCAGCCACATCGGCCTGCTGTTTTCCGCCGCGGCGGCTACCGCGACGGTGCAATTTCTCGGCGATGGTCGTTTCGGCACGGAAGCCGCGCCCGCCACGTAGCGGGATACGCCGCCGATGGGCAGCATGGCGGGCACTGGAGTAAAATTGCCCGCTTGTCCCCCGCAAGCAGCAGGAACCCCCATGGGTCGAGGTCCAACCGTTGCCGGTCGCAAGAGCGCAGAAGACGCCAAGCGCGGCAAGATTTTCACCAAACTGATCCGCGAGATCACCGTGGCCACCCGCTCCGGTGTGGCCGATCCGGCCAGCAATCCGCGGTTGCGTGCGGCGGTCGACAAGGCGCTGACCGCCAACATGACCAAGGACACCATCGAGCGCGCGATCAAGCGCGGCTCGGGTGCCGACGGCAGCGGCGAAGATCTGCGTTACGAGGGCTATGGTCCCGGCGGCGTGGCGTTGATCATCGATTGCTTCTCCGACAACTCGGTACGCACCGTGGCCGATGTGCGCCATGTGTTGAGCAAGCACGGCGGCAACCTCGGCACCTCCGGTTCGGTGGCCTTCCAGTTCACCCGCTGCGGTGAGCTGGCGTTTGCCACCGGCGGTGACGGCGCGGCGGAGGAGAAAGTACTGGAAGCCGCACTGGAAGCCGGTGCCGACGATGTCGTCAACGAGGGCGGCGAAAGCGTCGTGCTGTGTTCGCCGGACAATTTCGAAGCGGTGCAGCAAGCACTCACCGATGCCGGTCTCGAAGCCGAACATGCCGGAGTCGGCATGCGCCCGAACAACCGCGTGGCCGTCACCGATGAGGTGCGCGAAGGCCTGCAAGACCTCATCGACAAGCTCGATTCGCTGGATGACGTGAGCGAGGTGTATCACAACGCCTTGCTGCCGGGCGATGGCTGACGGCAAGCCAGGGCAGCGGGGATCGAGCGGCGGGAATGGCGGTGCAACGACAATGTCCGAGGATGCCTCATTGCCCGCTTCCCGTTGTCGTTCCGTGCGCATTCTGGGCATCGATCCCGGCAGCCAGCGCACCGGTGTCGGCATCATCGACATCGATGCGGGCGGCAAGTTGTCGCATGTCTGGCACGGCGCGTTGGTGGTGCTGGGCGAGGACGGCTTCCCGGCGCGCCTGAAGCGCATCT
>DASSXP010000258.1:0-4643 GCA_035703755.1 Rhodanobacteraceae bacterium | reverse complement strand
TTCGCCAACACGTGGCCGCTGGCCGTGATCGCGCTGGCCACGTTGACCCCGGCCACCTGGTTTG
This sequence comes from Rhodanobacteraceae bacterium, assembly GCA_035703755.1. Classification (GTDB taxonomy): domain Bacteria; phylum Pseudomonadota; class Gammaproteobacteria; order Xanthomonadales; family Rhodanobacteraceae; genus DASSBG01. The sequence goes on along the minus strand of DASSXP010000258.1, from coordinate 4,579 downwards.
TCCGCGGCCGCCTGCAATGACGGATTTGAACGCAGCAGGCTTTCCGCTGTCTTGAAAGTGGCCACAGATTGTTCGCGATGGGTTTTTGCGAAGGGCCCGAATCAGGTTGTGATCGGTATCCACAGAGCCGATCATGGCCTTGTTCGCCGACTCCACAGCCGGGACGCACGTCATGCTGAATGCCATTGCGGTGATCAATACCGGCTCCTCAAGCATCAAGTTCTCCGTATTCGAGGAACACGGATCCGTGTTGCGGCGCGTGCTTGCTGGCAGCATCAAGGGTCTCGGCGCGGTTGCGCGTTACGTCGTCAACGACGGCACCGGCCAACAATTGCAGGCAAAAGATTGGCCGCAGAACACATCGTTCGATCATGACGAGGCGATGGCGTTCTTGTTCGAAACCGTGCCAGCGCTTCTTGCAGGGTATCGAGTGCGTGCAGTCGGGCATCGAGTGGTACACGGTGGCCAACACCACACCACTGCGGTGCGGGTCGATACCCAGGTGCTGCGCGAGCTGGAAGCATTGATTCCGCTTGCGCCACTGCATCAGCCGCACAATCTCGCGCCGATGCGGACACTGCTGTCGCGCGCGCCGGATCTGCTGCAGGTCGCGTGCTTCGATACCGCATTCCATCATACGCAATCGCACGTCGAACAAGCATTTGCGCTGCCCGCAGCCATCACGGCGCGCGGCATTCGACGCTACGGATTTCACGGATTGTCCTATGAGTACATCGCCTCGGTCCTGGCTCGGCGCGACGCGGCAGTGGCTGGTCGCGTGGTGGTGCTGCATCTGGGCAATGGTGCGAGCATGTGCGCGATGCGCGGCGGCAAAAGCGTGGCAACGACGATGGGCTTCACCGCGCTGGATGGATTGCCGATGGGCACCCGCTGCGGCGCTCTGGACCCAGGCGTGGTGCTGTATCTGATGACGCAACTGCACATGGATACGGCGCAGGTGCAGGCTTTGTTGTACCAGCAGTCGGGTCTACTCGGGATATCCGGCATTTCCGGCGACATGCACACGCTTGAGGCAAGTGATGCCGCAAGCGCGAAAGAAGCGATCGACGTTTTCGTGCACCGCATCGGTCGTGAGCTGGGCGCGCTGGCATTCACGCTGGGCGGTCTGGATGCAATTGTGTTCACTGCCGGTATCGGCGAGAACAGCGTGCTGGTGCGCGAGCGTGTCTGTCGTGATGCAGCCTGGCTTGGCGTGGAACTCGACAAGACGGCCAACCGTACCGGCGCAAGCAGCATTACCACTGTCGGCAGCAAAGTGCAGGCATGGGTCATTCCCACCGACGAAGAAGCGGTGATCGCCAAGCACACTCGTCAAATGGTCGGCGAGGCCGCTTTGGATGGCGGCACCTGACACGAAGGCATATTTGATATTGGCATCAGCACGTGCGTCGCACAGCAGCCCGCGCCGCGCGAGCCAACGCCCAACCCGGAGAAATTCTGATGAAATCCACATCGCATTCGCCGCAAATACTCGCGACCGCTGAGCTGCAAGCCCTTGATGCCTGGTGGCGCGCAGCGAACTACTTGTCGGTCGGGCAGATATATCTGCTTGAAAATCCGCTGCTGGAACAGCCGCTGACGCGCGCGCACATCAAGCCGCGCCTGCTTGGCCACTGGGGCACGACGCCGGGACTGAACTTCGTGTACGCACATCTGAATCGCATCATCAAGGCGCACGATCTGGATACGCTGTTCATCGTCGGCCCCGGCCACGGCGGGCCGTCGCCGGTCGCCAATGCCTGGCTTGAAGGCACCTACAGCGAGGTCTATCCGCAGGTATCGCCGGACCGCGCGGGCATGCAGCGACTATTCAAACAGTTCTCGTTTCCGGGCGGCATCTCCAGCCACCGCGGCGCAGAAACACCCGGTTCGATCCACGAGGGCGGCGAGTTGGGCTACTCGTTGTCGCATGCCTTCGGCGCAGCGTTCGACAATCCGGATCTGTTGGTTGCCTGTGTGATCGGCGATGGCGAAGCGGAAACCGGACCACTGGCCGGCTCCTGGCATTCCAGTCATTTCCTCAATCCGGTGCGTGATGGCGCGGTGCTGCCGATCCTGCATCTGAACGGCTACAAGATTGCCGGCCCGACCGTGCTCGCGCGCATTCCGCATGCCGAACTTGAAGCGCTGTTGAGCGGCTACGGCTACCGGCCGTATTTCGTCGAGGGCGACGATCCGGAAATCATGCACCAGCGCATGGCCGCGGTGTTGGACGAGGTTATCGACGCGATCAAGTCAATCCAACGCGCTGCCCGCAATGGCGACGGCGCCGAGCGCCCGCACTGGCCGATGATCGTGTTGCGTTCGCCGAAAGGCTGGACCTGTCCGCAAGAGATCGACGGCAAGCGCATCGAGGGCACGTTCCGTGCTCACCAAGTGCCGATGGGTGACATGGACCGGCCCGATCACGTACGCATCCTGGAGCAGTGGATGCAGAGTTACCGGCCGCGGGAACTGTTCGATGAAGACGGTCGGCTGCGCGCTGAAATCGCGGCGATGGCACCGACGGGCATCCGGCGCATGAGCGCAAATCCGCATGCCAACGGCGGCCAGTTGCTGCAAGACCTGCGTCTGCCGGATTTCCGCAGCTACGCCGTCGCCGTGCCGACACCCGGCGCAACGCGAGGCGAAGCGACGCGCGTGCAAGGCGAGTTCATCCGCGATGTGATCGCGCAAAACACGCACAACTTTCGCGTCTTCAGTCCGGACGAAACCAACTCCAACCGCTGGAACGCAGTATTCGAGGTGACCAACCGCTGTTCGATGGCGGAAATATTGCCGCAGGACGAGCACGTCGCCCGCGATGGTCGCGTCATGGAAGTGCTCAGCGAACACCAATGCGAAGGCTGGCTGGAAGGCTACCTGCTGACTGGACGCCACGGCTTTTTTTCCTGCTACGAAGCGTTCATTCACATCGTCGATTCGATGTTCAACCAGCACGCCAAATGGTTGAAGGTGTCGAAGGAAATTCCGTGGCGGCGTTCAATTGCCTCGCTCAATTACCTGCTCAGCTCGCACGTGTGGCGCCAGGACCACAACGGCTTCAGCCACCAGGATCCCGGTTTCATCGACCACGTGGCCAACAAGAAGGCCACGGTCATCCGCGTGTACCTGCCGCCGGATGCCAACACGCTGCTGTCGGTCACCGACCACTGCCTGCGTAGTCGCGATTACGTCAACGTGATCGTTGCCGGCAAGCAACCCTCGCCGCAATGGCTGGGCATGGATGCCGCGGCCGCGCATTGCAATGCTGGCCTGGGTGTGTGGTCATGGGCCAGCAGCGATGCCGGCGCCGAGCCGGACGTGGTGATGGCCTGCTGCGGCGACGTGCCCACCATTGAGACGATGGCTGCCGTGGATCTGCTGCGGCAGCATCTGCCGGACCTGCGCGTACGCGTGGTCAACGTCGTCAACCTGATGAAACTGCAGCCGCCCAGCCAACATCCGCGCGGACTCGATGACGCCGCGTTCGATGCGATGTTCACCACCGACAGGCCGGTGATCTTCGCCTGGCACGGCTATCCAACCCTGATTCATCGGCTCGTCTATCGGCGCACCAATTACCACAACTTCCACGTCCACGGCTATCAGGAGGAAGGCACCACCACCACGCCGTTCGACATGGTGGTGCGCAACGGTCTGGATCGTTACCACCTGGTCGTCAACGCCGTCGATCGCGTACCGGGGCTGGAACACGATGCGCCGCGGGTGCGCAAGGCGATGGCGGAAAAGCTGACAGCACACCGACAGTACATCGTCGAGCACGGCGAGGATCCGCCTGAAATACGCGACTGGCGCTGGCAGGCGAGCAGCAAACCATGATGGAGGATGAAATTCTCGAGCGCCCCAACCGGATTCCCTGGCCACCGATCCTGTACTTGCTGGCGCTGCTCGGGGCCTGGGTAGTGCAGATGATCTGGCCGGTCGCGCTGTGGGCAGGCGTCGGCGGGTGGCTGCGCGTGGTTGGCGTCGTGCTGCTATGTCTGGGTGTGAGCCTGGATCTGGCCGCGATGCATGCCATGCACCGGGCACGCACCAACGTGCTGCCGCATCGCGGCGCGCAACATCTGGTGACCACCGGCGTGTTTGCCTTCTCGCGCAACCCGATCTACTTCGGCAACACCTTGGCACTGGTGGGCGTCGCGCTGGCGCTGCGGTTGCCGTGGCTGCTGGTGACAACATTGATTGTCGCGGTGCTGGTCGATCGTTTGGCGATCCGGCGCGAAGAGCGGCACCTGTCGGCACGCTTCGGCGCAGCCTTCACCGATTACGCACGCCGCGTGCCGCGCTGGCTCGGCATCCGGCGCGTTTGATATCCCGTCGGGTTTCCCTTCCGCAAATGAACAAGGAGAATGGCGCATGAGCGAAGCGCTGCACGTGGTCTGTCCGCACTGTCGCGCCACCAATAGGGTGCCGGCGGCGCGTCTGACTGATGCACCGTCCTGCGGTCGCTGCCATCAGCTCTTGTTCGCTGGTCAACCAGTGGCTCTCGGCCGTGACCACTTTGACGCGTACCTGAAGGGTGGATTGCCGCTGCTGGTGGATTTCTGGGCACCCT
>DASSXP010000250.1:0-2222 GCA_035703755.1 Rhodanobacteraceae bacterium | reverse complement strand
CGGGCACACACACATCGTTCGAGCGCGAGTACGCCCGCACGCCGGACGTTCCGCTGACATCGGTCTACACCGAGCTCGACGCCGTCGTGCCCTGGCGTTCGGCGTATCAGGAACCCGGCCCGCAATGCGAGAGCGTCGAGGTCCGCACCACCCATGGCGCGATGGCGACGCATCCGCTGGTGATGGTCGTGCTGGCCGATCGGCTCAGCCAAGCGCAGGGGGACTGGCGGCCGTTCGCGCCCCCTTGGTGGTTTGCGTTTGCCAACGGCGGTGGCCGCGGCCGCGGCATGTCACCGATTCATCCTAGAAAACGCAGTTGCCCAGTCGTAAATGGCCGCTGATCGAGCGTTGGCGCGGGTTTGCGGAGATTTGGCACACTCACCATATGGGTGAAAGCAAACGCAGGCGAACAGGGGCCCTTGCCAGGGTCGAAGACGGCGGCGATCAGCCGCAGGTGGTGGACACGCTCGGTGGTCGCATGCATGTGCGCTGGGACCAGGATGCGGCGGCCACGCCGCACGGACAGTTGGTGTTCTTTGCCGAGTTTTTGGCCGCCACCGGCGTATTCGAACGCTGGGTGTCGCAGTGCCCGCTGGAGTACCGAAGCGGCAATGCGCCGGACAAACGCGATGTGCTGGGCACGCTGATGATGGGGATGCTCGCTGGGCACCGTCGCTATGCCCACATCACGGCGCTGCGCGGGGACGCGGTGGCCGCGCACGCACTTGGCATGAACAAAGTGGTCAGCGAAGATGCACTGCGCAGGGCTTTGGAGCGCATCGATGAGGCCGCCAGCACGGCGTGGATGCGCCCGGCGCTGATGCATTCGGTGCGCGAGGCGTTGAACAAGCCCTGGGTGCTGGACATCGACGCGAGTATCAAGCCGCTGTACGGGCGCCAGGAAGGCGCACAGATCGGCTACAACCCGAGTAAACCCAAACGGCCCAGCCACGTACTGCACACCTTCTGGGTGGGCAACCTGCGCTTGGTGCTGGACGTGCAGGTGAGCTCGGGCAAGCAACACACCAGCGTGCATGCCAAGGCCGCGCTGGGGCGGCTGCTCGACGAGCTGGGCGACAAACGCCCGGCGATGGTCAGGGGCGACTCGGGGTACGGCAACGAAGGCATGCTGTTGGAGTTGGAGGGCCGCAATCAGCCCTACCTGCTGCGGCTGCGTCAAACGGCCAACGTGCAGCGCCTGGTGGCGCGCCAGTTCGAGCGTCTGGACTGGAGCCGAGCGGACAATCAGGGCTGCCAGATGGTGGAGGACCAGTTGCAGTTGCACGGCTGGAGCAAGAAGCGCCGCGTGGTGGTCGTGCGCCAGCGCATCCGCGGCGGGATTGCGCGCGAGAGGCGCATTGATGGCAAGCAACTCAGACTCGATCTGGCAGGCCCCAGCGTGCACGAAGGCGATCGGCTGTGGGAATACGCGGTGATGGTCACCGACGTGGCATATCCCATCGAGGCGATCGGGCAACTCTACCGAGACCGAGCCGACTGCGAGAACGGATTTGACGAGCTCAAGAACCAGTGGGGGATGAGCGGCTTCACCACACAGGACATCAACCGCTGCCAGACCACGGCGCGCACCTGTGCGCTGGTCTACAACTGGTGGAGCTGGTACTGCCGGGCGGCCCACCCGGGCGCGCGCATGGAGGCCATCACCAGCAGGCCTTTGTTGCTGGCGGCGGTGGGCAAGGCGGCTACCCACGCCGGGCAGACCACGCTGTACCTCACGCCCATGCATGGAAAGGCCAACGTCCTCAGATCGTTGATCGCCAATATCCGTGCGGCCTTGCAGCATGTCAGGGTCACTGCGGAGCAGTTCACCAAGATCGATCCCTGGGCCGTGTTGATGCGCTACGTGAGCGAGAGGATCGCGCCCACACTCGGACCGTTCAGGCCTCCGGATGCCTTGCCGGCGACCGGGTAACCGCCGGATTTAGGTTCAGCCAATGAACGCGCGATCCAGGCCGAACTGCGGGCCGTGGCGCGCGGCAAGACCACGCTGGTGATCGCGCACCGCCTGTCGACCGTCGTCGATGCGCACGAGATCCTGGTCATGGACGGCGGACGCATCGTCGAGCGCGGCGCCCATGCCCAACTGCTCGCCGCACGAGGACGTTACGCGCAGATGTGGGCGCTGCAGCAGTCGGCGGAATGAACCCGTCGGGCGCCGGCCTTCGCCCGGCGCCTCACAGGGCGGTGCCGTTGACGAGTAT
>DASSXP010000072.1:0-7773 GCA_035703755.1 Rhodanobacteraceae bacterium | reverse complement strand
CCATCGGCATCAAGCCGTGAGCGCGGCGCGGTTTTTGCTCGAAGGCCGGGTGCAGGGCGTGTTCTTTCGCGCCGCCACCCGCGCGGAGGCGCAACGCCTGGGCCTTGTCGGTTACGCGCAGAATCTGCCGGATGGCCGGGTGGAGGTGCTGGCCGCCGGCAGCGACGCGGCGCTCGACGCATTGCAGCGATGGTTGCGCCACGGTTCGCCGCTGGCGCGCGTCGATCGCCTGCAGCGCAGCGCGGCAGATGGGCCATCGGCCGACGGGTTTCAGGTGCTCTGATGGCCGTCGGCGGGCCGTGCCAGCGTCGGCGTGGACGCGTTGAAACGGGTCGTCCATGCAGGAAACGCGGCATTGGACGATAATGGCCCCATGACAGTCACCATCAAAACCCCCGAGCAGATCGAAAAAATGCGTGTCGCCGGCCGCCTCGCGGCCGAGGTGCTGGCCCTGCTCAAGGAGCACGTCAAGCCCGGAGCCACCACCGAGGACCTCGACCGTATCGCTTACGAGCACATCGTCAACGTGCAGAAGGCGATTCCCGCCAACGTCGGCTATCGCGGCTATCCCAAGACCTTGTGCACTTCGGTCAACCATGTGATCTGCCACGGTATTCCGACGCCGGGCAAGGTGTTGAAGGACGGCGACATCGTCAACTGCGACATTACCGTAATCAAGGACGGCTGGCACGGCGACACCAGTCGCATGTACTTCGTCGGCAAGCCGTCGGTGATGGCCAGGCGGCTGGTCGAGACCACCTACGAATCCATGATGGCCGGCATCGGCGTCGTGCGTCCGGGCGCCACCCTGGGCGACGTTGGCCACGCGGTGCAAAAGCACGCGGAAGCCGCCGGTTTCAGCGTGGTGCGTGAGTACTGCGGCCACGGCATCGGCGAGATCTACCACGAAGAACCGCAAGTGCTGCACTACGGCCTGCCCGGCAAGGGCCTGAAGCTGGTCAAGGGCATGTGCTTCACGGTTGAGCCGATGGTCAATGCCGGCAAACCCGGCACGCGGCTGCTGCCTGATGGCTGGACGGTGGTCACCAAGGACCACTCGCTGTCGGCGCAGTGGGAGCACACGCTCACCGTCACCGACGACGGATTTGAAATCCTCACGCCCTGGCCGGACGCCTGAAAATGTCCTGACTCGCGCGGCGAGCGGATCGCCGTGCCGTACCCACACCGTGTCCAATCAGTGCTTGCGGCCGCCGTCCGATCGCGGCGATTGCGGGTGATGCTCCTGCCAGCGCTGACGCAACTGCTCGCGCTGCGCCGGTGGCAGGGACTGGTAGTAACGGCGGGCATCGCGCACGCGTTCGCGTTGCGCCGGGTCCATGCGACGAAACTCCTGTGCCCGTTCGCGCACCCGCTCGCGCTGCGTCGGGTTCATGTGGTTCCAGCGTTCCTGGCGGGTTTGCCGCAGTATCTGCCGATCACTGGGCGGCGTGAACTGCCGTTGTGGCATCGGCATCGGGCGACTCTGCGGCAGCGGTTGCGGCGTGGCGGATGGTGGCGGCGCCGCCAGCACCGGCAATGCCAATGCCGACAGCAACAGCGTGAACAAGCGGGTTTGCAAGGCGGGTCGAGACATGGCGCGCTCAGTTTCCGGTGCCCGCCACGGTCGGTTGGGTGGCGAGCCAGGTGTAGAAGTCAAGATTGTTGTAAAGGTCGACGTCATCGTCAGCCACGGCGCTGCCGTTGCTGGCCTGATTGCCCGTCACGGCAGGCGTCGAGGTGTGGGTGGTCACGCCGGGGATTTGCCAGGCGACGACCAAGGCCAGTGCCGAGGCCGCCAGCGCGCTGGCCGGCAGCAGCAAACGGCGCGCGCGCGGCGGCGGCGCGGCCAGCGCCGCCATGCGTGCGCTGCGCAGCCGGGCCTCGGTCGCCGGGTCGATTTGCTCGCAGGCGCCGTGGAACAGCGCGCGGGCCCGGGTTTCGAAATTGTCGTTCATTGCCAGTCCTCCAAAGCTTGCCTGAGCGAATGCATTGCCCGCGACAAGTGGGTTTTCACGCTACCTTCCGAACAGCCCATGGCTCTGGCCGTGGTAGCGCCGTCGAGCTCGTTCATCACCCGCAAGGTAAACGCTTCGCGTTGCCGGGTCGGCAACTTGCGCACTGCGGCCGCCAACTGGCTCATCGACTGCCGGTCGGCCAGTTTATCCAGTGGTCCCGGGCCCTGGTCGGCCGGATCCCACTCGGGCAGCCCATCCTCGTCGCTGCGCCCGTGCAACCAGCCGACCATGATCGAGCGCACCTTGCGCCGTCGCTGCAGGTCGGTGATGCGGCGGCGCAGTATGCTCCAGAACAACGGGGTCCATTCTTCCGGCGGTTTGTCGGCGTAGTTCTGCGCCAACCGCAGCATCGCATCCTGCACTGCATCCAGCGCGTCCTCCCGCTGCCCGAGCCCCAACTGGGCGGTGCGGAACGCGGCGCGCTCCACCCCGGCGAGAAAGGCATTCAGGCTGCGCGGTTGGGCCTCCGCCCCGGTTGGATGGGGTGGAGCCAGTGCCGTGGCGGTGGCGCCAATCACCACGGTGTCCTCGTCTGCATGCTGGAAATCCTGCATTGATCGTACCCGTGGACAACGCGGCAAGCCGGGCGCGGTTGACATCTCCGGTCGCCGCCGTGCGGCAAGCCGCGCGGAACCGTATGATGGCACAGCCATACTCAAGGGGCGGCACCATGATCGACGGGTTTCTCGCACTGTACATCTTCATGCTGTCGGCATTCACCGGCTACGAGATCATCGGCCGGGTGCCGGTGATCCTGCATACGCCGCTGATGTCCGGCTCCAATTTCGTGCACGGCATCGTGGTGGTGGGCTCGATGGTGGCGCTGGGGCACGCCACCACGCCACTCGGCATTGGCATCGGCTTTGTGGGCGTGTTGCTCGGCGCCGGCAACGCCGCCGGTGGCTACGTGGTGACCGAGCGCATGCTGGAAATGTTCAAGGCCAGCGACAAGAAGCCGGGAGGCCCGGCATGAGTGGCGTGCTGATGCTGGTCAAGGCGAGCTACTTCCTCGCCGCGCTGCTGTTCATCCTGGGCCTCAAGCGCATGAGCTCGCCGCGCACCGCGCGCAGCGGCATCGTCTGGGCCGGCGCCGGCATGCTGGTGGCGGTGGCGGCAACCTTCTTCCTGCCCGGCATGCAGCATCGCGGCCTGATGGTGCTGGCCATTGTCCTCGCCGGCGGTCTCGCCTGGTGGACCGGCCGCCGCGTGGCGATGACGGCGATGCCGCAGATGGTGGCAATCTACAACGGTCTCGGCGGCGGCGCGGCCGCCGCGATCGGTGCGGTGGAGCTGGCTGGTTTCGCCGTGACCGCGCACGCATCGTTCGCGCTGTCGATGTCGTTCGAACATGGCGTCCAGGTCGGCGACAGCTTCAGTTACCAGCAAATGCCGGCCAGCGTGCCGTTGTGGTTGGCGCTGCTGGGTTCGCTGATCGGCGCGGTGTCGTTCTCCGGCTCCCTGATCGCCTTCGCCAAGCTGCAGGGCTGGATGGACAAACGCTTCGTGTTCCCGGCCCAGCGTGTGTTCAACATGGCGATACTGCTGTTGACGCTGGGCAGTCTGATCGCGCTCGGCAGCGGCATCTTGCTGCCGTCGGTGATCGTGCTGTTCTTCGTGCTGGCGCTGGCTTTTGGCGTGTTGATGACGCTGCCGATTGGCGGCGCCGACATGCCGGTGGTGATCTCGCTCTACAACGCCTTCACCGGTCTCGCGGTCGCGTTCGAGGGCTTCGTGCTGCAGAACGAGGCCATGATCATCGCCGGCACCGTGGTCGGTGCGGCCGGCACCCTGCTGACGCAGCTGATGGCCAAGGCCATGAACCGTTCCATCGGCAACGTGCTGTTCGGCAGCTTCGGCGCGGCGGCCGGTGCTGCGGCGCAGGAAATCAGCGGCAGCCAGAAACCGATCGACGGCGCCGATGCCGCGGTGATGATGGCCTACGCCGAGCGCGTCGCCATCGTGCCCGGTTACGGCATGGCGGTGGCGCAGGCGCAGCACAAGGTATGGGAGTTCGCCAGGCAGTTGATCGAGCGTGGCGTCAAGGTGAAGTTCGCCATCCACCCGGTGGCCGGCCGCATGCCCGGCCACATGAACGTGCTGCTGGCCGAGGCCGGCGTGCCCTACGATCTGATCGAGGACATGGACGACATCAACCCCGAGTTCCCCAACATCGACGTGGCGCTGGTGATTGGCGCCAACGACGTGGTCAACCCGGTGGCCAAGACCGACCCGGCCTCGCCGATCTACGGCATGCCGATCCTCGATGTCGCCGCAGCGAAAAACGTCATCGTCATCAAGCGCGGCCGCGGCACCGGTTTCGCCGGCATCGAGAACGCGCTGTTCTATGCCGACAACACCCGCATGCTGTACGGCGACGGCCAGGCCGCCGCGGCCGAGCTGGTGGCCGCCTTGAAGACGCTGGACGGCTGACAACTGTGATCTGGGTCATGCGCGGCGCGTGCGGCAAAGGGCTAAGCTGGCCCTGCGGCAGCGGTGTATCGATAACCATGGCGTTGGGTCGTTGCAGGGGCAGTGGTGAATCCGGGAAACGATGACACAATCGCCCTGTTGCAACGCTGCAACGAGGGCGACGAGGATGCCTACGGCGAGCTGTTCGGCAGGATCTACGACGACTTGCATCGACGCGCCCGGCAGTGGACAGACCGTGCCGGGGCCACCCTTTCCACTACCGCGCTGGTCCATGAGACCTACCTCAGCCTGGCCGGCGCACAGCTGTCGTTGAACGACAAGGCACACTTTTTCCGCCTCGCAGCGCGCGCCATGCGGCGGGTGCTGATCGATGCGGCGCGCCGGCGCGACGCGCAGAAGCGCGGTGACGGCTACCGTCGCGTCACCCTGGACAGCAAATTGTTCGGGGCCGCGCCGGACCTCGACATCATGGCCCTCGACCAGTCGCTGGAGAGCCTTTCCGCGAGTGAGCCGCGGCTGGCGCAGGTGGTTGACCTGCATTTCTTCGCCGGCCTCGGCTTCAACGAAATCGCGGGGCTGCTGGAGCTTTCCGAGCGTACCGTGGCGCGCGACTGGCGAACCGCACGGGCACTGCTGAGCCTGACGCTTGCCGACGTGGACCCTGCTGCGGGCCCCGCCGGCCATGCCTGAGGTCGATGCCCGCCTGGCGCCCTTGTTGCGCGCCGCCCTGGACCTGCCGGCAAGCGAACAGGCGGCTTTCATCCAACGCGAATGCGCTGCCGATGCCGGACTGCGGCGCCAGTTGGAACGCCTTCTGGACCTCGACCGTTCGGCGTCCCTGCCACTCGACGTGCCGCTGGATGCACTGGCGGCCAACCTCTTGGGCGCGGATGACGAGGATGCCCCGGATGAACTGACCGGTAGCCGCATCGGCCCGTATCGACTGATCGAGGTACTCGGCAAGGGCGGCATGGGTGCGGTGTGGCTGGCCGAGCGCGCTGACGGCGAGTTCGAGCAACAGGTGGCGCTGAAGCTGATTCGGCTCGGCATGGACAGCGAGCACGTCAAGCGCCAGTTCCGTCACGAACGCGAGCTGCTGGCGCGTTTGCGCCACCCGAATATCGCCGCCCTGATCGATGGCGGACTCGATGATCGCGGCCGGCCATGGTTCGCGATGGAGCGTGTCGAGGGCAGGCCGCTCGGCGCCTGGGTCAGGGACCGGCACCCGGATTTGCCGGCCCGGCTGCAGTTGTTCGCCAAGCTGTGCCTTGCCGTGGCGCACGCACACCAGCACCTGATCGTGCACCGCGATTTGAAGCCTTCCAACGTGCTGGTGCAGGCGGACGGCGAACCACGCCTGCTCGACTTCGGCATTGCCAAGCTGGTGGAACAGGAGGGCGGCGAGCATACCGCGACCCAGCACCGTTTCCTGACCCGCGACTTTGCGGCGCCGGAACAGCTGCGCGGTGAGCCGGCCGGGACCTCGACCGACGTCTACGCGCTCGGACTGATCCTGTTCGAGCTGCTGACCGGTGCGCGCTATCGCAAGCTCGACAAGAGCGGAGGCGAAATCACCCTGCGCCCCAGCATGGTGCTGGCCGGCGATGCTTCCGGCAACACCGCGCCGGCCGGGATCGCCCGTGGTGACCTGCGCGGGGATCTCGATGCCATCGTGATGCACGCCCTGGCCCTGGATCCCGAGCGGCGCTACCCGGGTGCGCAGCAACTTGCCGATGACGTGCGACGCTACCTCGACGGCAAGCCGATCGAGGCGCGTCCGGACAGTTTTGTCTATCGCGCCAGCAAGTTCGTGCGCCGCAATCGGGCGGCGATGGTGGTCGGCGCGCTGGGTGTGCTCGGCCTGTTGCTGGCCAGCGGCGTTGCCATCACCCAGGCGGTGCAGAAGACCGCCGAGGCCGAACGCGCACGGGTCGCGCTGCGCCAGTCGGAAACGGTGCGCGACTTCACCACATCCATCTTCCTCGAAGCCGATCCGGCCCGGGCCAAGGGCGCGGAAACCACCGTGGGCGAGGTGCTTGCCGCCGCGCGTCAGCGCGTGGCGAAGGACCTTGCCAGCGAACCGGAAGTCGCGGCCCAGTTGCTGGACCAGATCGGCAACACCTACGTCTCGCTGGGCGAGGATTCGCTGGCGCGCGCGACGCTGGCGCAGGCGCTGGTTTTCAACCAGCGTGCGCAGCGTCCGTCGCTGACCATCGCGGCTTCCGCGGGCGGTCGCCTGGCCTATTACCGTTACCAGGATGGTGACGCCGCCGCTGCCCTGGGTGAGCTCGATGCCCTCATCGAACGCTTGCAGGCGACGGCGGACCGGGATGCCGAAACCATTGCCCAACTGGCCAAGATGCATGAGTTCAAGGGCACGATCCTGTATGCCAGCGGCAACAAGGAGGCGGCGCGTGCGGCGAGCAAGGCGGCGGTGGCCACGTGGCGCCGGGTTCGCGGCGACTACGCAAGCGCGTATCTGTTTGCCGCGGTCGGCCTGTCCGACCTGGATGCCGCACTCGGTCACGGCGAGGACGCGCTCAAGGGTGCCGAGGAGGTTCTTGCCGACCCGCTGTTGAACAGCAAGGATGTGCCCCCCGCGTTGCTGGCCAATGCCCGGGGTGTTCGCGTCCGCGCCCTGCAGGCGCTGGGCCGTCATGCCGAGGCCGAGCCGCTGCTGCGCGAGGTGATCGCCGAATTCGGGGCACAGTACGGTCCGGGTGCGGCAATGACCCGCTACTGGCGCTACCGGTATGCGGAAACCTTGCACGCGCTGGGGCGCCTGCATGAGGCACAAAGCGTGGCCGATGCGGTGCTGGCTCTGCCGCCGGATGGAACCGCCGCCTACCGCCGTATCCGGGTTCAGGTGCTGGCCGCCGAAATCGCCCGCGACCGCCACGCCGGCGACGCCGCCAGCCGCATTGCGACGGCAACCACTGATGCCTGCGGTAAAGACGGCAACGCGGATTTGTGCGCCAAGGCCCGCGTGCTCGCTGCACCGGACGCGCCCGTGCAGGGTGAAGCCGAGTAGGGTGGATAAGCGCAGCGCATCCACCAATCAACGCGGCTCGATGCCGCATCGGCGGATGCGCTCACGAGCTCGCTTATCCACCCTGCGCTCCGGCGTTTGAAGAAATTTGCCGGATCGATGTCAGGTTTCGTCTGTCGTTTGCGCTTTTGTCCTTGAGCGCGGTGATTTCCCTGCCGCATCGCATAACTTTCGAGGACGAAAGCCATGATCAAACAATTCGCTTTTGCGGCGCTTGCCGCGTTGGCCGTCGGTGCGGTGCAGGCCGCCGGGGCGGACGACTTCGCCAAGGCCGCCATC
>DASSXP010000067.1:0-3698 GCA_035703755.1 Rhodanobacteraceae bacterium | reverse complement strand
CATTTGGTTCACCAAACTCCCTTGTTTGCGCCCAACGCACCTTGCCAGGAACGCCCGGCGACGCCCTCGCCACGGCGTTCGAATTCTTCACAGACTCTGACATCACCCTGACCGCGGCGGCGGGGATCGGCTAAAATGGCCGATTCTCCCGCACGCCAGGCCGGCATGATCGTCCTTGATGGGCCGAGCGCCCTTTCTTCGTTTCGCCTCGAACGCCTCAATCAACGTCTGGCCGCTGTCGCTGCGCCGGCGTGCAGCGCGGCGTGGTACGTGTTCTTTGTCGATACCACGCTGAGCGACGACGAAAGCCGCGCCCGGCTGCGCGAAATCCTGCATGGCGGCGATGCCGCGCCGGCCGCCGCCACGCTGTGGGTGGTGCCGCGCTTCGGCACCATCTCACCGTGGTCTTCCAAGGCCACCGAAATCCTTCGTGGTGTCGGCCTTGACGTGCGTCGGGTGGTGCGCGGTGTGGCGTATCGGCTCGCGGCGCCCACGACCGCGGCAGCGGCGGTGCTGCACGACCCGATGACCGAATCGGTGCTGGAGTCGCTGGATTCCGCCGGGCGCATCTTCGCGGCCGCGGCCGCATCGCCGTTGCGCTGGATCGCGCTCGGCGCGGATCCCCGGGCGGCGCTGCTCGCGGCCAACCGCGAACTCGGTCTGGCGCTGGCCGCGGCGGAAATCGACTATCTGGTCGAGCGCTACCGTGAACTGGGTCGGGACCCCAGCGATGCCGAACTCATGATGTTTGCGCAGGCCAACTCCGAGCACTGCCGACACAAAGTGTTCAATGCCCGCTGGACCCTTGATGGCGAGGTGCAGGACGAGACCTTGTTTGGCATGATCCGCCACAGCCACCGGGTGTCGCCCGAGCACACCTTGTCGGCCTACTCGGACAACGCCGCGGTGATCGCCGGCCACACCGGTGCCCGCTGGCAGCCGGGACCGGATGACGTGTGGCAGCGGACCGACGAGGCCATGCCCTACGCGATCAAGGTCGAAACCCACAATCATCCCACCGCGATTGCGCCATGGCCGGGTGCCGCCACCGGCGCCGGTGGCGAGATCCGCGACGAGGGCGCGGTGGGCCGTGGTGGCAAGCCCAAGGCCGGCCTGACCGGCTTCAGCGTCTCGCACTTGCGCATTCCCGGCACCCCGCGTCCGTGGGAGAGCGAGCGGCCGCTGCCGCCGCGTTTCGCCAGTGCCTTCGACATCATGCGCGACGGCCCGCTGGGTGCGGCCGCCTTCAACAACGAATTCGGACGGCCGTGTCTCGGCGGTTATTTCCGCAGTTTCGAGCAGGAAACCGGTGATGCCGGCGTGCGACGCGGCTACGACAAGCCGATCATGATTGCCGGCGGCCTGGCGCAGGTGCGGCCGATGCTGGTGGCCAAGGGCCATCTGGCGCCGGGCGACCAGGTGATCGTGCTCGGCGGGCCGGCGATGCTGATCGGGCTCGGCGGTGGCGCGGCCTCCTCGATGGCGGCGGGCGCTTCCAGCGCAGCGCTGGATTTCGCCTCGGTGCAGCGCGACAACCCGGAGATGGAGCGGCGCTGTCAGGCGGTGATCGACCGCTGCACCGCGCAAGGCGAGGCCAACCCGATCGTCTCGATCCACGATGTTGGCGCCGGGGGCCTGTCCAACGCGGTGCCGGAAATCCTCAACGACAGCGAGGTTGGCGGCTTGATCGAGCTGGCGGCGATCCCCAGCGACGACCCGTCGCTGAGCCCGATGCAGCTGTGGTCGAACGAATCGCAGGAGCGCTATGTGATCGGCCTGCGCAAGGCGGATCTTGGCCGTTTTGCCGCCATTTGCGCTCGCGAACGCTGCCCCCACGCCGTCATCGGCGAGGCAACCGCGGAGCGCACGCTGGTGCTGCGCGGCTCCGCGGCCGCGGGGGATGGGTCCACGGGGGCGGTGATCGACCTCCCCATGGACATGCTGTTCGGCAAGACGCCGCCGCTGGAGCGGGTGGCGGCCCGCGTCAAGCCGCGCGTGGATCTGGTGCCGGATTTGTCCGGCATCAACCTCGAAGAGGCGGTCGAGCGGGTGCTGCGACTGCCCACCGTCGGCAGCAAGAACTTTCTCATCACCATCGGTGACCGCAGCGTCGGTGGTCTGGTGGCGCGCGACCAGATGGTTGGTCCGTGGCAGGTGCCGGTGGCCGACTGCGCCGTGACGCTGGCCGATTTCGACGGCTACGCGGGCGAGGCGATGGCGATGGCCGAGCGCGCGCCAGTGGCACTTTTGAACAGCGCCGACGCGGCGCGGATGGCGGTCGGCGAAGCCATCACCAACCTGCTGGCGGCGCCGATTGACGACCTCGGCGAGGTGCGCTTGTCCGCCAACTGGATGGCGGCAGTAGATCAGGCCGGCGACGACGCGGCCTTGTTCGATGCGGTGCGCGCGGTCGGCAAGGAGCTCGGCCCGGCGCTCGGCATCTCGATCCCGGTGGGCAAGGATTCGCTGTCGATGCGGGTGCGCTGGCAGGCCGATGGCGCTGCGCAGACCACGTTGGCGCCGGTGTCGCTGGTGGTCAGCGCGTTTGCCCGCGTCGCCGACGTGCGCGGCAGCCTGACGCCGCAGCTCGCACTCGACCGTGGCCACACCGATTTGTGGCTGCTGGATCTCGGCGGCGGCCGCGACCGCCTCGGCGGTTCGGCGCTGACCCAGGTGTTCAATCGCGGCGGCGGCGTGCCGCCCGATCTCGACAATCCGGCGCAGTTGAAAGCGCTGGCGGCGCTGATCCGCGACGCGCGCCGCAACGGACTGCTGCTGGCCTATCACGACCGCGGTGACGGCGGCCTGCTGGCGACCCTGGTCGAAATGGCCTTTGCCAGCCATTGCGGCCTGGAAATCCATCTCGATGGCTGGGGCGAAGCCAGCCTGCGGGCGCTGTTCTCCGAAGAGCTGGGCGTGGTGGTGCAGGTGCCGAACGCCAACCGCGAGGAGTTCATGGCCTTGCTGGTGCGGCACAACCTCGCTGGCGTCGCGCACGCCATCGGCCACCCGATCAGCAAACTCGGCATCAAGTTCAAGCTGGGCGGCGAGGTGCTGTACAAGTGGCGCTGGGGCGACCTGTTCGACGCTTGGCAGGAAACCAGCCATGCGATGCAGCGCTTGCGCGACAACCCGGCCTGCGCCGATGCCGAGCGCAAGTGGCGGCTGGATGACGAAGACCCGGGCCTCAGCCCCAAGCTGGGTTTTGACCCGGCCGAGAACATCGCCGCACCGTTCATCGCCACTGGCGTGCGGCCGCGCGTGGCCATCTTGCGCGAGCAGGGTGTCAACGGCGAAGTCGAAATGGCGGCCGCGTTCGACCGCGCCGGCTTCGAAGCGGTCGACGTGCACATGAGCGACCTCGCCAGCGGGCGTCACACGCTGGCCGACTTCCGTGGCCTCGCCGCTTGCGGCGGGTTTTCCTACGGCGACGTGTTGGGCGCGGGCCGTGGCTGGGCTGCCTCGATCCTCTACAACGAGCGCCTGCGCGATGCCTTCGAGGCCTTCTTCGCCGATCCGGGCCGCTTCGCGCTGGGCGCCTGCAACGGCTGCCAGATGTTGTCGCAACTGGCGCCGATCATTCCCGGCACCGAGCACTGGCCGCGCTTCGAGCGCAACCAGTCCGAGCAGTACGAGGCACGCCTGGCGACGCTGGAAGTGGCGCCGTCGCCGAGCATTTTCTTGCAGGACATGGCCGG
>DASSXP010000275.1:0-7051 GCA_035703755.1 Rhodanobacteraceae bacterium | reverse complement strand
GGAAGTTGCCGGGTGCGTGGACGTCGGTGGCGAGGCGCTGGCGCAGCGCGGCGTCGCGGATCTTGCCGCGCCAGGCTTGGCCGAAGGCAAGGAAGAAGCGCTGGTCGCCCGTCAGGCCATCAATCACCGGCGCGGGTTGGCCGCCCAGCGAAGCGTGATAGGCGGCGAGTGCCACGGTCAGGCCGGAGACGTCGGCAATGTTCTCGCCCAGTGTCAGCTCGCCGTTGACGTGCAAGTCGGGCAACGCTTCGTAGTGGTCGAACTGCTGCGCCAGGCGCTCGCCGGCGGCCTTGAAGTGGGCGGCATCTTCCGGCGTCCACCAGTTGGCGAGATCGCCCTGGGCGTCGAACTCGGCGCCAAGGTTGTCGAAGCTGTGGCTGATCTCGTGGCCGATGATGGCGCCGATCGAGCCGTAGTTGGCGGCGTCGTCGGCGGCCGGGTCGAAGAACGGTGGTTCCAGGATCGCCGCCGGGAAATTGAGCGCGTTCTGCAACGGCAGGTTGACCGCGTTGACGGTCTGCGGGGTCATCCACCATTCGCCCTTGTCGATCGGCGTGCCGATCTTGGCCTTCTGGTGCGCGTACTCGAACGCGACCGCGCGCAGATGGTTGCCGAGTGCATCATCCGGCTTGATATCCAGTGTCGAGTAGTCGCGCCAGTTGTCCGGGTAACCCACGCTGACGCGCAAGGTGGCGATCTTGGCGTGGGCCTTGGCCTTGGTTGCCGCGGTCATCCAGCCGAGTGCATCGATGTTGGCGTCGAAGGCTTTGATGAGGTTCTTGACCAGTTGCTCGATGCGCGCCTTGGACGTGGTGGGGAAGTATTTTTCGACGTAGATCTTGCCCACCGCATCGCCGAGGTCGTCACCGGTGGCGGCGACCGCCCGTTTCCAGCGTTCCTGTTGCTCGGGCGTGCCGCTCAAGGTCTTGCCGTAGAAACCGAACTGCAAGTCGGCGTAGGCCTTGGGCAGCAGGTTGGCGCTGGCGTTCAAGGTGTGGAAGGTCAACAGCGCCTGCCAGGCCGTGATCGGTTCGCTGCCGACCAGCTTGGCGAGGCCGCTGATGCCGACCGGCTGCCACACGTCGAGCGACTTCAAGGTGCCGAGCCCGGCGGCGTCGAAATAGGCATTCCAGTCGAGGCCGGGCGCCTTGTGGGCAAAGTCGGTGCGGGCCCACAGGTTGTTGGCTTGGTGCACATCCTGGCTGTCGAGCAGGCTCTCCTGCGCGCTGGCGATCTTCGTTTCCAGCGCGAACGCGGCCTTGGCCTGGGCGGCGGCGTTCGCTACGCCGGCTTGCGTGAGCAGGGCCGTCATGTAGGTCTGATAAGCGTCGCGGGCGGCGACCATTGCCTTGTCGTCGGACAGGTAGTAATCGCGGCTCGGCATGCCGAGACCGCCTTGCAGCAGGTAGGCGATGTTGGTGTTGGTTTCGAGGCCCTTGGTGACGAACAGGCCGAACAGGTTCTGGGTGTGGAAGTGGGTGGCGTTGATCGGGTCCACGTCGGCGCGCAAGCGGCTGCCCAGCACGCGGGCGAGGTCGGCACGGGTCTTGATTGCGTGGATCGCGTCCAGCGCTGGCTGGAGTGGAGCCAGGCCGGCCTTTTCGATCGCGGCGGTGTCCATCCAGGCGGCGTAGTAGTCGGCGATCCGGCGTTGATCAGTGCCGGCGGCGGGATGGCTGTCGCCGGCGGCCTTGATCAGGTCGGCGCTGCGTTGCTCGGCCTTTTTGAACACGGTGAAGAAGGTGCCGATGCTGGAGCGGTCGGCGGGAATCGTGGCCTGCTTGTACCAGGCGCCATTGGCGTAGTCGAAAAAGTTGTCGCCGGGTTTGACGCTGTGATCGATGCCGGCCAGATCGATGCCGATCACCGGTGCGGCGGCCGCGGCCGGCGCTGCCGGTTTGGCGACGCTCGCCGCCGCCGGCGCGGCCAGGTGGTCTTGCGGCGCGGGAGAACAGGCGGCCAGCGCGGCGACGATGGCGGTGGTGAGCAGGCAGCGTACAGGCGACATGGGGTGACTCCGGCAATCCAAAACCGTCACGATAGCGCGATTGGCGTGGCCCGGTGACATGACTTATGGGGCATTGGCCGCTGCTGCACGCTGGCGTGCTCAGCGCTCCAGCCGGTAATTGAAGCTGGCGCGGCTGAAATCGGTGGCTTGTTCGGCCTCGAAGTTCCAGCGTGAGGACAGCAGGTAGCGCAGGGTAATCACGGTGCCGGGATCGAAAAGGCCGACGCCGTAGCTCAAGTACAGCTTGGGCGACAGGTATTTGCCGACGGTGAAGGCCGCGCCGCCCAAGGCGTCGTTGCTGGCCACGCCGGCGTCGATGCCAAGTCGGGCGCCAATGCCTTTGGCGAGGAGATCGCCGGCGGCCGATCCCAGCGCTTCGGCGGCGGCGCCGACCATGTTGCCTTCGCCGCCTTTCACCTGTGACAAGGGCTTGCCGGTGACGAGGTAGGACAGCGCGTCCGACTGCGCCATCAACGGTTTGGAGAACACCGTCAGCACTGGTTTCTGCGCCGTGCCCGAGATGTCCAGCCCCACTTGCTGGCCTTCGTCGATGGTGGCGTTGGGGCGCAGGCTGCGGGTGGCGCGGATGTCGAGGCCGGGGTTGTCGAGCGGGGTGGAGGCGAACAGCAGCCGGCCGCGTTGGATCTTGAGGTTCTGGCCGTAGGCGCGGTAGCTGCCGTCGACCACGATCTGGCCTTGCCCGGTGGCTTCGCGGCCGGGGCGCTGGCTGACTTTCAGGGTGCCGCCCAGTTTGCCGTCGAGGCCCAGTCCCTTGATACGCGTGGCATCGCCGAGATCGATGCTGAGCGCGACGCGCAGCGGCAGGCCGGCGCCCGTCGCGGTTTGCGGCCGGTCGATCACCACCACATCGGGTGAGGCTTGCGGCGCGCCGGCACCGGGCAATTTGTCGAGATTGATATCGGCGCGGGTGATCGCCAGGGTGCCGCCCAATTCGAGTTTGCCGGCATCACGGGTGATGGTGAGCCTGGGTGACACGGCCAACTGCGCCGCCGGCAGATTGGCGGCTTGCACGTTG
The DNA here is from genome assembly GCA_035703755.1 of Rhodanobacteraceae bacterium. Taxonomy (GTDB): domain Bacteria; phylum Pseudomonadota; class Gammaproteobacteria; order Xanthomonadales; family Rhodanobacteraceae; genus DASSBG01. The sequence continues at coordinate 4,007 of DASSXP010000275.1, read as the reverse complement.
TCGCCGCTCAGCGTGAGGCGGGTGGTGGCGTTCTGGCCCAGCCCGAGTGTGCCGTGGATCGCCAGCCGGCCGTCGCCCGATTGCATTGTCCCCTCCAGCGCCAGATTGCCTTCGTCGTTGCTGCGCACGGTGATGTCGCCGTCGTGAAGTTTCAGGCCAGCGGCGGGGATTTCCGCCGCAAAGCCGTTCACGCTGGCCTGTCCTTGCAGCACGGGGCTGGCCAGTGTGCCGTTCAGGGTCAAGGCGGCGTCGAGGCGACCATCGACCGCGGCGACCTCGGTGGTGAAGAGCTCGGCGAAGCCGAGATCATCCAGCGTGAGCTTGAGCTCGCCGGACAGGGCATCGTCGTTGCCGGTGATGGCCGCGTGCGCGTCGAGGCGACCGTTGGCGCCGATGCCGGCATGGGCTTCGAGCCGCGTGCTTTGGGGATCGAGTACGGCATCCACGCGCAAATCGTGCCAGCTGAACGCCGCTGCTTGCGGATTGTCGAGCCAGGTCAGGCTGCCTAGCTCGGAGTGCAGCGTGGCCGTTCCGAGCAGTGCGCCGCCGGCGCGTCGTTGCACTTGCCCCTGGCCGTCGATGCGGCCCTCGGTACGCAGCGGCAGGCCGTCGCCGAGGGCGCTCAAGAGCGCTGCCGGCAGGGCTTCGATGGACCAGTTGGCCGCCAGCGAGCCGTCGCTGCCGACATGGCCGTCGGCGCACAGGCGCGGGTCGCCGGCGCTGAGGCACAGCGGGCTCAGCGTGACGTTGCCGCGGGTCCACGCTAGCGCGGCCGGTGCGGCCAGCTGCCAGGCCGGCAAGCCCTGCGGCTCGACCGTGAGTTGATCGAGCGTGCCACGCCAATCGTCTTTGTTCTGGCGGCCATGCAGCGCCAGCGTGGCGGCGACTTGCGGCCCGCGCAGTGTGAGTTTGGCATCGTGGCGCGCGCTGGTGCCGCTGGCATCAAGCGCTACGCGGCTGAAGTCGAGGCCGTCGGCGTGCACGTCGGTGAGTGTCAGGCGCGCGCGGCCGGCGGGCATGCGCAGGTCGGGCACGTCGGCGTCGAGGGCCAGACTGCCGATGCGTCGTTCGCCCAGCGCCAGGGCGCCGCCATTCGCTTCGGCGGTGAGGGCCAGCGCCGGCCACTTGCCGCGCAGCGTGGCATGCCCGGCGAGGTGGCCGGCCGCACCGTCGAGCCAGTCGGCCACGGCCGGCAGGTCTACCCGCAAGGTCAGGTCGTTGCGCGCGCCGGGTTTGCCGTCAATGGCCAGTTGGCTGCGGCCCGCGCTCAGCTGCAACTGGCCCGACAGCACCTGCTCGGCGGACAGCTGCAAGGCGCCGTGGCCCGTGATTGGCAACCGTCGCAAGCGCCCGTCGAGCCGCTCGATGGCCAGCGTCGCCCGCGTACCCTTGTTGGTGATTTCGCCCTGGCTGGCGAGGGCGAGCGTGAGCGAGCCCGGCCACGCCGGCGCCAGTGGCGCGGGGTCGAAGTGGGTGCCGTTGACGTTGAGGTTCCAGGCCAGTGCGGGCTGCCAACTGATGCGGCCCGTGGCCGTGAGTTCTCCCTTCGGTTGGCGAATCGCCAGTGACTGAAGGGTGACATCGCGCGCGCTGCCGTCCAGTGCCAGTTGGATACGCGACAGCGTGCCCGGCGGGCCAAGCGCGACTTCGCCACTGGCATGGTAGCGTTCGCTGCTGCCATCGAGCGTGATGTTGCCGTGGCTGGCCATTGCCTGACCGAGCAAGGCCGGTGGCAGTTCGACGCCGCTCCAGCCCAGTTGCAGTTGCGCCGCGAGCGGTTCGCTGTCGAGTTGCACTTGACCTTGCGCGTGCAGTTCGCCGGGCAGGTCGGCTGAGTCGATGGTCAGCTCGCTCAGCGTGAGCGCCTTGCCGTTGCCGGCCAATGCCGCACGCAGGGATGCCAGCTGAATACGGTAATCGTCGAGCGTCACGACGCCATTGGCGCTCGCCTGCTGGCGGTCGCCGTGCGCCGTGAGCTCAAGTCCCAGCGCCTTGATCGACGCGCTGCCCAGCAGAGTGGCCGGGTTGAAGCGCGGGATGCGCAGTGTCGCGGTCCAGTCGTGGTTGCCCTTTTGCGCCAGCGTGGCGTCGAGGTGGGCTGGGGCGGGGGCGGTCAGTGCCAGTGTGGCGATGGCCTGGCGGCCGTCGGCGTGCGCCGTGAGCGTGCCACGGAGGTCCGTTTCGCCGGTGCGCCACGCGACCGTGACGGCGCCATCTCCGCGCCAGGCGCCGGCGGCATTCAGCGTGCCGTGCGCCGTGATCTGGCCTTCCGGCGCGGTGAGCGCGAGGCGTGTGAGCGTGATGTCATCGCCGGTCCAGGCACCGCCGAGCTCCACGCGGTCGGCGCGAAAGGCCACGGCGTCGTGCTGACGCACTTCGATGGACTCGATGCGGGCCTGATCCAGCACGATATCGAGTGGGGCGGACAAGGATAGCTGCGTGTCGTCGGGCGGCGTGGGCGGGGTGGTCGGGGTGTCGAGCGTCAGTGTGATGCCACGCACCGTGAGCTGGCGGATGGTCAGGCGCGCGCGCAGCAAGGCACTCAGACTGGCGTCGACGTGCAGCGTGTCGATGTGGGCATCGATGCCGTTGCCGCGATCACGCCAGCTGAGCCCGCGCAGGTCGAGCGGCCCCCACAGGCGACCCTCGACCTGCTGCACACTCAAGCGCCCGTCGCTCAGGCCGCTGGCGCGGGCCAGCGCGAAGCGCAGGCCCGCCGTCGTGCCGAGCAGCCAAACCAGCGCCACCACCACCAGCAGCAGCAGCGCCGAGAGCAGGACACCGAACCACTTCAGCCAACGCTTCATGTGCGATCCCTCGGAACGGTGGGAGCTGGATGCACCGCAGCAGTCCGGACCAGGGGTTCAGGCCCCCATCCCGAATCCCGAATTGCGCGCCCCGGCTTCACAGGTCCGGCCCTATCACCAGATGCAACTGCACGCCGTGCGCGTCCGGGTTGTGCACCGGGACGCCGAGATCGACGCGAATCATGCCGACCGGCGAGCGCCAGCGCAGGCCGAGACCGGCGCCGATCTTGGGCCGGTAGTCGGTGCCGTTGAAGGCGTTGCCGGTATCGACGAAGGCGGCCATGCCCCAGTTGCGTGTGAAGTAGTGTTCAACCTCCCCGCTGAGTACGGTGAGGTTGCGGCCGCCGACCACGCGATCGTAGGCATTGCGCGGCCCCAGCGACTGGAAGCCGTAGCCACGCACGCTGCGATCACCGCCGGCGAAGAAGCGCAGTTGTGGCGGCAGTTTGGAGAAATCGCCGGTGGAAATCTGCCCGAAGCTGCCGCGCAGGATCAGTCGGTTACGCCGGCCCAGCGCGCGTATCCATTTGGCATCCGCGATGATCTGGGTGTAGCGGGTGTCGGACAGCAGCGGCCCCAGCGTGCTGCGGCCAACCAGTTGCAGCATCCAGCCGTGGCGCACGAACTCGGCATTGTCGGCCTGCTTCTTGATCAGCGCCGCTTCGGCGAACAACAGCTTGCTGCGGCCGTGATCGATGCCCGGCGCGTCGTCCGCTTCGTCGCCGCGCTTGCCGACGGTGAAGGTGCCGGTCAACGCGTGCACACCCAGTGTGCGGGTCCAACCATGCCATTGCCGCGTTTCGTTGGCGACTACTTCCAGCGTGCGCGACTGCGAGGTGCGGGTGTCGGCGTCGCGGTAGTTGGCGCCGATGTTGTAACTGCGCTGGTTGGGGCCGGGCAGCGGGATCGTGTACAGCGTCGACACGGTTTTCAAGCGCTGCGCCAGCACCAGCTCGTTCTTCCACTTGTGGCCGCGGCGGTTGACCCAGCGCCGCTCCAGACCGGCGCGCACGCCGACGCCGGTATCGGTGCCAACGAACGGGCCGCCGGTGTAGATGCTGCGTTTGGCCGGCACCAATTGCACCGTGACATCGACGATGGCGTCGGCACCGTCGCGCACTTGTGGTTGCACGTTGACGACGGCGAAATAGTCGGCGCCGGTGAGCGCCTGCTGCAACGCCAGCAGCTCTGCCTGCGAGA
>DASSXP010000227.1:0-3068 GCA_035703755.1 Rhodanobacteraceae bacterium | reverse complement strand
TTGCTTGCCCTCGGTGAACGCGGTGGTGACGGCCGGCGCCGGTGTGGCCGCCGCGGCAGGTGCTGCGGACGTCTCGCTGTCGTTGTGCGCGGAGCACGCAGCCGCCAGCACCAGGCCGCAAGCCAGCAGTACCCCACGGATCAGGCGCGGCATGCTCATGTCACTTGGCCTTCTTTGTCGCAAGTTCCTTGTTGACCAAGTACAGCGCCAGATCCACGGCCTGCTGTGCGCCCTTGGCCGAAGCCGGGGTCAGCCGCCATTTGCCGTCGATCACGAGGGTCGGCGTGCTGTCCACGCCCCAGGCCACGATCTGCTGGTCGGCGCGCTTCATCTGCAGGTTCACCGCGAACGAATTGGCGGTGGCGACGAACTGGTCCGGCTTGGTGCCGAACTTCCCGTAGAACTTCGCGACGTCCTCGATCTTGGGCAGGTTGGCCGCGGCCTTGGGTGTCTGGGTGGCGGGGTCGTACGTCTGCAGGGGACCGTTCGGCCCCCAGATGGCCTTGAACACCGCGTCGTGCGACTGCGGGTTGTCCAGTCCCAGTGCCTTGGCGGTGAAATAGGTGCGCTGGAACACCGGCCAGTCCTCGTTGGCGTGCCAGCTGGCCGGGATGAACTCGAGTACCGTGCCGGCGGGCAGTTCGGCGCGCAGCTTGTTGATGTAGGGCTCGAATTGGTTGCACGCGGGGCAGGCGAACGAAAACACCTCGGTCACCACCACCTTGTCGGGCTGGTCGGTCGGCTGTGGGTTGGGGATCGCGAAATACTGCTTGCCTTCGGTCGCCTGCTGCGGCGTCTGCGCGCAGGCGAAGCCACCGATGGCGGCCAACAGCAGGAATAGGGCGGTGCGCTTGATCATGCTGGAAACCCTGTCGAAGTCACGGACGATGTGCGGCAGGTTGCCGCACGAACCCAGAATTGACCGCGCTATGCGCGGACGGTTCAATCGATGTTGTTGGATTTGGGCGCAGACGAGGCCGCCGGTGCGGCCGCGTGCAGGCCCTCGACATAGCTCGACACCGCCGAAATATCCTGTTCGGTCAGGTGCTGCGAGATCGCGGGCATGATCTTGGCATGGGCGTCGCTGCCCCAGGTGGTGCCATCGTGCCAGGCCTGCAGTTGCTTCTGGACGTAATCGGCGTGCTGGCCACCGATGTTGGGCACGCGCCAGCCCGGGTTGCCGGCGCCGTCCGGCCCGTGGCAGGCCATGCACGCCGGGATGCCGCGGCTGGTATCGCCTTCGCGGTACAGCTTTTCGCCCGCACTGGCGAGCTTGGCATCGGCCACGCCAGGCAGGCGCTTCTGTGACGCAAAATACGCGCCGACGTCGTGCATGTCCTGCGGCGACAGCGTCGCGGCCATGCCCGCCATGATGGCGTTGACGCGCACACCGCTTTTGAAGCGCATCAACTGGGTGACGATGTATTGTTCGCTCTGGTCCGCCAGTTTCGGATACTGCGCATCGGTGGAGTTGCCGTCCATGCCGTGGCAGGCGCCGCAGGCGGCGGCCTTGGCCTGGCCCGCCTTGGCATCGCCCGGCTTGGTCGGCGTGGCTTCGAGCTTGGTGAACTCGGCTTCCGCGGTGGCGCCTGCGCTTGCGGCGCTGGCCGGGGCCGCAGTGCTGGCACTCGCGGCGGGTGCGCTGGCGGCCGCTGCCGGTTCGGCCTTCTGGGGGCCCGCCTGCGGGGCCGACAACGCCATCGCGATCGGCGCCGCGGCGGCAAGCATGACTACGACAGCTGCTGAGCGCCGAAAACCCATAGAATCCTCTCTTTCCCGTAAGGCGTGAGCGCCGGCGCAACTGCCAGCACGAACTGCGGGATTATCGCCGCGACGGGAAAGGTGGTCAAACGTGCAGACATCCGACAATCCCTTGCGGGGCGCCGCGTTCGTGCTGGCGGCGCACCGTCTCGACCAGTTGCCGCCGGATACGGGCGCCGAGGTTGCCTTCGCGGGGCGTTCCAACGCGGGCAAATCCAGCGCCCTGAATGCGCTGGCCGGGCAGGCGGCGCTGGCGCGCACCAGCAAGACGCCCGGCCGCACCCAGCAGCTGGTGGTGTTCGCGCTGCCCGACGGCCGCCGGCTGGTGGACCTGCCCGGATATGGCTACGCCAAGGTGCCGCCCACCCTGCGCGAGCACTGGAAGCGCGAGATCGACGCCTATTTGCGTGGACGCCACTGCCTGCGCGGTCTGGTGCTGATCGCCGACATCCGGCATGCGCCGGCTGCGTTCGACCGCCAGATGCTGGCATTCTGCGCCGCCATCGGGATGCCCTGCGTGGTGCTGCTCAGCAAGGCCGACAAGCTGCCGCGTGCGCAGGTGCTGGCGCGCCAGCGTGAAGTCGACGGCGAGATCGGCAAGGCGGGCTGGCACGCGCAGTCGATCGCGTTTTCGTCGCCGGCCGGCACCGGGGTGGAGGCTGCGCGCAAGGCGGTGGCGGCCTTGCTGGGGTAGGCACCTGCCTGCAGGCGACCGTGAGGCGCCGGGCGTCCATCGCGCGCCGGCGCGCTCCTGCGAAAAACGGCGGTAGCAGCCGGCCGGCGCGTAGGCCGGCTCCTGCTTTCCCGGCGACCGGCTCTTGCGGATTCGGTGCCGCCGCCCCATCTTGCGTACCTTGCCATAGCGAAGGTGTGCGCATGTCCGGGCCGAGTCACGTCGTCGAACAACCGATCGAGCACCATGCGCAGCTCGCCGAATACCTGGCCGCGGGCGGCAAGCCCGCCAGCGCCTGGAAAATCGGTACCGAGCACGAGAAGTTCGTATTTCGCACCGACGACCTGAAACCGCCCCCGTACGCGGGCGAGCGCGGCATCGGTGCCTTGTTGCGCGGCATCGCGAGCTGCGGTTGGGGCCCGGTCGACGAAGACGGCAACATCATCGCGTTGGCGCGTGGGATGGCCTCGGTGACGCTGGAACCCGCAGGGCAGCTGGAGCTTTCAGGCGCACCGCTCGACACGATCCACGACACCTGCTGCGAGATTGCCGAGCACCTGCATTGCGTGCGGGTCGCCGCCGAGCCGCTGAAGCTGGGCATCCTCGGCATGGGTTTCCAGCCAAAGTGGAAGCG
>DASSXP010000185.1:0-21423 GCA_035703755.1 Rhodanobacteraceae bacterium | reverse complement strand
CCGCGAAGTACAAAGCCGAGCAGCCGGGTTCGGACGCCGACCTCAACGCCTATTTCGCCGTCTACTACGCCGGTGACGCCAACACCGGCGCCAAGACCATCGCCATCAACCTGCCCAACGACGAACAGGTGCAGTTGAAGAAAGGCACCCGCCGCTTGCAGCTGGAAAACGTGATGCAGGCGAAGTTCGACCGCATCATGTTGCCGATCGGACATGAACTGATCGTGCCGGAGCAGCAAAAGAACCTCACCTTCGACGCTTTCTTCCAGAACACCATGTTCCACGAAGTCGCGCACGGCCTCGGTATCAAGAACACGCTCGACGGCAAGGGCACGGTGCGCAAGGCACTCAAGGATTACGCCTCCAGCTTCGAGGAAGGCAAGGCCGATGTGCTCGGCGTGTACATGGTCGAACAACTGATGCAGAAGCAGGAGCTCGACGGCACCAAGCGCATGGACAACTACGTCACCTTCCTTACCGGCATCCTGCGCTCGGTGCGCTTCGGCGCCAGCGACGCCCATGCCAAGGCCAACATGGTGCGCTTCAATTTCTTCCTCAAGGAGGGCGCGGTGGTGCGCGACGCTGCCTCGGGCCGCTACCGTGTCGATGCCGCCAAGATGCATCAGGCGATCAACGATTTGTCGGCGCAGATTCTCACCATCCAGGGCGACGGCGATTACGCCGCGGCCAAACGCCTGACCGACCAGACCGGCGTGATCGACGCACCGTTGGCAGCCGACCTCAAGCGGCTCGACAAGGCCGGCATTCCGGTTGACATCACCTTCAAGCAGGGGGCGGCGGTACTCGGTCTCAAGTGATCCGCGGCCGCCGCCGTCAATCCAGCCGCGCGATCAAGCCGGCCAGCGCCGCCACATGCGCGGCGCTGGCGTTCAAGGCCGGGATGTAGCGCAGTTCCTCGCCACCGGCGGCGCGAAACGCCTCGGCATAACGCAGCGCCACTTCTTCCAGCGTCTCCAGACAGTCGACGGCGAAACCGGGGCACACGGCATCGATGCGTTTGATGCCCGCCGCCGCCAGTGCCTTGACGGTGTGGTCGGTGTAGGGTTCGAGCCACGGTTCGCGGCCGACCCGCGACTGGAAGCACAGCACCACCTCGCCGGCGATCAGGCCGAGTTTCGCGCCCAGCGCGTCGGCGCTGGCGCGGCACTGCGCATAGTACGGATCGCCGGCCGCCACATAGCGCTGCGGAATACCGTGGAAACTCAACAACAGCACCTCGCCACGGCCGTGCGCCTGCCAATAGGTCTGCACGCTGGCAGCCAGCGCGTCCAACCAGGCTTCATCCAGGTGATAGTCGGGCACACGCACGCACTCCGGCGCCCAACCCAGCGTCGCCAGTGCGGCATCGACGGCATCATCGACCGAGGCCGTGGTGGTGCGGGAATACTGCGGGTAGAGCGGCAACACCCGCAGCCGCCGCACATCGGCGTCGCGCATCCGCTCCAACGCGCTGGCGATCGACGGCGCGCCATAACGCATCGCCAGCTCCACCATCACTGTCGCATCCGTCATGGCCAGATGACTGCGCAGCGCATCCACCAGCTCCTCGGTATGCACCCGCAAGGGCGAGCCTTCCGCAGTCCAGACCTTGCGATAGGCCGCGGCGGAACGCGCCGGCCGCACGGTCAGGATCACCGCGTGCAGGATCAGCCACCACCACCAACGCGGCGTGAGATCCACCACTCGCGGATCGGCCAGGAACTCACCCAGATAGCGCCGCAGGGCCGCCGCCGTGGGGGCGTCCGGGGTGCCGAGGTTGACCACCAGCACGCCCGTCTTGGTTGTCGCCGATGCGTCACTCATCCCAAGATGTTGGGTTCAATGCCGGGCTGGGACACGATCTGTGCTCCTTGGCTGGGTGGGCTGACGGTAGCGGCGCGACGGCATGCGCAACAAACGCCGACCGCGAACCGGGTTCAACGCCAGGAAAACGGCCGCAACGCTTTGTCAGCACAGGAAAACATGCTAGCCTGACCGCACCTGCAGTTGCATCCGTGGCGACTGTAGTAACTATATCAAACGGATCTGCCCTATGCGTGCTGTCGTCTGCCTGGCCATGATGGTGGCCTGCCTGCCCGTGTCGTCCGCGCACGCGCAGACGTCGGGCAGCGCCTATGCGATTGACTACGACCAGCTCTATCGCGTCGATCTCGCCACCCGCCAAGCCACCCTGATCGGCGCCGCCGGCAACAACGGCCCACAAGCGATTGCCGACTTGAGTGGCCTGACCACGACCCCCGACGGCACCCTGTACGCGGCTTCCGACACCATCAAGTCGCTGGTGCGGATCAACCCGTCCACCGGCCAGGCCAGCGTGGTCGGCAAGTTCGGCATCGTGCTCGGCACCGACCCCACCGCACCGCTCGATTACGCCATGACCGCCGCTTGCGACGGCAGCCTGTGGTTGAGCTCGGCCACCGCCCGCCAACTGTGGAAGGTCGACCCGCAAACCGGCGCCAGCACCCTGATCGGCTCACTGGGGCGCACCATCACCGGCCTGGTAGTCAAGGACGATGCGCTGTACGGCATCGGCGGCCGCGGCGAAGAGGGCTGGTACCGGATCGACACCCGCAGCGGCACCGCCACCCTGATTGGCGGCCTGGGATCGATGGTCACCTACCTCGCCTCCGCCTCGCCAGCGGTCGCGCCCAACGGCCAGATGCTGGCAGCGCTGAACTACGTGCCGCCGCCAACCAACACCATGCCGGCGGACTGGAGCGACCTGGCCAGCATCGACAGCGGCAACGGCGTCACCAATGTGTTGGGCACCATCACCGGCCCGGCGTCCTTGCGCGGCATCGGCATCCGCGGCTTCACCACCGGCGTGCCCGCCTGCAACCGCACCACCGCCGGCACCACTTATGGCGTGCCGGCCACCAGTCGCTGGGCGCTGCTGCCACTCATCGGCGGTCTGCTACTGCTGGCGCTGTGGCGCTTGCGGCGCACGGCGCTCGCCTGACCTTCCTCTGCAATCACGGTAACCCCTGGATGCAAGCCAAACGCATCGCTTTGCTGTTGCTGGCAGTTTTTCTGCTGGCATGCGGCCCCCACGCAACGGCCGGTGACGACGCGCCGCTGGCGCGCGCCAGCGCGGCCAGCAACGCCCTCGCCACCATCATGCAGGCCCCGGATCGGGAACTGCCCGCCGACATGCTCAACAACGCCTACGCCGTGGCGGTGCTGCCGCACGTGGTCAAGGCCGGCCTGGTGGTGGCCGGGCGCTACGGCAAGGGCCTGGTATCGATCAAGCAGCATGGCCAGTGGACCAATCCGAGCTTCGTGCGCCTGAGCGGTGGCAGCATCGGCGTGCAGGCTGGCGTCTCATCCACCGACCTGGTGCTGATTTTCCGCAGTCAGCGCGGGGTCGACTCCATCGTCAACGGCACCTTCCTCCTCGGCACCGACCTCACCGTGGCCGCCGGCCCGGTCGGGCGCAATGCGCAGGCCTCCACCAATGCCCAGTTGAAAGCGGAGATCTACGCCTATTCGCGCGCGCGCGGCCTGTTTGCCGGGTTTGCCCTGCAGGGTTCGCGCCTGCGCATCGACCACGAGGCCAATCGCGCCGTGTACGGACCGGCCGCCACCGCACGGTCGATTTTCGCCGCCACCACGGCCACCGTTCCTGCCGCCGTGGCGGGCTTCCGCGCCCGCCTCGAGGAGTACACTACGCGTTGAGTTGTGCGCTGTGTACGGACGCCAACGGGTTCCCTTTCCGGAGTTAAGTAAATGGGTAGTTTCAGCATTTGGCACTGGCTGATCGTGCTGCTGATCGTGGTGCTGGTGTTCGGCACCAAGAAGATTGGCAACATCGGCTCGGATCTCGGTCGCGCCGTGCGCGATTTCAAGAAGGGTCTGACCGGTGACGACGACCAGAACAAGCCGGCCGAACCCAAACTCGAGGCCGATGAGCCGGCGCCACGCGACAAGGTCGACAGCACGACCCGCGACCGCGTCGACTGATCCCGCTGCGCCATGTTCGACGTCGGTTTTGGCGAACTGCTGCTGATCGCGATCGTCGCGCTGCTGGTGCTCGGCCCCGAACGCATGCCGGCTGCGGCGCGCACTGTGGGTGCGTTGCTGCGCCGGGCGCGGCAGAGTTGGGCCAGCGTGCGCGATGAAGTCGAGCGCGAACTGGCGACCGAGGACCTGAAGCGCCAGTTCCGCGACGGCGCGGACGAGCTGCGCAAGAGCGCCAGCGAGCTGCGCGACGAGGTCAACCGGCACGGCGCCGACATCGCCGCCGCGGCCGATCCACGCCCGACGCCGGAGCAAAAGCATGAGCCCTGAGCCGACGCCGAGCGAGCTCGGCCCCGAGCAGGGTTTTCTGTCGCACCTGATCGAACTGCGCGCCCGCCTGTTGAAGGCGATGGTGGCGGTGCTGCTGTTCCTGCTCGCGCTGCTGCCGTTTGCCAACAAGCTGTATGGCTGGCTGGCCAAGCCGCTGGTGGAACACCTGCCCGGCGGCGCACACATGATCGCCATCGAGGTTGCCAGCCCGTTTCTGACACCACTCAAACTGGCCGCGGTGGTGGCGCTGTTCCTGGCCATGCCGGTGGTGTTGTATCAGTTGTGGGCTTTTGTCAGCCCCGGCCTGTACCGGCACGAAAAACGCCTCGCCCGGCCGCTGCTGGTGGCGGCGGTGCTGCTGTTCTACCTCGGCTGCGCCTTCGCCTACTATCTGGTGCTGCCGAATGTGTTCCGCTTCCTCACCGCGATGACCCCGGCCGGGGTCGAGATGATGACCGACATCACCCATTACCTGAGTTTCGTGCTGGTGATGTTCTTCGCTTTCGGCCTGTGCTTCGAGGTGCCGGTCGCGGTGGTGGTGCTGGTGGCAATGGGCGTGGTGCAGGCGAGCCAGTTGATCAAGGCGCGTGGCTACGTGCTGGTCGGCTGCTTCGTGGTGGCCGCGGTACTGACCCCGCCCGATGTGCTGTCGCAAACCCTGCTGGCGGTACCGATGTACCTGCTGTTCGAGGCCGGTGTGCTGGCCGCGCGGTTGCTGGTCAAACCAGCGCCGGCCGACGCCTGATCACGCCGGCCAGCCACCGCCCAAACCATTGATCTTTTTGCTGTTGGCACTCATGCGCGCTCCCCCAACGGCAGCACCGGCTGCTGCAGTTCCAGCCGACCGCGGCCTTCGGTGATCTTCTTGAACTCGGCGCGGCTGACCGACACGTAGCGATCATTGCCACCAATCTCGACCTGCGGCCCCTGCGTCACCGCCCGGCCCTGCTCGTCCACCCGCACCACCATGGTCGCCTTCTTGCCGCTGTGGCAGATGGTCTTGATCTCCTCGATGTCATCGGCCCAGGCCAGCAGATAACGGCTGCCCTCGAACAATTCACCCAGAAAATCCGTGCGCAAGCCGTAGCACAGCACCGGAATCCGCAAACGATCCACCACGTCGCTCAACTGCCACACCTGCGCCTTGGCCAGAAACTGCGCCTCGTCCACCAGCACACAATCCAGCTTGCCGCGCGCCACCATGTCGGCCTCGACCAGCGCGAACAGGTCTTCGCTGGCGGCGAAACGCCGCGCGTTGGCCTTGAGACCGATCCGCGACGCTACCACCCCCTCGCCATAGCGGTTGTCCAGCGCCGGCGTCAGGATCAACGTGCGCATGCCGCGCTCGTGGTAGTTGTAGGCGCTTTGCAGCAAGGTGGTGGTCTTGCCGGCGTTCATCGCCGAATAGTAGAAATACAGCTTGGCCATGCAGGTCTCGAACAACGCAACGCGGGCACGATACCATCCCGGCGCCGCCGCACCGGCCACGGTACGCCGCCGCTTCCGCAGCGCGCGACGATGACCTACCATCGACACATGAACAAACCGCTTTACAAGATCACCTTTCTGAACCACGGCAAGGTGTACGAAATCTACGCCGAGGAGATCGCCGCCAGTGAAATCTGGGGCTTCACCGTGGTGCGCAAGCTGGTGTTCGACGTCAAGGGTGGCGTAGTGGTCGACCCGACCGAAGAGCGTCTGCGCGACGAGTTCGGCGCCACTCGCGCGCTGCATCTGCCGATGCAGTCCATCGTGCGCATCGAGGAAGTGGAAAAGAAGGGTCAGTCGGCCATCCGCGATGCCACCTCGGGAGAGCGCATCGTCACCCCGTTCCCGCTGCCGACCAAACCGCGCTGAAGCGGTGTGTTGACGACCTTGGCCCAGCATCGCAGCCGGTATCGCAAGGTTACGCGTTGATGCCGCGTCATCGGCCCATTCTGTGGTTCGGCCTGATCTTGATGCTTGGTGGCGTGGCCGTGCTGTTCCTGCGCGTGGCGCCCAAAGCCGGTGAAAGGCCATCACCACGCTCGACTGCGCGCCTCAGCCGAGAGGCACCGGCCATTGCCGCGATCACGACTGGGCACGCCCCACCTGAAGAGGACGGGCTGATGGCTGCGACCGTTGCCGCCGTGCCTGCCTCGTTGTTGCCACCCGCCGATGCACCGCTGACGCAAACGTTTGCTGCGCTGTTGGCTCGCACCCGCACCGGGGACAAACCGGCAGCCGCGCGGCTGTACCGTGACCTGATGCGTTGCCGCAACCATGCGACACGCCAAACCAGCGCCTTGTACTGGTCCAACACCATCCTGGCGCAAAAGCCCGAAAACACCTCGGAACAGGAACTGGAAGCCGCCCAATCCCGACTGGAGCAGTCCGCGGAGTATGCCGCGCTGTGCCACGGCACCGACGAGCGCCAGCTCGGGCAATTGACCCCGGTCATGCTGGCGGCGGCCCGTCTCGGCGTAGCCGATGCGCGCGACTGCTATGTGCATCGCGGTCCCCGGATCGACCTGCCGACACTACTGCACCACCCGGACTATTTGACGGTGTATGCGCGCGAAGCGCCCGCCCTGATCGACGCGGCGATCAAGGCGGGCGACTGGAAGATGGTCGACATGTTGCAGTATGCCTACGGCAACCACGACAGCGGCAGCCTCATTTCGGGACTGGTGGAACAGGATCCATTGACGCAGTACCGCTATCTCAAGCTGTACCGGCTGGGCGCGGAGGATCGCGCCGCCACGCGCGTCGATGCGCAGCTGTCGCGGGCCACCGCGACCCTGGACCCTGCCGCCCTGATTGAAGCGGACGCCTGGGCGCGGCAGACCTACGATCACTACTTTCAGAACAGCGGCGAGTCCACCAGCGTAGCGCCCCAATACTGGGACGCCTGCGGCATTGCGCCCTGAGCGCCCGGCGTCGGCCTATCACCGCCCACCGGGCTTCGGGATCAAACCAATTCGAACCGCGTGCGGCGCTTGACGGGATCGGCCTCGACCAGCCGGGCGCGGATGCGTTCACCCAGCGGCAACGGCCGGTCAGCCTCGATGCGCGACTCCACCGCGACCGCGCGCACGATCACCTCGCCGCGCCGGGGATCGTCTTTCCCGACATCGACAACGCTGGCATCAAACACCTCGCCCACCCGCGAGGAGAGAGCCATCGCCTCGGCCAGATCCAGCACCGCGTGCTCGTAGCGACTGGCGCGACGGCCGGACTCACGCATCAGGTCTGGCAGGCTCGGCAGCGCCTCCAGCACCCACGCGGGCACCGGCTCGCTCGCGCACAAGGCGACGCAGGTTTCGCCCACAAAGCGATCCACCAGCCGCCGCAGCGGCGCGGTGGTGTGGGCGTAGGTCGAGGCCAGCGCGGAATGCTCGCAGTCGGCCGGCACATTGCCGTTGAAAGCCACGTAGCCGGCGCCGCGCAGCACGCTGGTGGCGTCGATCATCATCGCGATGTGGGCGGGCTTGGCCGGGTCAAGGCGGCGGATGAAGGCTGGATAGTCAAGCCCGTGCGGCCAGTCGATGTCGAGCGCACGCGCCGCCCGATGCAGCCGTTCGATGGCCCAGGCTTCGGGCTTGGGCAAGGTCCGCAGAATGCCGACTTTGTGCTCGATCATCAGGTGCGCGGCGGCCATTCCGGTCAACAACGAAATCTGTTCGTTCCACCCCTCGACCGCATCGCGGCCGCGGAACTCCAGCGTCCACTTGCCCTGTTCGTCGACCGCGATTTCCTGCTCGGGCAGCGGCAGGCTGATGCCGCCACGGGCCTGTTCGCGTTGTTCGCGCAACTCGCCGATTTCCCGCAGCACCGCCCACATCGGCTCGGCCTTGCCGGCGTCGATGTCAGCCTGCACGCCGGTGTAGTTGAGCTTGGCACGGCTCCTGACCCGCGCCCGCCGCACGTCCACCGCAATGCCTTCACCGCTGGCATCGAGGTCGATGGTCCACAGCAGCGCCGGACGCAGCTGGTCGGGCAGCAGCGAGGCCGCCGCCTCAGACAGCGGCCTGGGGTGCAGCGGGATTTTCGAATCGGCGCCGTACAAGGTCTCGCCGCGGCGGCGCGCTTCGACATCAACCGGGTCGCCGGCCTGGACGAAGGCGGCGACATCGGCAATTGCGTAATGCACCCGGTAACCCGTGCCCTGACGCTCCACGTACATGGCCTGATCGAGATCCATCGCCTCGGGCGGATCGATGGTGATGAAGGGAATGTCGGTCCGATCGAGCTCGGGCAGCCGCGGCGCGGCAGCGGCCCGTTCGGCCGCCTGCTCGACCTCAGCCGGGAAGGCATCCGGCAACTCCTGCTCGCGGCGAATCGCCGCGATGCCGGCATCGATGCGCGGATCACGGCCGTGGCGTACACGGATACGTCGGGATGTGGACATGCAGGCCTCGTGTCGTCGGTGCGAGAGGGCATGATAACAACTGGGGAAAACGGCCCGCCTCCGGGCCATCGGCTACTCGGCTACGCCGATGTTCGTTTCGACACCCTGGCTGCGACATTCCGGGATGACGAAACCGGTCGTCTTTCCGCGGCGAGCCGCGCCTGCCGCGGGTCAGTCCAGCGTCTTGCGGTAGCGCCAGGCGTCGCAGCCGTCTTCGTAGTAAGCGGCGCGCTGGCCAAAGCGCTGGTAGCCCGCGCTTTCGTACAGCGCGATCGCGGCGGTGTTGTCGACCCGCACCTCCAGCCGCAGCTCACGTCCCCGCCGCCGCGCATGGCGCTCGGCCGCCGCCAGCAATGCGCGGCCCACGCCGCGACCGCGCGCCTCGGGCGCCGCCACCAGTGAGTACAGCCGCACCACCGTCGAGCCACGGCGGAAGAACAGCACGGCATCACCCAACAGCTTGCCGTGGTCGGTGCTGACCAGCACCAGGGCGGTGTCGCTGTCGAGGTGGCGTCGAAACTGGGCGCGGCTCAAGCGGTCGCCGCAGAACACGCGCTGCTCAAGCGTGCACAGGGCTTCTTCGTCGACGGCGGCGGCGCGGCGGACACGGGGAGGCGGTTCGGTGGACATGACCGCGCAGCCTAATGCCAGTGACGCGGTGCCGCAATGCCTGCGTTCACCACGCCCGCCACAGCCGCGCGGCCTTTACCTCGGCTTCAGCAAACCATCTTGCCAATCACCCACGCTGTGCCACACTGCGCGGCGGTGACGCCACGCCGGGTGGCATGCGCGCGCCACAACGCACGCGCATTCGCACCGAGGTCGCATGAGCCGGCTGGTTATCGTCGTGGAGAAGTCCTCTGATTGGGGCTCCTACTACCCGTCCGACAACGTCGTCACCGCCATGGACTACCTGCGCGAGCCGATTGGCGGCGATGAACGCACCCAGGTCATCAACCTGTGCCGCAGCTACCGCTACCTTGGCACCGGCTATTACGTGTCCTTGCTGGCCGAAGCCCGCGGGCACAAGGTGATCCCGTCGGTACGCACCATCAACGACCTGCGCAAGCGCTCGCTGTACGGCCTCGACATCGAGGACATCAACCACAAGCTGACCCGCTTTCTGCCGGCCGGCGGCCGCGACACCACCGATCTCGGCATCCTGGTGTATTTCGGCGAAACCTCCTACCCGAGCCTGGAGGATTTGGCCCATCAGGTGTTTGAGCTGTTCCCCTGCCCGCTGCTGCGGATCGAGTTCGTGCGTGAGCGGGTGTGGCAGATCGGCGCGATCAAGCCGGTCGGTTTCCAGAGTCTGGACGACGCCCAGGAAGACGCCTTCGCGCAGGCGCTGGACCGCTTTTCGCGCCGCGTCTGGCGCAAGCCACGCGCGCGTCGCAGCTTTCGCTACGACCTCGCCATGCTGTGCGACGAAAAGGAAAAATTGCCGCCATCGGATCGTCGGGCATTGAAGCATTTCGTCGCCGCCGGCCGCGAGCTCGGTATCGACGTCGACATGATCGACAAGAACGACTACGCGCACCTGGCCGAGTACGACGGCCTGTTCATCCGCGAAACCACCGCCATCGACAACCACACCTACCGCTTTGCCCACAAGGCCGAGCGCGAAGGCATGGTGGTGATCGACGATCCGACCTCGATCCTGCGTTGCACCAACAAGATCTACCTGCACGACTTGCTGCAATCGCGCAAGCTGCCGACACCGCGCGGCGAGATTCTGCACCACAAGGACCCGCGCCAGCTGCACACCCTGCCGGAGCGGCTCGGCCTGCCGCTGGTGCTGAAGATTCCCGATGGCTCGTTCTCGCGCGGCGTGGTCAAGGTTGAATCGGTGGCGGCGCTGGAAAAAGCCGCCAGCGAACTGTTCCAGCACAGCGCCCTCTTGATCGCGCAGGAGTTTCTCTACACCGAGTACGACTGGCGCATCGGCGTACTCGCCGGCCAGCCGCTGTACGCCTGCAAGTACTTCATGTCGCGCGGCCACTGGCAAATCTACAACCACGGTGCGAAAGGCAGCGACAAGACCGGCGGCTATCAGACCCTGCCGCTCGACGAGGTACCGGCGCAGGTGCTGAAACTGGCACTCAAGGCGACCCAGCCGATCGGCAACAGCCTGTACGGCGTCGACATCAAGCAAACGCCCGAACGCACCGTGGTGATCGAGGTCAACGACAACCCGTCGATCGACTCCGACGTCGAGGACGGCGTGCTGGGCGAGGCGCTGTACCTCACCATCATGCGCGAGCTCTTGCGCCGGATGGAGCGCAAGCGCAGCGGCGGCCGCTGAACCCGGGGTGCCATGACCTTTGGCCGGTTCGCCGGCAACGAAACGGCCCGTAGACTGGCCTGCCCCAGGCAGCCATCCCGGAGTCCGCCATGTTCAAATGTTCCGCCCTGGTGCTCGGCCTCGCCGTCACCGGTTTTGCCAGCGCCGCCGAGCCGGTCGATCTCGACATGGCCAACCGCATCCGTCAGCAAGCCTTCCACCATTCCCAGGTGATGGACATCGCCAGCCACCTGACGGTGGACATCGGCGCGCGCCTGAGCAATTCGCCGCAAATGGCCGCCGCCATCGACTGGACCCAGGGCAAGTTCAAGGCCTGGGGCCTCAGCAACGTGCACGCCGAGCCGTTTGCCGATTTCGGCCGTGGCTGGGAGTTCCGTGATGCCAGCGTGGTGATGCTGAGCCCGCGGCAAATGCCGCTGCACGCATTGCCGGAAGCCTGGACACCGGGCACCCACGGCGCGGTGGAAGGCGAGGTGATGCAGGTCAAGATCGAAGACAAGGACGACCTCAAGCAATACGAAGGCAAACTCAAGGGCAAGATCGTGCTGCTGGACGAGGCGCGCGCCTACGAGCGCAGCGACAAGCCGGATTCGCAGCGTGATTCGGCGCAGGATCTGCGCGACATGCAGGCCTTCGAAGTCCCCGCCGAAGCGGGTGATCAGCGCGAGAAGTGGCTGGGCCGCTATCTCAAGCGCAAGGAACTCACCAAGGCGATCAATACGTTCTTTGCCGAACAGGGCGTGCTGGCCACCCTCAGCATCAGCTCGCGCGACGACGGCATCATCCGCGCCACCGGTGGCGGTTCACGCAAGGCCGGCGAGCCGGTGGGCGTGCCCTCGCTGGTGATGATGGCCGAGCACTACAACGACCTCACCCGCCTGCTGGCGGAGAAACAACCCGTCAAGCTCAAGATCAACGTCGACGCCCGTTTCACCAGCGACAGCAACCAGCCCGGCTACAACACGGTGGCCGAGATTCCGGGCAGCGGTCGCAGCGCGGATGAGGTGGTGATGCTGGGCGCACACATGGACTCCTGGCACACCGGCACCGGCGCCGCCGACAACGCCGCCGGCGTCGCGGTGATGATGGAGGCCATGCGTATCCTGAAAACCATCGGCGTCAAACCGAAGCGCACCATTCGGGTGGCCTTGTGGGATGGCGAAGAGCAAGGCCTGATCGGCTCCAACGCCTACGTCGCCAAGCACTTTGGCCACTACCCGGAACCGACCGACCCGGCGCAGAAGGCGCTGCCCGCGTTCTTCCGCAAGCCGACCGGCGCGTTGCAAAAAACCGCCGAATACGACCGCCTCGCGGCCTACTTCAATCTCGACAACGGCTCCGGCCGCATCCGTGGCATCTACGCGCAAGAAAACCTCGCCGCGGCACCGATCTTCGCCAGCTGGCTGCAACCGTTCCATGACGTCGGCGCCACCACCGTGACCAGCCGCAACACCGGCAGTACCGACCATATCGCCTTCGACCGCATCGGCCTGCCCGGCTTCCAGTTCATCCAGGACGATCTGGACTACTTCAGCCACGTCCACCACACCCATCTCGACACCTACGACCACCTCGAAGCCGCCGACTTGAAGCAAGCCGCCGCCATCGTCGCCTGGTTCGCCTGGAATGCCGCCAATCGCGCCGAACGCCTGCCGCGCAAGCCGCTGTTGCAAACCGACTGAGCACGGCGGGCCGCTGTCGCTCCGGCTGAGACGCCATCAGCGCACCATGGCACCACCATGGACCACCCAAGCACCCCGCCACGCGCCCTCAAGGGCCGTGGCGCGGCCTCCAACCCGGAAGGCCGTTTCGAAACCCTTCGCCGGCACGCTGTTGACGACGGCTGGCAAAGCGCCCTGCTGGACGAGGCCGCGCCGCGCCCGGCGACGTGCATCACCGCAGAACGCGCGAAAAGCGTCATCACCCGCAACGACTCGCCCGACATCGCCTTCGAGCAGGCACTGAACCCCTATCGCGGCTGCGAGCACGGCTGCATCTACTGTTTCGCCCGACCCAGCCACAGCTATTTGAACCTCTCGCCGGGCCTGGACTTCGAAACCAAGATTCGCGCCAAGAGCAACCTCGCCGAGGTGCTGCGTGCCGAGCTGGCGAAACCCGGCTACGTGCCCAAGCCCATCAATATCGGCAGCAACACCGACCCCTACCAACCCATCGAGAAAAAGTGGCGGCTGACCCGCGCCGCGCTGGAACTGCTGGCCGACTGCCACCACCCTTGCACCCTGGTCACCAAGAACGCGCTGGTGGAGCGCGACCTCGACCTGCTCGCACCAATGGCGCGCGAGCAGCTGGTTCAGGTGTTCGTCTCGGTGAACGGCCTGGACAACCGCCTCGCCGCCACACTCGAACCGCGCGCCAGCGCACCACACCGACGCATTCAGGCGATCAAGGCGCTGAGCGACGCCGGCATACCGGTAGGCGTGCTGGTGGCACCCATCATCCCGGCGCTGAACGACCAGCACCTGGAAACCGTACTGGAGCGCGCTGCGCAGGCCGGCGCCCACAGCGCCGGCTACACCACCCTGCGCCTGCCGTGGGAGCTGAAAGCCCTGTTCCGCGAATGGCTGGCGCTGCACGCACCCGCGCGCGCCGAGCACGTGATGAGCCTGATCCAGCAGATGAACGGCGGCCGCGACTACGACTCGGACTTCCGCACCCGCATGCACGGGCAAGGCGTGTATGCGGATCTCTTGCGCAAGCGCTTCGAAGTGGCCTGCCGCAAACACGGCCTGGGTCGCGCCCGCGAACTGCAACTGGACTGCACACGCTTCGTGCCGCCGCGCAAACTGTCGCCGCAGGGGGAGTTGTTTTGAGGCTGAACCCGCGGCGGCTCAGTCGGGGATCATGCGACGGATGCCTGTCAACAAAACGCGGAAACTCTCCGAGCGGTTGCTCGAATCCAGGCGCAGATGCGGCGCGATGGCGCGCGAACCGGCGCGCTCCTGGTACTGACCACTCGTGAGGCGCATCAGCTCTTGCTTGGCATTGTTGCGCTGGTCGGGCCGGCGGAACTTGCGCCCGGACTGCTGTGCCTGCAATCGGGTCAGCCCCAGCTCTTGGAGGCACGGATACGCGTGCATTCTTGCCAAGCACCGCGAGCAGTCACAGATCAAGCCCGGCGAGGGGCGCCAACCGGGCAGTGCTCGAATGTGTATAGTAGCGTCAAGTATTACCAGATAGCGTTGGAGGCGATCATGGGCACGGCAACATCCATCAAGCTCGACGACGAACTGAAAGACCGTGTGCAGCACCTGGCCGACGCCCGAAAACGGTCTTCGCACTGGATCATGCGCGAGGCGATCACCGAGTACGTCGACCGCGAGGAAAAGCGCCAAGCGTTCTATCAGGACGCTTTGCAGGCGTGGGAGGAATACCGGGAAACCGGCTTGCACGCGACGGGCGATGAAGTGGATCGCTGGCTGGCAAGCTGGGGCACCGACCACGAACTGCCGGCGCCCGAATGCCACAAGTAATCTACACGCCGGGCGCCTTGCGCGACTTGCGGCGGTTGCGTGGGTTCCTGGAAGCCAAGAGCCCGGATGCGGCCCAGCGCGCCGGTGACGCGATCCGGCGCGGCGTTGCGCTTCTTGCCGATCAGCCGCAGATCGGGCGGCCCGTGCAGGGCGCAGGCGCTGGAACACGCGAGCGCTTGATCGAGTTTGGCAGCAGCGGCTACGCCGTGCTTTACCGGGTTGATCGCGGCGGCGTGACTATCGTCGCGATCCGCCATCAAAAAGAAGTCGGCTACTGACGCCGCAAGAAACGGGCCATGCTGACACCCCGCCTTGAAGAACCGTGCAAGCAGCACACCAACCCATGCGCCGGAACAGCCATCGAACAGTGCGAAGTCTACGGCGCGTGCCGCAGGTGGCTGCTGCAGCTCAACAACGCAGCGTAGCATTCTCGCGGATGCCGTCGAGGATGGCGGGGTCGAGGCCGACGTTGTTGTGTTCCAGCACCCGCTCGGCGCGGTAGCTGGAGCGCACCAGGGGGCCGGATACGGCTTCGAGGAAGCCGAGTTCCAGCGCGATGTCGCGGTACCGCTGGAACTCGTCCGGTGTCACGAAGCGCTCGACCGGCAGGTGGTTCTTGGTCGGCCGCATGTACTGGCCCATGGTCACCACATCGACGTTGGCGGCGCGAATGTCGGTCAGGGTGCGCTCGATCTCGGCGTCCGTCTCGCCCAGGCCCAGCATCAGGCTGGTCTTGGTGACGGTAGCGGGCGCGTAGCCCTTGGCGAACTTCAGGATGTCCAGCGTCTGGCGGTAGCCGGCGCGCGGATCGCGCACCGGATGGGTCAGCCGCTCCACCGTCTCGACGTTCTGCGCGAATGTGGCGAGGCCGGCGTCCAGCACCGTGGCAACGTGCTGGTGGCGGCCGCCGAAATCCGGCGTCAACGCCTCGACCGCCGTGGCCGGCGTGCGGCCGTGGATGGCGCGAATGCAGGCCGCGTAGTGGCCGGCGCCGCCGTCAGCGAGGTCATCGCGGTCGACCGAGGTCAGCACCACGTATTTCAAGCCCATCAGTGCCACCGCGTCGGCGACATTGGCCGGCTCCAGCGGGTCCAGCCAGCCCTGCGGGTTGCCGGTCGACACCGAGCAGAACTTGCAGGCGCGGGTGCAGACCGAACCCATCAGCATCAAGGTGGCGGTGCCGCGGCCCCAGCATTCGGCGATATTCGGGCACTTCGATTCGGCGCACACGGTCGACAACTTGTGCGTCCGCACGATGTCGCGGATTTCCTCGAACTTGGCACCCATCGGCAAGCGCACCCGCAACCACGGTGGCTTGCGATCCACGTCCGGCTTGTCGCTCAAAGCGCTGGGACGTATGCCGTCCTTGACCGCCCGCGTGCCCTGCGGGCTGATGAACTTGCTGCCCGGGACCGGGCGCGCCGGGTTGATGGTTTCGCTCATGGGTTTTCCGAGGCACGGCACACGGCCATTCGAGCCCGGTATTGTAACGTCAGTGCCGGTTCGCTGCGTGGCTGACCGGGCTTGTAGCGCGCCAGCCGTCGTCTCATTCGAAGCCGTCGGCGAAAATGCGGTCGAGCGGCGTGCCTCCGCCCTGGTCGAGGCGGCAGGCGGGCTGTGGCTGGTACTCCAGCGCGCCGATGTCGAGGGCCCCATCACTGCGCGTGGCACCGCAAAAATCGTTGCTGACCGCCGCAGCCACGCCCTGGTCAACGAAGGCGCTACCGTCACCAAGCCGGAAATCGGCATTGGCCGGGTCGATGAACCACGCCGCGAACTGGCTCGGCGTGATTCCAGTCAAGTTGCCGCTTTGGGTGCTGGTGCCACCATTTCGGTTGTGGATCGAATCCGTCATCAGGTTGTTGCGGACATCCGCGCTGGACGCGGCGTAACGCACGTCGATGCCGCTGGTGTCGTACAAGGTGTTGTTGAGGATGTGCGAACGCGCAGCCTCGTTGAGGTAGACGCCAACGTCGTTGCAATCCATCACCACGTTGTTGCGGAGGGTGCCGTCCTGGTGTTCAGGCGAGCAACTGCCACCCTCGCAGATCGAATCCGGCGACGTGCCGCCACCACCGAGCGACAAACCGAGACGCATGCCGCCACTGGTATGCCAACTGCAGCGCACCAGGTTGCGCTCCATCAAGCCGTCGCGTGAGTTGCCCTTGAGGAAAGCCGCGTAGCTGACGGTGTCACCGCCGCCCTTCTCGTAGTCGGAAATCGTGTTGGCACGAATGACCCAGCGCCGCCCGCCTACCACGTCGATCTTGGTCACCGGGTTGGAGGTCATGCGCGCGCGGGTGTCATGAAACCAGTTGCGCTCCACCAGCACGTCGTCGGGAAATACCCTGACGCCATCCACGATGGCACCATTGCTCTTGATCTGCGCGTTGAAATCGCGCACGTCGTTGCCGCGGATCACCACGTGGTCGGCATTGCCGGTGATGTGGAAGGCGTGTTCGCAGTCGCTGTCGTCGACACAGGTACCTTCGATATCAAGGCCCTCGATGGTCCACCACGCGGCCGACAGCTTGAAGCCTTCGACGAGACCGCTGCCGAACCGGATCAGCGCTGTACGCGGCGTGGCCGAACGCACCACGACCGGTGCTTGCGCGGTACCGGGGCTGGTCGCGTTGAGGTTGCCGTCGACCTCGTAGCTGCCGGCCGCCAGCACGATGTCGTCGCCCGCTTGCGCCGACTGGATGGCAGCGCGCAGTTCGGCGACGCTGGACACTGGCACTTCACGGGGTGCCGCTTGCGCCGGGACCGTGAGCGCCGTCGCCAACAGCCATGTCGAAGCCAGTACGAAGTGCATGACAACAAGTCGTGATCGCATCGTGGGGCGCCCTGAAGGATTACTCGATTACATGAAGTACCGGGAACCACCACCGCACAGGGGTTGCCGTTGTTGACAGGCTTGCATGGTTTCAGTCGTGAAGCCTTGAACGGCGTCACTTTCCGGGTCCATGTCCATGAGCGCACCATCCCGTTCCGACACGGCAGACCAAGGCCCGCCCTGCTGCACGCGCGGCGTTCGGCTAGCGAGTTTCCGGTCGAACCGACCTTGGCAACAGCAACACGATGCCGAGGATAACGACGTGCACGACGGTGGACAGCAACGAACCGCGCTCGGGGTCGAGGGTGTCGACATCGAGGACGCCATTGGCGAGGTTCCAGCCCCAGTGCAAACCGACCGCAGCCCACAGGCTGCCGCTGCGCCACAGCGCGGCGGCGTAGGCGAGGCCATAGCAGAAGATCAACAGCCATTCCGTCGGACCGAGCTGCAATCTATAGATGTGATTGAGCAGGTACATCACCGCCGAAAACAGCACGAACATCAGCCCGCGTTGCCAATGGATTCCGGCGGCGCGGTACCAGAAGCCGCGGGTCAGGATATCTTCGGCCACGGAAGGCACAAAGGTGCCGACCAGCAACATCGGCAACGCGGTGGCCGACAGCGGCGCCCACGCCACCGAACCCGTCGCGGATGCATACACGTCGAGCTTGAGTCCGACGACGATTGCCCCGAGCTTGCCGAGCAGCGCCAGCACCATGCCGCCGACCAGCCACCCCCACGCACGTACCGGACCCCAACCCAGCACGTAGGCACCGTAGCCTTTCCAACCCAGCCAATGCGACAGCGGCCACGCAGCCAGCACACAAGCCACCATCAGCGTGGCCTGCACGGTGAAGTTGTGCAGCAGCAAATCTCCAACGCCTTCGGCGGACTGGTAAAGCAGGAACAGCACCGCGAAGACAATCAGCGCGCGCCATCGTTGCGTCATGCAAGTCTCCCGGAGTCGGCGCGCAGCTTAGCACCGCCGCGACAGGGCGTCAGGGCGTCAGGTCGCTACCAGATACTTCCGGCGGCAGCGGGATCAGCAGGCCACGCAGGTCGACGAGGGCATGCAGAATGATGGGGATCAAGAGACTGCCGGTGACGGCGTAGAGGCCGGTGAAGACGGCGCCCAGGATGCCGGTGACGAGCACGCCGGACCAACCCTGATACCAGTGCGCCCAGCCGAACATCAGCGGCATGGGAAGCAGCAAGACCCACGTTGGCGCCTGCGGAAAGATCGCCACCAACGCGGCCAGCAGAACACCACGCCAGACGATTTCTTCGCAGACGCCGGCGGTGACCGACAACAGGGCGTAATGGCGTCGTTCGGTCGGTGTGTGTGGCAACAGGCGCGCCACCGCGTCGTTCATGGCCGGCGTCACAGCCACCGCACCGCGCCGCTTTTGCCGGCTCGCAGCGAACATGCCGAGCAGCATCCCGCCAACGGCGGCCGCCACCATACCGACGACGAAACCGCTGCCAAGGTGCAGATTGAAGGTCGGCAGGCGCAACCCCAGTTGTTGCGGCGTCCAGCCCAGCACGAAAAACACCAGCAGCAGGATCGCCGCCATCGATAACCAGCTGGAGAGGATCCAGTGCCGATACATGTCACGCCGTGCGTTGACTACACCGGCATCAAGGGCGCGCAGCATGGCCTGAAAGCTCTTGCGGCCGTACAGCGGCTCGATTACCAGCATCCACAACGCCATGGCAATCAGCCCCAGCCAACCGTCGACGCCGGCCACGGTGACGCCCTGAACCCAGTCGATGGCGAGGTGTGGATTCATTTCAGCTCCGGGTGGTTGCGATGAAACAGCCGGTTTGCCGGCTGAAACAGGATCCAGCTGGTGGCGATGTACTTGTCGCCGCCGCGCGGCCGGTTGCCGCGATGGGTATGGGTGAAAGCGGCGGGCGCAATCAGCAGCGCACCGGTGCGCGGGGTGATCTGGCGCTGCTGGTACAGGAACTCGGTCTCGCCGCCGGCAAAGCCCTCGTTCAAGTAGATCGTCCACAGCAGGTGTCGGTGCAGGCTGTCGGCGCCGCCGGCCTGCGGAAACAGTTCGCAATGCCAGTACGGGTAGCCCCCGGCGTCGGCCCGATAGCGTTGCAGGTTGATTGCGCCGGGACGAAACACGCCGTTGACGATGGCGCCAAGCTGGGCGTCATCCATTTGTCGCAAGGTGCCTTCATCGAGCCGCCGCTGTCCACCGGCGCCATCGGCCACCATCAGCATCAAAGGCGCGATCAGCGTATGCGGACGCGCCCGCAGGTAGGCCAGCAGACCGCGAAACACCGCTTGGTTGAGTGCTTGTTCGACATCCTGCCAGTCGGCACGACCGGCCAGCGTGATGTCGGTGGAATCCTTGAGTTCCGGAAACAGGCCGCTGCCGACCCGCCCCGGCGTGCCGGCGTCGCTGGCCTCGAAGCGGGTCATCCATGCCGCGCACAGCGCCGGCGGGATGGCGTCCGGGATCAGCTCGATGAAGTCGTCGCCGGGCACCCGCCGGTCAGCTCGCGCTGCTGTGGTAGCCGACCGCGGCCTCGACTTCCTTGCGCGAACCAAGGAACACCGGCACGCGCTGGTGCAGGCCCTCCGGCTGCACGTCGAGCAGGCGCTGGCGGCCGGTTGAGGCGGCACCACCGGCTTGCTCGACAATGAAGGCCATCGGGTTGGCTTCGTACATCAGGCGCAGCTTGCCGCCCTTGGCCGCGATCTTCGCATCCAGCGGATAGCTGAAGATGCCGCCGCGGGTGATGATGCGGTGCACGTCGGCCACCATCGAGGCGACCCAACGCATGTTGAAGTCGCGCCCGCGTGGGCCTTCCTTGCCGGTCAGGAGATCGGCGACGTAACGCTGCATCGGCGGCTCCCAGTAGCGCTGGTTGGACATGTTGACGGCGAACTCGCCGGTTTCCTCGGGTATCTGCACGTCGCGGCGAGTGAGGATGAAGCTGCCGGCCTCGCGGTCCAGCGTGAATACATGGGTGCCGCGCCCCAGCGTCAATACCAGCACAGTGCTGGAACCGTAGACCACGTACCCGGCCGCCACCTGGTTGACGCCCGGTTGCAGAAACTCGGTGGTGTCGACGCGACCGCGGTGGCCACCGGGGCGTTTCAGCACCGAAAAAATGGTGCCGACCGAGATGTTGACGTCGATGTTGCTGGAGCCGTCGAGCGGATCGAACAGCAGCAGGTAACCGCCACGCGGATAGGCATCGGGGATCTGTTGCGGGTGTTCCATTTCCTCTGATGCGCAAGCCGCGAGGTGGCCGCCCCAGGCGTTGGCGTCGAGCAGGATTTCATTGGAAATCACATCGAGCTTCTTCTGCGCCTCGCCCTGGATGTTGCCGGTGCCGGCCTCGCCCAGCACGCCGCCGAGTGCCCCCTTGCCGGTGGCGACGCCGATGCGTTTGCAGGCGCGGGCGACGATTTCCAGCAACTGGATCAGATCGGTGTCGCCGTAGCCCGCGCGGCGCTCTTCGGTGAGGAATTGGGTCAGGGAAATCGGTTTCATTCGAGGCATCCGCAAACGATCCGCGCATTGTCCCGGAGCGCGCCGGCCAATGCCACCCTGCTGACATCACCCTGTCAGCAGCCCCCCGTCACACTGCCTCCCGTCACCACCCTACCAAGCCAAGGACCCCGACCATGACATCAAGCGCCCCGCTGGTTTTTTTCCACAATCCGCACAGCCGCTCCTGCATGACCCGTGCGCTGCTGGAAGAACTCGGCATCGACTACGAAACCTGCACCGTCGATTTTCGTACCAGCGAACAACTCGGCGACGAGTATCGCGCCATCAATCCGATGGGCAAGGTGCCGGCGATCCGCCACGACGGTGTGGTGGTGACGGAAACCGTGGCGATCTACATCTATCTGGCGGATCGTTTCCCGGCCGCCGGGCTGGCCCCGGCGCTGGACGACCCGGACCGCGGCAGTTACCTGCGTTGGCTGGTGTTCTACGCCGCCTGCTTCGAGCCGGCGCTCGGCGATCGTGCCGCCAAGCGCGAGCCGCTGCCACGCATCTCCTCGGGTTACGGCGATTTCGACAGCGTGATGGCCACCGTCAACGCGCAGCTCGCCGCCGGC
>DASSXP010000149.1:0-4200 GCA_035703755.1 Rhodanobacteraceae bacterium | reverse complement strand
GCTGAAGATCGAACCCAACTACGAGACCGCCTGCGTATGGGTGAAGGACGCCTCGCGCGCGGTGGGCGTGGCGCAATCGCTGGTCTCCAAGGAACTGGTTGATGCGTTTCTGGCCAAGTGCCGGATCGAATATGCCGAAGTGCGCGAGCGCTACAAGAATCGTGGCCACGGCAAAAAGCTGGTCAGCCTCGAGGCGGCGCGCGCCAACGGTGCCAAACCGGATTTCACCGATTACACGCCGCCCGTGCCACGACAGCCCGGCATTACCGTGTTCGACGATATCCCGCTCAGCGACATCCTGCCGGTGCTCGACTGGACGCCGTTTTTCCAGGCCTGGGAGCTGCACGGCCACTACCCGCAAATCCTCACCGACCCCGTCGTTGGCGCCCAGGCCAGCGAGTTGTTCAACGATGCGCAGGCGCTGCTCAAACGCGTACTGGATGAAAAGTGGCTGCGTGCCAAGGCCGTGGTCGGCTTCTGGCCGGTGTCACGCGTGGGCGACGATCTCGAACTCATCAACGGCAGCGAGAAGGTGCGCCTGCACCACCTGCGCCAGCAGGCGGAAAAACCCGTCGAACGCCCCAATCTTTGCCTGGCCGATCTGATCGCGCCAAAAGAATCCGGTGTAACGGACTGGATCGGCGGCTTTGCCGTGACCGCCGGGCTGGGCATAGAACCGCATCTGGAACGATTCCGGCTGGAGAACGACGACTACTCCGCCATCATTCTGAAGGCGCTGGGCGACCGCTTCGCCGAGGGTCTGGCCGAGTACATGCACCGCCTGGTGCGCAAGGAGCTCTGGGGCTACGCCGCCGACGAGGAGCTCGACAACGAGGCGCTGATCGCGGAGAAATACCGTGGCATCCGCCCCGCGCCCGGCTACCCGGCCTGCCCCGATCACACCGAAAAGAAGACCTTGTTCCGCCTGCTCGACGCTACCCGCAACGCCGAAATCCAGCTGACCGAGGGCTACTCCATGTACCCCGCGTCCGCGGTTTCAGGTTGGTACTTCAGTCACCCGGACAGCCAGTACTTCGTGGTCGGCAAGCTCACCCGCGATCAGGTCGAGGATTACGCCAAGCGCAAGGGCTGGCGGCTCGCCGAAGCCGAGCACTGGCTGGCCTCCAACCTCGACTACGAACCGGACTGAAGCAACTGTCCGGCACCGCGCCGGCGAATCATTTCGCCGGCGCGGTGCCGGCGCGGGTTCGCAAGGCGTGGATCAGGTTGTAGACGCCGACGAATGCCGGAAACAGATTGGAGACCAGGCCCACCGAGTCGTTCTTGCCGAACGTGAAGTACGCCACCAGCAGCACGCTGCCGGCAATCGACAACCACCAGAACGCCAGCGGCATCACCACGCGACGGTACTTGCGGGTGTAATACATCTGCACGAACCAGCGACTGGTGAACAGCCCCACGCCAAGGAAGCCCACGATCTTCCACGGGGTCGCCTCAAAGCCGGCAAGCTTGCCCAGGAGCTCCTGGAGATGTACCAGAACGAAATCCATCGCGGTGAATCCGGTGCGTGAAAACCGCCTATTGTAACTCTCGCACGGAACCATTGACCGTCCCCGACGAGACCCGTACAATGCGCAGCCCTACCGGGCGGTTAGCTCAGCGGTAGAGCACTGCCTTCACACGGCAGGTGTCACAAGTTCGATCCTTGTACCGCCCACCAGATGTCAACCGACGGCGCAGCTTGATTGGCTGCGCCGTCGTCATTTACGGTTACCGAATGTCCACTCCTGACACGCCGACCGCCGAGATGTTCGAAGCCTGGACCGGACTGCCCTTGCAGTTGCAATCGGCCGCAGCGGTGCTGCAAGTCCGGCTGCTGTCCGTGCGGCGTCTGCCGCCGCACCCGTTGCGGCAACAGCCGCCTTTCTGCGCGACCCTTGAAGCCGTTGGCACGGCGCACACCTGGCCACAAGGCGTGTACCGCTTGTGTGCGCCCACAGGGGTGGAGATCGATGTGTTCGTGGTCCCGGTAGCGGCAAACGCCGAGGGATCGTGCTACGAAATCGTGTTCAACTGAGCGGCCGCCAGCGCAGGAAGTCGTACACGCCGCGATGCTCCTCAAGTGTGAATCCGAGCCGTGCGTACAGCCGCTGGGCGGGATTGCCCGGTTCCACATGCAGGGTGATGTCCAGGGCCGCCGCGCGGGCGAAGCCGAGCAACGCCGCAAGCACTGCCGATCCCAGCCCCTGACCGCGCTGCTCCGGCGACAGGGTGATTTCCATCAAGCGCAACTCCGTCGCTCCTTGCCACAGGTAGCAACGGCCAAGCGGCTGGCCCTGTCGCTCAATCAGCCCGAACAAAGCGCCCGGATAGTTCGCCCGGTAGCCTTGGCGTTGGGCCTCGAATTGCTGGCGCACAAAGGCGCGCTTTTGCTCCATGGGCCAATCCACCGCCGCCAGCTCGTCGATCCGGGTCGATGCGTACAGCGCGGCAGTAAACGCCTGATCCTGCCCGGTTTCCTCGCGTACCGTCAGCTGCCGTGAGCGCAGTTGCTGGCACAGATGATCGAGCAAGGCACTCAAACGGTCGCCGCTTCGACACGCAGGCTGAGATAGTCGAAATCGACGGCGCTGCCGTCCGCGCGCAGCAAGCGGTCCGGCGCATCGCGCAAGACATGCCAGGCGGCATCGGCGGCACGACCATCCGCGCGCGGACCAGCAAGAACGTAACGTCCGGGCTGCCAGCGCGGCCGCAACAAGGGCACGGTGCGGCAGCACTCTTGCCGTGCTTCGCCCGCACTGGCGCGCAGCGTGTAGTCCAGCCGCAAACTGCGCACGCCGTTGACCGGCACCTCGAAACGGGTGGGAGTGCTGTTGCCATGCCTGTCTTCCGCCCGATACGACCAGGCAAGAAAGCCGCACGGTTGCGGCAATCCGTCAATATCGAACAAGGCGTGCACTTGCAGGCTCGCCAGTACCGGTTTGGGCGCCTGCACCAAACGTTCCAGGTGCACCCGCAACATCGACGTGGAAGATGGCAGACGGCTGTCGTCGGCAATCCGCCACAGGCGAAAGCGGGAAACTGCCGCGACCGCTTCAGGCGTCGCGGTCGACGCACTGGCGGCCAACGGCACCCAGGCCAGTGTTGCGGCACCGGCCCCAAAGCTTTGATACAGGAAACGTCGACGATTCATGTTTGCTGCTCTTCAGCCACGGGGAGGAAACACGCCTTGCAAAGCGATACAGAAATTGGCCACGAGATACGGCTGCATGTTGTTGTGCGGCAGCGAACCGCCGGCAACGGACAGCGCGTCAGGAGCGAGCGTGACCGGCGCCCCGGACGTGTGTGGTGCGTATTGCCCGATGCCGACGCCCTTGGCCAGTGCCTCCGCCGCCGGCTTGTTGTCGATGCCATCGCGGGCCGACGCCAGCAAGGCATGGCCGTGGGAAGGCAGTTCCGACTCCAGCAAGGTGACCGATTCGACACCGCCCATTTCGCCCAGATCGTGCAATGAAAGGCCCGGCCCTTGTCCCGGATGCATGGGCGAGCGACCCTGCAGGTTCGGCAGCGCGAAGGTGCTTTTCCCGTTGCCGCCATAGGTGGTACCAAGCAGGGAGAACAAGGCCGTGTTTTGCGACAAGGGCAACAACTGACCGTCGCAGCTAGCCCAGCCCCGGGGCGCAAAATTGAAAGCGTTCAGGCGGATTTCCGCCACAAATGGATCGGCCATGGCTTGAACCTCAGGTCGGCGTCGGGAAGATGCCGAACAGTGAAATGATGAAGTTGATGCACAGATACGGCTGCATGTTGGTATGCGGTTGGGAGCCGCCACGCGAATCAATCGACGCCGAATCGAGTGGGACCAACGGCATATCGACGCCGTAGGGCCGGATCGTGACCGCCTCACCCATCGCCAGCACCACCTCCGACGAGGGCGCGGCTTGCGTCGCCGCGTCGAGAGTGCCCAACAATGTATGGCTATGGCTGGGCAACTGGCTAGCAGTCAACGTCACTTGCTCGACGCCACCGGTCTCTGCCAACTGATAGCCGCTACCTTGATGCAAGGGCAAGCGACCACGCATATCGGGCAAGGCGAACGTTGACTCCCCATCACCGCCGTAGGTGGTGCCAATCAAATTGAAAAGAGTTTCATATTCCGCAATGGGCAACAACTGCCCTTCGCAGAACATCCACCCGGCAGGCGCGAAATTGCCGGCAAACATGCGTATTTCACCAACG
>DASSXP010000063.1:0-2513 GCA_035703755.1 Rhodanobacteraceae bacterium | reverse complement strand
TGGCAATCGCATCGTCCGCCGGCACCATGTGCATGTTGGAACTCGATTCCAGCATCTCACCGGCAGGCAACGGCGGCTCACTGGACCAGCGCAGGTGGTACCAGCGCCCGCCCTGGCTGATACGCAATTTCGACAGCACCGCCGCATCCTGCATCCGTCCCCAACCGAGAGCCAGATCGAGCGGTGAGTAATCGGCCTCACGACCAAAGTGATAACGCTCACGACTCAGCACGCGCGCCCGCACGCTGAAACCGGCCAGTGAGGTCAAGCGCGCGCCATCGACATCCGGCAGGGCAATGCCGGGCTGGATCGCACTTTGCAGCGGCGCTTCACCTGCTTCGACGATGGGCGGCAGCGGGCAGCGGCTGGCGTCCGCCACCACCGAGCGACCCGCCGAGGCGGCAACCGGCGCCACGGCACGTTGGCTCGGTGTCAGCAGCCACCAGACAAAAGCCACCACCGCCAACAAGGCCAATGGGCCCAATCGGATTTGCATCACGGCATCTCAATCACTGCCCGGCGCATTGTGCGCGCGAACCACGCGGGCCGGCAATGGCGCGCATTCACGCCATGCCGGCACCGTGTCGGCCACTGCCCGATGCCACGAGCAGCGGCCCGGCGCTCCATCAGCCCAGCAGCAAGCGGTTGAGTCGGCGCAGAAACGCCGCCGGATCGGCCAGTTGCGCGCCGGCACTGACTTCGGCTTCTTCGAGCAGGAGTGCGGCAAGATCGGCCGCCACCGTATCGTCTTTCTCGTCACCCACGCGCTGCACCAGCGGATGGCGTGGATTGATCTCCAGCACCGGCTTCTGGGCTGGCATGTCGTGACCCGCCTCACGCAGGATGCGCGCCAGATGCGGCGCCATTTCGTGCTCCGACAAGGCGAGGCACGACGGACTGTCGGTCAGGCGCGCCGACACCTTCACGTCAGCCACCCGCTCGCCCAACAGCGCCTTCAAGCGTTCCAGCAACGGCCCGGCCTGTTGTTCCGCTTCGGCCTGTGCCTGCTTGCTGGCTTCATCCAGCGGCACATCGCCTTTGGCGACGTTGCCGAGCTTCTTGCCCGCATACTCGGGCAAGGCGCCCAGCATCCATTCGTCGACGCGGTCAAACATCAGCAGCACTTCAAGCTCACGGGCGCGGAAGGCTTCAAGCTGCGGGCTGCCGTTGGCAGCGGCGAAACTGTCGCCACTGGCGTACCAGATGGTGTCTTGCCCGGCCTGCATGCGACCGATGTAGTCATCCAGCGACACCGACTGCTTGGCGCCGTCGCCACGGGTCGAGGCAAAACGCAACAAGCTGGCAATGCGCTCGCGGTTGGCGTGATCTTCGACAATGCCTTCCTTCAAGGTGTTGCCGAACGCGTTCCAGAATGTCGCAAACTTGTCGGCGTCGTCACGCGCCAGCTTTTCGATCAGGTCGAGCACACGCTTGACGCAGGCGCCGCGTATGCGATCGAGCTGGCGGTTGTGTTGCAGCAATTCGCGACTGACGTTGAGCGGCAGGTCGTCGGCGTCCACCACGCCGCGCACGAAGCGCAGGTAGTTGGGCAGCAGCTCCTCGGCCGCATCCATGATGAAGACGCGTTTGATGTAGAGCTTGAGACCCTTGCGCTCGTCGCGCCCGCCCATCAGCACCTCGAACGGCGGCTGGCTCGGCACATACAGCAAGGTGGTGAAACTCTGGCTGCCCTCGACGCGGTTGTGGGTCCAGGCCAACGGGTCGTTGAAGTCCTGTCCCAGCGACTTGTAAAACGATTGGTAGTCGGCGTCCGACAACTCGTTCTTGGGTTTGGCCCATAGCGCCGAGGCGTCGTTGACGGTTTCCCAGGCATCGGTCGGCTTGCCGTCCTTTTCTTCCGGCAGGCGGATCGGGAAGGCGACGTGGTCGGAGTACTTTCGCACCAAGCCGCGCAGGGTCCAGCCATTCAGGAACTCGTCTTCGTCGGGCTTCAGGTGCAAGGTGACACGGGTGCCGCGCTCGCTGCACTCGACCGTCTCCAGCCGATACTCGCCCTGGCCGTCACTCTCCCAGCGCACGCCGCTGGCCGTATCCGTGCCTGCACGACGGGTTTCGACCGTAACTTTGTCGGCAACCACGAAGGCGGAATAGAAGCCGACGCCAAATTGACCGATCAAGCGTGCATCGGCCTTTTGTTCGCCGCTCATGGCCTCCAGAAAGCGCCGCGTGCCGGAGCTGGCGATGGTGCCGATGTTGGCCACCACCTCCTCGCGGCTCATGCCGATGCCGTTGTCCTGGATGGTGATGGTGCGCGCGGCCTCATCCCAGCGAACGTCGATATGCAAATCCGGCTCGCTGCCCAGCAGCTCCGGCTGGCCCAGCGCCTCGAAACGCAGCTTGTCGCAGGCATCGGACGCGTTGGAGACCAGCTCGCGCAGGAAGATCTCCTTGTGCGAGTACAGGGAATGGGTAACCAGGCGCAGAACCTGGGCGACTTCGGCTTCGAACGGGCGGGTTTCAGCAGTTGCGGACATGGTGTTCCTGTGTGACAA
>DASSXP010000320.1:0-4428 GCA_035703755.1 Rhodanobacteraceae bacterium | reverse complement strand
CCGGCATTGCCAGTACGACCCAGTCGGCGCCCGCCATGGCGGCGGACAGGGAATCCGTGGCCAGCCCTGTCGGCACCTCGGCACCGGGATCGAACACGCGCACGCGGTGCCCGGTCTCGCGCAGCAGCCCGGCAAAGGCCTGCCCGAAACGACCGTGGCCGAGCAGGGCGAAGTTCATGCGGCCGGAACGCAACAACCCCTGGCTACGCATTGCTCGAGCGTCTTGCGCGCGGGCACGATGTCGATGCCGTGGCGGGCCAGCCAGGATGGGTTGAACAGGGTCTCGGTGTAACGCTCGCCGGGGTCGCACAACAGGCTGACGATGCTGCCTTCGATGCCGCGCGCACGCATGTCGTCGGCCAGTTGCAGGCAGGCCACCAGGTTGGTGCCGGACGAGCCGCCGTAACGGCGCCCGAACAGATCCTCGAGCAGCCAGGCGGCGGCGATCGAGGCGCCGTCCGGTACCTCGGTGACGTGGTCGACAACGTCAAACAAGAAACCTGGTTCGACCCGTGGCCGGCCGATACCCTCGATCAGGGTCGGTTGGCTGGCCAGCACGTTGCGATCGCGCTCTCGCCAGCCGCGCGCATAGGCGGCGCCGGTTGGCTCGGCCACGCACAGCCGCGTGTCCAGGCGCCGGTAGCGCAGGTAGCGGCCGATGGTGGCCGAGGTGCCGCCGGTACCCGCGCCGCAGACGATCCACTCGGGTACCGGATGCGGCTCGCGTGCCATCTGCTGGATGATCGACTCGGCGATGTTGTTGTTGCCGCGCCAATCGGTGGCGCGCTCGGCCAGACCGAACTGGTCGAGATGACAGGCACCGCGGGCGGCGTGTTCGGCCGCGCGCGCGTGGACCTGGGTCGGATCGTCGACCAGATCGCAGCGGCCGCCCAGCGCTTGCACGTCGCGGATCTTGCGCGGCGCGGTGGCGGCTGGCATCACGGCGGTGAACTCAAGTCCCAGCAGACGCGCGAACCACGCTTCTGAAATCGCCGTGCTGCCGGATGAGGCATCCACCACGGCCTGGCCTTGCGTGAGGCGGCCGTTGCACAAGGCGTACAGGTACAGCGAGCGCGCCAGACGGTGCTTGAGGCTTCCGCTCGGGTGGGTGGCTTCGTCCTTGAAATAGAAGTCGATGCCGGGAAAGCCGGGAAAATTGAGCTTCAGCAGATGCGTGTCGGCCGAGCGCGCGGCTTCCTGCGCCAGCATGTCGAGGGCCTGGCTGACCCAGGCGCGGGCTGGATCACGCGCCGGCAGGGTTTCCGGGTTGGGGTTGATCAGGTGGTGGGGATTGGGCATGGCGAGGCAACGGGTCCGACATTGACCAGCGTGCGGATGCGCTGGCCGAGAAAATCGAAATAGCGGCTGATGTAATTGATGCCGTACTCCTCGTCGAGGAGATAGGGGTTCATCAAGGTGTGGCGCAGGATCATCACGCGATCGTTGTCGCCGTTGACGTCCAGTGTACTTGGATCAAGCCCCAGGGCGCCGAAAATGCGCGTGGTTTCCGCTGCCCCCAGCATCTCCGGGCGCAAGCTGGTGGCCGAGCCGAAGAACTCGCGCGTTTGCACCGGCTCACGCACGTCGCAGCGCATGCTTTGGTGCAAGGCGCGCACGAAAGCGTTGCAGGCGGCGACGTCCGTGTTTCCATGCGGGTTCAATGCCAGACAGACCAGGTTGCTGTCGGGCTCGAAGGGCACCAGCAGATGCACCCGTTCGGCGTGCTCCCTGGCGAACGCCAGGGCACGGTCGTAGAACACTTCAGCGGCTTGCACCGTGTGCGCGGGCAGACGGCCGAAATGGACGTGATCGAGCGGCAGCACTTTGTGAGTGACGTAGACCGCCGCCGCACTGGCGCCGGATTTCGAGCCCTCCGGCACGTATTGGCCGAGGTTGCGGTAACGGGCCATGTAGTCGTCGCTGTGGGCGCCGTGAAACACGTAGTCGGCGCGTTCGGCGAGCAAGGCCATGGCACGGTGATCGCGGCAGATGAAAGCGCCGGCACCGTAGGGCAGGTAGCCCAGCTTGTGTGGGTCAACGGTCACCGAATCGGTGTCACCCAGCGCGCCGAATGCCGCGTGCACGGCGGTCGAGGGGAAATAGCGAAAGTCCGCCGCCACCGCGTCGCGCTCGCGCAAGGAGCCATCTTCGTTGCGAAACAGGGTGGCGAGGTAACCGCCCCAGGCGGCATCGACGTGGACGCTGAAATCCAGCCCGTGCCGGCGCGATTGCGTGCGTGCGGCGAGCACGCCGTCGATCGGGTCGATGGTGCCGTACTCGGTGCTGCCGAGTACCGCGATGGCGGCCAGCACCGGTTGTCGTTCACCAGCGCAGCGCGCCAGAGTCTCGGCCAGGGCGTCGCCATCAAGGCGCATGCCGCGCGTCGGCAGCAAGTGCAATTGGTCGCGGCCTAGCCCCAGCAGCTTGCAACCCTTGCTCCACGAGTAATGCGCGGTGATCGGCGCCAGCACGATGGGCTGCTTGAGCGTCGGGTGCGCGGCAAAGAAGCCGGCCAGCCCGCGCTGTTCGATGCGTTCGGCCTCGACCTTGCGCTGCCAGTGCTGGCGGCTGGCGGCGGGTGCGGCGGCCAGCCATTGCTGCCAGTCCGTGAGCAGCTCGATCACCGACGCATTGGGCAGATTGAACGCTTGCCAGTCGTCCGTCGGCAGGGCGAGATCCGGCACGGCGGACGCGCGCAGCGCCACCGGGAAGGCTTTGAGTGCCAGTGCCAGCCGCAGCGCCTGATAGTTGGCCAGGGTGCCGCCGGAGGTGATGTGGCCAAAGGCGCAATTGGCTTGTGCCGGATCGTGCACGTAACCCAGCATCCGCGCCAGTTGCAGGCCGGCCTTGATTTCCATGTCGACGGTGACCGGCGCGGCGTCGTCGTTGATGTTGTTGGGGTTGTAGGGCAGGGTGAGAATCTGCGCCGCCAGTCCCGGCAGCAGCAGGTCCGAGGCCATGTGGCCGATGTAGCGCGGGCTGTGGAAGGGCACCGATTTCTTCAGCGCGGCCGACAACAGGTGCAGCTCGCGTCGCATGCGCGATTCCAGCGCGAGGTAGTCCGGGTGGTGGGCGGCATCGGTGCCGATTACCGGCAAGTCTTCCGGATGAAAGTTGCGGCGCCAATAGACGTGGTCGCGCAGGAACTCGACCAGCAACTTTTCCAGCAGGCTGTCGTTCTCGCCGTAGGGGCCGAGGAAGCAGGCGTCGAGGGTGTGGTCGTGCGCAATCATGGCGGTGGTTCCGTGGCGCGCGCGACGCGGCCAATCCGGGTCCCGGCGTGCAGCCGCCATTGTCGGGTTTGCGGCGCCTCGGGCTTTTGATGCAGGTCATGCCAACGCCATGACTTCCGCCAGTTAAACCGAATACGCGTTGCCGGCATCCTATGGTCACGAAATCCCTGGTACCCGATCCACATGCGCAGACCGTTGCTCGCCATCCCGTTGACCTTGCTGGCGACGCCCGTACTGGCCGTGACCATCGACGGACACATTCGGCCGGGTGAATGGCAGGGCGCGCGGCACATCACGGATTTTCGCCAGACCCAGCCGATGACCGGAAAACCGGCCAGCTTGCCCACCGATGCCTGGGTGCTGGCCACCCCGGCCGGCCTCGCGGTGGCGTTTCGCGCCACCCAGCCACCGGCGGTGACGCGCACCACCCAGCAGGTGCAGCGCGATTTCGAGGAGCCCGTCGACCGCGTCAACGTGATGGTGGATTTCAACGGCGACGGCCTGACCGGTTACAACTTCACCATTGCCTCCACTGGCGGCGTGTTCGACGCGGTGATGAGCAACGAGTCGCAATTCAGCAAGGACTGGGATGGCCTGTGGCAGCACGCGGTGAGTTCGGATGCCGATGGCTACACGGTGGAAGTGCTGATCCCGTGGTCGATCGCGCCGATGCACAAGGCGAACGGCGGCAAACGCGTGATCGGTCTGTATCTCGATCGCGTGGTCGGCTCCACCGGCGAGCGCGTAGCGTGGCCCGACGCGAGTTTCATGCGGGCGCGATTTTTGTCGGATTTTGCCCCTGTCGAAGTGCCCGCCTATCGGCAGTCGCTGTTGGCGGTGACACCGTATGCCTCCGCCGTGTACGACAACATCCGTCAGCGCAGCCAGTTCGATGCTGGGCTCGACGTATTGTGGAAGCCGAATGGACAGTTCCAGCTGACGGCGAGTCTCAATCCGGACTTCGGCCAGGTCGAGAGCGACGACCTGGTGGTCAACTTCAGCGCCACCGAGAGCTATTTCAGCGACAAGCGGCCGTTCTTCACTGAAAACCAGAGCCTGTTCAATTTCGGCTTGCTGGATGACAACAGTGCCCTGATCTACACCCGCCGCGTGGGCGGGCCAGCCGACGATGGCAAGGGCGCGGGCGACATCACTGCCGCGGTGAAATTCAACGGCAGCGTCGGTACCACCAACT
>DASSXP010000281.1:0-8691 GCA_035703755.1 Rhodanobacteraceae bacterium | reverse complement strand
GGTGGTGATGTGCTGCTTGATACGCCAGCCCCGTGCATCGTAGGCGTAGTGGGTTCCGAAGTGGTCACTGATCAACTCGTTGGCGCGATTCCAGTCGAGATTGAAGGTGCCGATGGAGGTTACGTTGCCGCGGGTGTCGTGTCCGTAGGCCAAGCTGCCGAGCTCTCACGTTGTGTCGGCCAGCGTCCTGTACACCCCCGGTTTCGTTGACGCGGAGCGCTGTACGCATGATGTATCAGGCGCGGTTTGTTAGCATCGGGGCATGGATTACATCAATGCATGGCTCGACAACCCCGCGATTCGCACCCTCGTCGGTTGCGTTCTCCTGATATTCGCCGCCTCGATGACCTGGTGGCTGGCCAGGCGCGTTCTGCGGCGCCTGCTGCGCGTGATCAGCCGCCGCACCCGGCTCACCCTCGATGACGCACTGCTGCATCATGGCATCGCCGGGCACCTGGCCGGCATCGCGGCCATGCTGGTGCTGGCCTTCGGCATCCAACTCGTCTCCGGCATCCCGTCGGGCATCGACCTGGCCATCCGCAACGTCACCCTCGCACTGCTGGCCGTGTTCTGTGCCCTGGCGATCAGCGCCACCATGTCTGCAATCGAGGATGATTACACCCGCAAGCCCGAGAACTCGCACCGATCGATCAAGGGCTACGTGCAGTTGCTGCGCATTCTGCTGTTTGCGGCGACGGCAATCATTGTCATCGCCACCCTGATCAACCGTTCGCCATTGACCCTGCTGGCCGGCCTCGGCGCGGTATCGGCGGTGCTGCTGCTGGTGTTCAAGGACACCTTGATGTCGGTGGTGGCCAGTGTGCAGTTGCGCAGCAACGACATGCTGCGGGTCGGCGACTGGATCGAGATGCCATCGCAGAACGCCGACGGCGACGTGATCGACATCGCCTTGCACACGATCAAGGTGCAGAACTGGGACAAGACGATCAGCACCGTCCCGACCTGGCGCCTGATCTCCGATTCCTACCGCAACTGGCGCGGCATGACGGAAATCGGTGGCCGTCGCATCAAGCGTGCGTTGTATCTGGACGCCACCAGCGCCCGTTTCCTCAGCGATGACGAAATCGGCAAGCTGCGCCGCTTCCATTTGCTGGAAGCGTATTTCGCCCGCAAGCACGGTGAACTGGACAGCTGGAACAGCGCGCAGGGCGCCGCCGGCAAGCAGCAGGTCAACCGGCGCCGGCTGACCAACCTCGGCAGCTTTCGTGCTTACGCGCAGGCCTACCTCGACAGCCACCCGCGCATCAATCACGACCTGTTCTGCCTGGTCCGCCAGCGTGACCCCGGCGCCACCGGCATCCCGATGGAGCTGTACTGCTTCACCGCCAGCACCGCGTGGGCGGACTACGAAAACGCGCAGGGCGACATCTTCGACCACCTGATCGCGATCCTGCCGGAATTCGGGCTGCGCCTGTTCCAGCAACCCACCGGGGCGGATATGCGCAGCATGCTGTTGGCGGAAGACCGGGCAGCCACGCCGGCAATCCGCGCCCGCTGCTGATCGTCGAAGCCGAGGTGGCCGGCCGGCGGCGAGCGGCGACTCAGGCGGGAGTCAACCTGACCGCGTTCTTTGGGGCCCCGTTCTTCTGCCCCAGCGTGCGCACGATCAGGCAGGCCAGGAGCGGAATGCTGGCGACGAACAGGTACTGCGTTCGGGAAACCCCGATGCCGAACGGGAACCAGATACCCGGCACTCCGATCGGGTCGAGCAACTCGCCACCAAACAGCCCGGCGATGATCGCCGCCAGCGTCGCCAAAGCCAGAGCCCGCATCGGGCCAGCGCGAAAGATGCGCACGCCGATGGCCACGAACAACACGATCGAACCCACCCGGCTGACCGCCGTGACACCGGCTGCATCGGTTGCGATGCCGATGGCCTGCGCAATCGCCAGCAAGACCGCCGCCACGTCGATGCTGCGCCACGGCCGCCCGCACCATCGATTCCACGCCAGCGTCCATGCTGCCAGCGTCGGCACCCACATCAAGGACGCCATCCAGACGTAGGCGGTCAGGTCGATCAGGTCCGTCCACGAGACGATCGCATTGTTGAGGCGCCGCGCCGCCGTGAGCACTAGCGCGATGCAGGCAAAGACCACGAAACCTTTGCGGCGACTGCGCGGCAGATACGCCAGCGCCAACAGGACCAGCGCCAGCATCGCCAGCGGTTCGATCGCATCGACGATGTAGCCGGCGATAGTGCGCTGCCATTGCACCCGGTGCAGTGCCTCGGCGATCGGCCGTGGCGCCAGTATCGGGGCGCTGTGGATGCCGCCGCCATCCGCGCTGGCGCCGTCGGCGGGCAACATGTAGGTGCGAATGGCCAGGATGCCGCGCGTGCCTGCCGCGGCGCCGGGAAGCGCAAAGCGCAGCGGCCGGGTGCCGACGAGACGCGGCTTTGCGCCGATCTGGCCCGATCCGCCCAGGCGTTGGCCATTCCAATACAGCTCGTAGCCGTCCTCGACCAGGGTTGGTCCGAGGATTTCCCACGCGGCGCTCCCGGCCGGCACGGTTACCGCACGCCGATACCATGCATAGCCGCGATAGCCGGGGTATCCGTGCGCCATCCA
This sequence comes from Rhodanobacteraceae bacterium, assembly GCA_035703755.1. Classification (GTDB taxonomy): domain Bacteria; phylum Pseudomonadota; class Gammaproteobacteria; order Xanthomonadales; family Rhodanobacteraceae; genus DASSBG01. Next base: position 6,103 of record DASSXP010000281.1, on the reverse strand, counting down.
GCCCCCGATGTAGTCGGGCAGGCCCACATCGCCGTCGTGGCTGCCCGGCAAGGCGGTCAGGTCAATGGCCTGCCATTGCCTGACGTCAAAATCCACCTTGGCCCAGCGCGGGTCGTCGCCAGTATGGAATCGCCAGGGACCGTCGAGCAGTGTGGCGGCGGCGCGCAGCGCCGGCGGATCCGGACGGCCGCCGCTGGCAAGGTCGGCTATCACGATGGCGAGCAGGATCAGGGTCGCGGCGAGGATACCGGCGATCAACCGGCCCTGCATGGCATCAAGCGGTGGCACGGTCGAAGGGATGGAGTGCGTTGACATGCCATGATCCCGCCAGCGGGGCGGGTTTCGGAGACCGATTGACAGGTTACCATTGAAAATGCTTTAAACAGTAACGCCGGGACAATGATCCGGGAATCGAGTGAGACCGCATGTCGCCTGCGCACCGCCACATGTCGCCACGGCCGATCGCCGCCATCCGGCTCGATGGTGGACGCTTGTGCCTGGATTTCGTCAACACCATCCACGACCGCTACGCAGTGGCTGTCGAAGACTACCTGCAGCGGCCACAGTGCTTCATCGAGTGGTGCCAGCGCGCCGGAGCGCTGGGACCGGACGATGCGGTTCGCTTGCCGCGCAATGCGCGCGACCGCACGGCATTGATGCAGGAGATGGCGACGCTGCGGCGCCATTTGCACGCAGCGTTCACTGCGCGCATCGACGGCTTGCCGTTGCCTGCGGTTGCGGTTCGCGGACTCGATCGCTGGTTGCAGCGCGCCTGGGCCAGCCAGTCGCTCGGCACCGACGGGCAGCTGCATTGGCGCAGCAACGCCCACGACGCGCGGCTACCGCTGAAGCGCATCGCCCTGGATGCGCTGGATCTGCTTGGCAATCCAGCCGAATCGCGGCTTCGCCGTTGTGCCAACACCCGCTCCTGCGGCTGGTTGTTCCTGGATACCAGCAAGAATCGGCAGCGCCGTTGGTGCGCCATGGAGACCTGCGGCACCGCCGACAAGATGCGGCGCTATCGAATGCGTTGAGGCAACGCGGAGTATGCTTCAGGCGGCGAACACGAGCAGGGTGCGGATCAGCTGCGCCGCTTGCTCGCGGTCACGCACGTCGAGTGTCAGCACGGGCACCGGCGACGGTTGTCCGGCCACCGCGTCACGGATCAGGTCCATGCGGAAACCCGGCACCAGATCGGTGTGGGTGATGCCGATCACCAGCGGCACGGTAGCATCGATGGCACGGATCACCGCCAGCCAATGCCGGCACTGGGACGCCACATCCGCCTGATTGGCGGCCAGCAGCACGATCACGCCCAGCGCGCCCAGCATGACGATTTCGCGCATGTGCGAGAAATGCTCCTGCCCGGGCAGCCCGTACAGGTGCACAGGGGTGCCGTCGTCCAGCATCACGGTGGCGTAGTCGAGCGCCACGGTGGTGGTGGTCTTCTCGCCCATCGGGCCGCCGCTGAGCGGCATTTCGGTCGATACCGGCACGCTGTCGGCCAGGGTGCGCAGGGCGGTGGTCTTGACGGCACCGACGGGTCCGGCGAGTACGACGTTGTAGGTGGTTGCGTGCATTCAGTCGGGTTTGGCGGTGTGGGGGCTCAGTCGCGCAGCAGGCCGAAACGACGGGCCAGGCCAGCCCATACGCCGTCGCGCGGCCGTGCCGGCGAAGCCGCGACCGGGCTGTCGATGCCGTCATCTTGCCGCAGCAGGTCCGCCGCTGCGAATGCCCAAAGGCATGCGTGGATTTGCTTGACATCCACATCCGGCAATGCCTGCGCCAGGGAGACCGCCGATTGCGGGGTGCCGAGCAACAGTTTGGCGACCCGGAGGGCCGCCACCACCGTCGTCGCCGTGCCGAGATCCGGCCACGTCTCCAGCCGGTAGCGGCCGGCGGGAAACGCCGGCGCCCGCGCGGCCGATTTGATGGCGGCGACCAACAGGAAGGCTTCCAGGCTGCCGGAGACGAGCTCCGAGGTGTCGCGCGGCGGGTCTTCGAGTGCGATTTGCCACTTCGCGCCGACCAGCGCATCGCCCGCCGCCAGCAGATCGGAGCGGGTGGCGGCATAGACCCGTCCGGTCTCGGGCCGGGTCAGCACCATCCGACCATCGCCGCTCGCCACCGCGGGCTTGCCGCGCCAGCCGGACTGAGCGAGTCGATAGATGCCCGGCAGGTCATCAACGCTTGCCTCCGGGGCGGGCGGCGTCAGCACCACAGCGAGTTTCTGGCGGATGGCACGCGCCAATCCGGCCGCACTGATGTCGGCGGGAACCGTCTCGCCAGCAGATGCCGCACAGGCCATGCAGACGTCCATCACCGGCACGCCGCGACGGCCGGCCTGCTCCGTCGCCCGCTTGCCCCACGGGTCGTGCGGGCACGCCAGCAACAGGTGGCAACGGCTGCCGTCCCATGCGTCGACGCGAACACGCAAACGGTAGGCGCCCAGCAGCGTCGCTGCCAGGCGCACACGTTGTTCGGTTGCTTCATCCAGTGCGGCGACGCGCAAGTCGATGCGCATGGGGCATCCTCTCAATTCCTGCCCTGATCAGGAAAAGTCCAGGGTTTTCTCGAACGTGCGCAGCTCGTGACGGGCCATGGCCAGATTCGAGCGGGCGCGGTCGAGCACCACATACAGAAACAGCGCCGGGTTGGATTCCAGCGGCCGCAACAGGTGGTATTGACGGTTGAGCGAAATCAGGATGTCCTCGATGGTGTCTTGCAGGTTCAAGGCGGCGGCAACCTTGCGCTTGGCCCGCACCACTTCGGTGTTGCCGGCGGCGGCGATTTCGAGATTGAGGCCATCCCCGTGCTGTGCAAGCAACATGCCACTGTCGGCATCGACCAGACCGGCGGCGATGCAGCCGTCGAGTTGATGCAGGGGTTCAAGGCTGAGTTTGGGCATTGCGATATTTCCTCTGGGTCAGACAAAGCAGCCGACGCATGGGGCCGGCTTGGTTGAACGGGGTTGGTTCATTCGTGATCGAGCAGACGGGCGACCTGCGCGGCGATGTCGAGGGCCGCGCGCAAGGTCATGGCGAAAGTCTCATCACGCGCCGTCCACACACTGAGTACGTGCGCGCGGGCACGGCTGGGCACCCGCACCACCACGATGCTGCCGTGCTCGGTGGCGATACTGTTGTAGTGGGCGTTGCCATGCAGCGCCTCGCGGCTGAACGACTCGGTCAGGCCGAGCAGCGAGCTCGCCAGGGCGGCAATCCGGGCCGGCTCCACGCTGTGTCCCGCTTGTGCGGCGAAGGTCTGGGCGCGGCCATCGACGCTGCCGACCACGGCCGCCAACAGGGCCGGATTGGATTCGATGCGCACTTGCAGCGCCGTGGTCAGATCGGCGTGCAAATGGGACGCGTTCCCGTTGCTGGAGGGCAGGTCGGCGCGCTGCAAGGGTACTGGCTGTGACATGAAATCGACTGCGAAAGACGTTATCTCCATCGCAGAATAGCCATACCCTCACGCATGGATCAAGCACTTTCGCAAGGCATTTCGTGCCCCGCTTCAGCTCACTGAATCGATGCTGATCAAGTAGCTAAATCCATTGATTTTGCGCGAATTTTTACGCCGATTCCGCCGCCATCCGTGACTTCATGGTGTTGCATTTCCCGGCCTGCTGTGGACACGATTTCGCCGCCGTCACGCCGCTTGCGACGCGGCCTTGCGCGGCGCGATCCCGGACAGCACAACGCCGCCGTGCAGCCATGCCACACGGCGGCGTTGCCTTAAACCGTTTCAGGGTTCGGCGAGTCCGGGTCGAGGCCGAAATCCTTGCCCGCCTTGACCACCTGCTTGACGTCGATGGCGCCCTCCTTTGCCAGCGCGGCCAGCGCGGCGTGAGCCACCCAACGGCGATCCACTTCAAAGAAGTCGCGCAAGCGTTCACGGGTGTCGGAGCGGCCGTAGCCGTCGGTGCCGAGCACGGTGTAGCGCTTGCCATCCGGCAGGAAGGCGCGAATCTGGTCGGCGTACTCGCGCACGTAGTCGGTAGCGGCGATTACCGGGCCTTCCCCGGATGCCAGACACTCGGTGACGTAGGCCTGACGCGGCTGTTTCGCATCTGGATGCAGGCGGTTCCAGCGTTCGACGTCAAAGCCCTCGCGGCGCAATTCGCTGAAGCTGGTGCAAGACCACACATCGGCAGCGACGCCGTAGTCCTTTTCCAGCAACTCGGCCGCGGCCAGCACTTCCATCAGGATCGCGCCCGAACCCAGCAGCTGCACCCGCGGCGCCTTGGCCTTGGCCTTGCCGGCGCGCACCCGGTACATGCCCTTCAGCACGCCCTCGGCGCAGCCTTCCGGCATGTCGGGGTGCGGGTAGTTTTCGTTCAGCACGGTGAGGTAGTAGTAGACGTCCTGCTGGTCCTGCAACATCGAGCGCACGCCGTCCTGCAGGATCACCGCGACTTCGTAGGAGAAGGTCGGGTCGTAGGATTTGACGTTGGGAATGGCGCCCGCCATCAGGTGCGAATGACCGTCTTCGTGCTGCAAGCCTTCCCCGTTCAGCGTGGTGCGCCCGGAGGTGCCGCCGACCAGGAAGCCGCGTGAACGCATGTCGCCAGCAGCCCAGCACAAGTCGCCGATGCGCTGGAAACCAAACATCGAGTAGTAGATGAAGAACGGCAGCATCGGCTGATTGGAGACCGAGTAGCTGGTCGCCGCCGCCATGAACGAGGCCATGCCACCGGCTTCGCTGATACCTTGCTGCAACACCTGGCCGTCTTTCGCTTCACGGTAGTACAGCAGTTGATCGGCGTCCTGCGGGCGGTACTTCTGCCCTTCCGGCGCGTAAATGCCGATCTGCCGGAACATGCCTTCCATGCCGAAGGTGCGCGCCTCGTCGGCGACGATCGGCACCACATGCGGGCCGATCTGTTTTTCGCGCAGCAGCAGGTTGATGCCGCGCACCAGCGCCATGGTGGTGGAGATTTCGCGCTCGCCGGTGCCCTTGGTGATCTGCGCGTAGAAATCCAGCGCCGGCGCCTGGAAGGATTGCTCGGCCTTGCGCCGCCGTTGCGGCAGGAAGCCACCCAGCGCCTGCCGGCGTTCCAGCATGTACTCGACTTCCGGCGAATCCTTGCCCGGATGGTAGTACGGCACTTCGTCCAGCTTGTCGTCGGCAATCGGAATCTGGAAGCGGTCGCGGAACGCGCGCACGGCGTCGCCGGTCATCTTCTTTTGCTGATGGGTCGGATTCTCCGCTTCGCCATGACCCAAGCCCATGCCGTAACCCTTGACCGTCTTGGCCAGGATTACCGTCGGCATGCCTTCGGTGTGGACGGCGGCATGGTAGGCGGCGTAGACCTTGTGCGGATCGTGACCGCCACGATTCAGGCGCCACACGTCATCGTCGGACAGGTTCGAGACCATGGCACGGGTTTCGGGGTATTTGCCGAAGAAGTGTTCGCGCGTGTAGGCGCCGCCGAAAGCCTTGCAGGCCTGGTACTCGCCGTCCACGGTTTCCATCATCAGCTTGCGCAGGATGCCGTCCTTGTCGCGGGCGAGCAGCGGATCCCAGTAGCTGCCCCAGATCACCTTGAGGGCATTCCAGCCGGCGCCGCGGAACACGCCTTCCAGCTCCTGAATGATCTTGCCATTGCCGCGCACCGGGCCGTCGAGGCGTTGCAAGTTGCAGTTGATGACGAAGATCAGGTTGTCGAGCTTTTCGCGTCCGGCCAGCGAAATCGCGCCCAGGGATTCCGGCTCGTCGCACTCGCCGTCGCCCATGAAGCACCACACCTTGCGGTTGCTCTTGGGCATCAGACCGCGGTTCTCGAGGTATTTCCAGAACTGCGCCTGATAGATGGCCTGGATCGGGCCGAGACCCATCGACACCGTCGGCACCTGCCAGTAATCCGGCATCAGCCACGGATGCGGGTAGGACGAAAGGCCATGGCCCTTGCCCAGCACCTCGGTGCGGAACAGTTCGAGCTGATCCTCGCCAATGCGGCCCTCAAGGAAGGAGCGCGCGTAGATGCCGGGGCTGGAATGGCCCTGATGGAAAATCAGGTCGCCGGGATGCTCGGCCGACGGCGCGTGCCAGAAGTGATTGAAACCGACGTCATACAAGGTGGCGCTGGAGGCGAAGCTGG
>DASSXP010000101.1:0-10409 GCA_035703755.1 Rhodanobacteraceae bacterium | reverse complement strand
GACACCCGCACTGCTGGATGCCGACGATGGCCGGGTGTCGTTGTTGCCCGGCGCCGCCCCCGCCAGCGAAGCGATGCAATTGGCCGAGCGCGGCTACCTGCTGCAAAAATGCTTCCCCGCCGCCGCCATCGGCGGCGTCGCGCTGCTGCGTGGCTGGTCCGGGCCATTGCCGGCGATCCGCTTCTGCCCCACCGGCGGCATCACTCCGGCCAGCGCGCCGGATTACCTCGCCTTACCCAACGTGATCTGCGTCGGCGGTTCGTGGTTGACGCCCAAGCCGCTGCTCGCGGCGGGCGACTGGAGCGCAATCGAAGCCCTTGCGCGCGCCGCCGCATCACTCGCTCGACCCGCGGCCGCAAGCACTCCGTAGGAGCGGCCCACGGCCGCGAATCCGGTTTCCGGGCCACCGACCCGGCACCATCGCGTCCATGGGGCGCACCTACCGGTCCGGACGCGGCAACGCCGAGATGGCCTCGATGCGCGCCTGTCGCATGGCTTCGCCGATGGCTGGGCCGCGCAGGCCGCGAGCCACCGTCTACGCGGCACGCAGCAAGTTGGCCGGGTCGAGCCGCAGCCAACGCCATAACGACACGAATACGGTAACCGCCGCCATGGCAGCAATCAGTAACAGCGACAACGACCAAATGCGTGGATCGCCACCCAGCGGCAGCAAGCCAAAGTACCGGGCCAGGACAACCTCCGCACACCAGCCAATCACCAATCCCGCGACGACCAGCAGCGTGCTCTCCAGCAAAAAGTGGCTGACGATGTGCGCCTTCTTCGCGCCCAACGCCCGGCGTATCGCAATCTGGGCTCGGCGTTGAGCAACCCAATAGTTCGTCAGGCCGATCAATCCGCACAGCGCGACCAGCATTACGATGACGACAACCGCGGCAAGTGCCAAGACCGCTTGACGATCCGGCTTGAAGTAATCGGCGCGAATTTCACCATACGGTCGTAGCCCCCAGCTCACCTCATCGGCATCGTGTTCATTGAGGGCTTCAAGACTGTCAAATACGGTTTCCTCCGGGCCGGTGAACGTAAAGGCAAGCACACTGCGACCGATGGCGGTCGTCGGCAGCAACACCGTAAAGTTGGTCCTTTGCGCTCCCAGATAGTTTGGCGCGGCCAGCGGCGCGACCACACCGACAACCGTGACCATGCGATCACTCAACATGACTTGCTGCCCAACAGCCGCCGCACCATGAAACAGGCGTTCCGCCAAGGGCTGACTCAGCATGATGGCATTGCCCATATCACCCACTCGGTGACCAAGCTCGGTGGCAAGAAAATTTCGGCCGCGCACGATGCGTACGCCCAGCGTCCGCGTGAATGCCGCATCGACCTGATAAGCCTCGACTTGCATCGGCTCCATCCATCCTGCCGCTGCCGACAGCGGGAGACCGATCGGAACCGACACGGAATTTGCCCCAAGAAATGGCACGCTTGATGTAATCGAAACGGCGCCCACCCCGGACAACGATTCAAACCATTTTTTGGCAAAGCGCATCTGGTACCGATGAACCACTCCATCGGCACCATGGCCTTGCACTACCCACACATGGCGCCCATCGATGCCAGAGCCTTGATTGGCCGCTTCCATGCGCATGAAAAGCACATTGACGGACACCATGATGATGGCGAACGTCAATGCGTATTCCAACACGATGATCCCCGCCAGAATCTTGTGAAACCGAACCAGTGCCCGGGTGATGGCGGCAAGCGAACTCATTGAGCGGACTTGATGGTTTTGGCCGGATTTTCCAGACTGGCTAGCCAAGCCGGCACGACACCCACCAGCAAGCTGCAAACCAGCACCAGCGCGATCATCGCCATGAACACGACAACATTCATTTGCGCCATATTGGCGTAACCGGTATCGAGAAATTTCCGCACCATGAGGAAACTCACAAACGTCAACGCCATTCCCAAGAAGCCGCCGACCGAGCCGATCAACAGCGCATCGAATAGAAACTGCTTGACGATCTCCCAGCGCGACGCACCCATGGCACGCCGGATACCGATCTGCTCGCGGCTGCGCAGTACACGTGAAATCTGCATCCCGCCCGCATTGACAACGCAAAGCGTCAAGAATGCCAGCCCGAGCAAGGCGTACACGCGCACCGACCCCGGCACAAGATCGGCCATGTCGATAATCTGGCTGACATCCAAGATGGCGATTTTTCTGGCCTGCCGGGCAGGCATGATTTCGGGCAGCCGCGCCTCCAGCAGTCGCCTCAATCGCAACGCATCCTGAGGAGAGTTGGCGAGATACCAAGCACTGAACCAGGAACAACCCCGTTTTATTATGTCTTTCGGCTCCGGCATGCCGAATTCCCCGTTGGGGCAACTGATCTGGTACTTCATCGTGCTTGGCGCCAGATCGATCGTGGTTACGGGAACAGATATGCCGAAACCGCCACCACCGAATGGCCCTGCCGGGTGCTGCAGGTTGTAGAATCGCGGCTTTGGATCCCAGTCGGCGGCGATACCGATTACGGTATATGCCCTATGCCCGATAAGCACGGTTTCACCGAGCGCGTCTTCACCGGGGAACAGTTGTTCCGCCAATGATCGCGCAAGTACGGCAACCGGTGCATGCTCGGTTTGCTCCGCCTGCGTCCATACCCGACCCGCATGAACCGGCACGTCGAACATGGCAAAGAAGGTGCGCGTCGTGTAGCGAATGCCCACCTTGACATGTTTTAGCGGCGAATCCGGGCGCATTGCCTCCACGTCAATACCCAGCCCCGTGTACGCGTACCGGCCAAGATCCTTGCCAAGCTTGCCGAGCTGCTGGACTACCGGGAAACTGAGCAGATTTCCCATATGCGTCGGCATGCTTGGATCTTGCACGCTGAGCAGCAGCGCAGCTTTGTCCGGCATCGGGTTGCGCGCCAACATGTAGCGCAAGGCGTTGGTCGTTACGCTGGAGGCAATACCAACCGCCAAGGTCAGCACCATCAGGCTGGAAAGCCACGGCGCTTTCCTCAGGCCATGCCACGCCAGCCGGAAGTAATACGCTGACATGTGCGCGCCTGAGGCCATTTCGTCAAGTGTTTCCCGGCAGGAGGCGGCACTAACCGCTTTGCTCAGGGCAACTGATTTTCACCCCCGGCGCGCTCAAGCGCAGTTCAACGTAGCTGTAATCCCGAGCGCGTTCCCCCAGGCCTTCGAGGATGGCCGCCTTGTATTTCTGTACGGAGGATTTGAGCCAGGCACATTCGGGATTGTCGGGCATCCAATCGATCAGCAGCACGGCACGCGACCTGCCCGCGCCGAGCACGTCCGATAACACAACGCCTTGATCGTCAAGGTACAGCTCGAGCTTCTCTTGGAGACTCGCCAGATCCAATGGATGCTCTTCCACGCCTGAAAACTGCTTGGCTGCAAAAGCCTGTTTGACGCGAGCGACCTGGTCATCCTGGTACGAACCACCCGTTGGCACAACACCCAGCAAGACGGCATTGCTGCCGAGCACGTAGATCGCGACCGGCGGGGGAAGATTGCTCAGATAGTAGCCCTGAAAACCACCATCAAGCGTCCGCCATCGAGGCGCCGCTCCCGCCAGCGCCGGCGCGCTCAACAGCAAGCCCAATGCCAACATCAACCCGATACGTGCCATAGCGACCTTCCCTCCCTGATTGCTTTTGGGTACGGCACGGCTTGCTCACAACCAGCCGCGACAGCGTGCCCGATCAACGCGGCAACCCGCCCTGCTCCGTGGAACAGGACGGGTTGCCGCAAGCGAGCCTACATGCGTGGCTTGTGGTTTTTGTTGGTTTTCTCACAATGCCCGAGATATTGCGTTCCAGCAGGCGTGATGATTATTTTGTCTACCACAAAATCCTCGTCAGCCGCGCAAGGCGAGCTCCCCGCAAACGAAGGCACCGTGAAAACTGACATAACCGCAAACAAGGCAATCCCCGCAGCACGAATACAGTGCCTTTTAAATGCGCTTTCCATTGTAATGATACTCCAACCAGGTTAACCCCCTGCGGGAGCCATGCTAACTGCCCCCCCACTCGTCAAGGTGCCTCTTCGCTGATTCATGCTGGCGCGCCATGCATGGGCTGAACCCGTCGGCGCATTGCCAGAAGCGGACGATTCGACTCGCCCCGACGATATCAACATCTCCACCGGATGTCGACGCGCAAACCACCCCGAGCGACTCTTGACCGCGAAGGGATCGCGGGGAGCCCGATCATTTGACCGCGCTCAAGGAGCGCCCCTGCCGCGCACCTACCGATTCGGGCGCGGCAGCGCCGCGATGGCCTCGATGCGCGCCTGTCGCATGGCTTCGCCGATGGCCGGGCCGCGCAGGCCGCGAGCCACGAATGGTGACGCGTCGACCGCGCGCACGGCAGTCAGCGCGCGGGTCCAGAACGCGGCAGCGGGAAATGTCTCCTGCTCGCGGCCACCCCGACCGCGCTTGTCGGCTTCGCACGCCGCGAGAAAGCGCGGCAGGCGTTCCGGTCGCCGCAAGGCATCCAGCGATTCCAGCACACGCAGCACGCTACCGGGGCGCATATCGAACACGCGGTGTGCGTTGAGGTGCTGGCGACAGGTCACCGTGGCGAGTGCCTGATACTCGGCCGGCACCCGCAGGCGCTCGGCCAACGCCGTCAACGGCGCCACACCACGTTCTTCGTGACCGTGATGCGACGGCCATTCCACGCGTGGCGTCAGCGCCTTGCCGAGGTCGTGGGTGAGTACGCAGAAGCCAACCAGATCGTCCGCTGGCGCAACCCGCGCGGCCATATCGAGGGCCATCTCGACGTGCACGCCGGTATCGATTTCCGGGTGATGTTGCGCCGGCTGTGGCACGCCGTAAAGCGCATCCACTTCGGGCAATACCCGCGCCAGCGCAGTGCAGGCGCGCAGCACATGCAGGAACGCGGATGGTTGTGGTTCGGCGAGCGCCTTGCGCAATTCCGCCCACACCCGCTCGGGCACCAGATGATCGACTTCACCGTTGCTGGTCATCGTGATCAACAACGCCATGGTTTCGTCGGCGACGCGAAACCCCAGCGGCGCGTAGCGCGCCGCGAACCGCGCCACCCGCAGCAGCCGCACGGGGTCCTCGACGAAAGCCGGTGACACATGCCGCAGTACGCGCGCCTCGAGGTCAGCGACACCGCCGTACGGATCGATCAAACGGCCATCGTCAGCCTCGGCGATGGCATTGATGGTGAGGTCGCGGCGCGCGAGATCCTGCTCCAGCGTCACGGTGATATCCGCATGGAAATCGAAGCCGTGGTAGCCCGGCCCGCTCTTGCGTTCAGTGCGCGCCAGCGCGTACTCCTCGCCGCTGTCCGGGTGCAGAAATACCGGAAAATCCTTGCCCACGGGCAGATAGCCGGCGGCCAGCATGTCGGCGGGCGTGGCACCGACCACGACAAAGTCGCGGTCGGCCACCGGTCGCCCGAGCAACTTGTCACGCACCGCGCCGCCAACCAGATACACGTCCATGCATCCATTGTGGCATGGGCGCATGCGCAGGCGCTGTCCGCACGCTGCGCGACAGCGACGAAACCCCTTGAAAAAAGCGGTGGCGCACGGCCCGGCTTTGTCTTACATTGCAGCAGTCGGAGGAAGTCCGGCGCAGACATTCCCAATCCCAAACCAACGGAAATCCCATGGCCAAGACCACCAAGGCATCCAAAAAGCCCGCTGCCAAGCAAGCTGCTGCCAAACCGGCAGCCCCCAAACAGATCAAGGAAGCCCTCACCAAATCGGGTCTCGTGACCTACCTCGCTGACGCTACCGGCGTGGCCGGCAAAGACGTGCGCGCAGTGCTCGCCGCACTCGAAGGTGCCGTCGCCAGCTCGGTCAGCAAGAAGGGCCCGGGCGCGTTCACCCTGCCCGGCCTGCTGAAGATCACCGCGATCAAGGTGCCGGCCAAGCCGAAGCGCAAAGGCATCAACCCGTTCACCAAGGAAGAACAGGTGTTCGCCGCCAAGCCGGCCAGCATCAAGGTCAAGGTGCGCCCGCTGAAGAAGTTGAAGGACGCCGCGGCCTGATCCCGCTTGACGAAGGCCGCGGTGCAAGCCGCGGGCCTTCATCGCATGTGCGGGCGGCGCTTGCAACAGCGCCGCCCGCACTGTTTATCGCCGTGCTCGATTGCTTCGCTTTCGCTGCATCGGCATGCCGGGCGGGACCGGATCCTGCCCGACCATTGCAATTCGCGGCCTGACGCCCGCTTGGACGCCATCGTGGCCGCATCCACTTTGCTGGGGAGCAAAGCATGCAGGCGAACAGCACGACGCAACACCAGGCGGGCACCTATTTCATTGCCTTTCTGGCCGCCCTGGCCGGTTTGATGTTCGGCCTGGACATCGGCGTCATTTCCGGCGCGCAAACGCTGATCCAGCACGATTTCGGCGTCGACGACAGCGGGCTTGAAACCATCGTCAGCGCGATGACCTGGGGCGCCGCTCTGGGCGCACTCATTTCCGGCTGGTTGTCATCACGGTTCGGGCGCAAGCGGCCACTGCTGCTGTCCGCCTCGCTGTTCGTGGCCGGATCGCTGTGTTGCGCGCTCGCACCCGACCCGAGCATGCTGATCGGCGCCCGCTTCGCGCTGGGCCTTGCGATCGGCGTGGCCTCGTTCACCGCCCCGTTGTACCTGGCCGAGATTGCACCGAAGGCCAGCCGTGGCGCGATGATCTCAACGTACCAGTTGATGATCACCATCGGCATCCTGGTGGCCTTCCTGTCCGATACCGCGTTCAGTTACCTCGGCAGCTGGCGCTGGATGCTGGGCGTGATTGCGATCCCCGGCGCCTTGTTCCTGCTTGGCGCCCTGTTCCTGCCGGACAGCCCGCGCTGGTTGTTGTTGCGCGGCCGGCGCGAGGAAGCAACGCGCATACTTGCCAAACTGCGCGGGAATGAATCCGCGGTCGCGCAGGAGATCGGCGAAATCGACGAACAACTGCGCATTCCGCAACGTGGCTGGCACCTGTTCCTGGAGAACCGCAACTTCCGTCGCTCGGTCGCGTTGGGCGTGTTGCTGCAGGTGATGCAGCAATTGACCGGCATCAACGTGGTGATGTACTACGCGCCACGCATCTTTCAGTCGATGGGCTACGACGGCATCGCGCAGATGTGGTTCACGGCAGCGGTCGGCCTGACCAACGTACTCGCTACCTTCATCGCCATCGCACTGGTCGACCGCTGGGGTCGCAAGCCGATCCTCTACACCGGGTGCCTGGTGATGACGGTCGGCCTGGGCGTGGTCGGCGGCCTGATGCACGCCGGCATCGACAACCATGCCCAGCAATTGTTGGCGGTGGCGATGCTGTTGACCTTCATCGTCGGCTTCGCGATGTCGGCCGGCCCTCTGGTGTGGACGCTGTGTTCGGAGATCCAGCCGCTCAAGGGCCGCGATTTCGGCATTGGCTGCTCCACCGTCACCAACTGGGTCGCCAACAGCATCGTCGCAGCAAGCTTCCTCAGCCTGCTGAACGGCATCGGATCCGGCAACACCTTCCTGCTCTACGCCGGCTTCAACCTGCTGTTCCTGCTGGTCGTGTGGCGCTTGGTGCCCGAGACCCGCGGCGCCAGCCTGGAGCATATCGAGCACCGCCTGATGCAGGGCCACAAGCTGCGTGAAATTGGAGACTGACCTCATGGCTCTGCCCGACACCTCGACCCTGATCGTCGATCTTGGCGGCACCAACGTGCGCTTCGCGTTGGCCGACACGCGCGCCGCCACGCCATTGCTGGCCGACAGCATCCGTCACTACCCATCCTCGCGCTTCGGTTCGCTGGCCGAAGCCGGCCGCCGCTATCTGGACGACATCGGCGCACAACCGCGCCTGGCCTACTGCGCGGTCGCCGGCCGCGTCGAAGGCGAGGAAGCCTACATCACCAACCTGCCCTGGCAGCTGTCAGCCAACGGCATTGCCCGTGAACTCGGCTTGGACGCGGTGTACCTGCTCAACGACTTCGAGGCAATGTCGCTGTCGGTGCCGCTGCTGCACGAGACCGACATGCGCGCGATTGGCGGGCCCAAGCCACCACGGCTCGGCTCGGCGCCAGTGCAAACCTTCGCCATCGTCGGGCCGGGCACCGGACTGGGCGTCGGCGGCCTGGTCTTGCGCAACGGCCAACTGGCGGTGCTGCGCACCGAAGGTGGTCACGTGAGCTTCGCGCCACAGGACGACCTTGAGATCGAGATCCTGCGCCGCCTGCTGCCGCGCCACGGCCGCGTCTCCAACGAACGGCTGTTGTGCGGCAGTGGGCTGCTGCGGCTGTACCAGACACTGGCCGGAATCCATGCCGTGGCGGCCCCGCACGAGAGTCCGGAGGCAATCACCAATGCCGCTTTGGCGGGTGAAGCGCAGTGCATCGAGACGATCGATCGCTTCCTCGCCATGCTCGGCTCGGCCGCCGGTGATTTGGTGCTGGCGATGGGCGCGTGGCAGGGCGTATACCTCGCCGGCGGCCTGCTGTCGGCGTTGCGTCCGTGGCTGGATCACGGCGCATTCCGTCAGCGCTTCACCGACAAGGGCCGCATGTCCGACTCGCTGGAACGCGCCCCGACGGTGGCTATTACCCATCCGAACCCAGGCTTGCTGGGCGCCGCAGCCGCTGCGGTGTTAGGCTCGGGTGGCAATTTGCTTGCCACGCACTGACCGCTGTTTCGGGCCGACCGGATGAAGCAGAAGGCCACCTCGATCGACATTGCCTACCGCGCCGGCGTTTCGCAGGCCACGGTGTCCCGCGCTCTTCGCGGCAGCAAGCAGGTCAGTGAGGAAACCCGGCGCCGCATCCTCGAAGTCGCGGCCGAACTCAATTACAAGGTCGACAAGAACGCCTCCAACCTGCGTAGCCAGTTGTGCGGCACGCTGGCGCTGCTGTTCTTCGAGGACCCATCGCCGGATGACTCGCACATCAACCCGTTCCTGTTGTCGATGCTGGGCTCGATCACCCGCGCCTGCGCTGACCAGGGCTATGACCTGTTGATTTCATTCCAGCAGTTTTCCGACGACTGGCACGCCGAATATGCCGACAGCCGCAAGGCCGACGGCATCATCCTGCTCGGCTACGGTGACTACATGGCCTACCGCGCCAAGGCGGAAAAACTGGTGGCCCAGGGCACCCGTTTCGTGCGCTGGGGCGCGGTGCTGCCGGATCAACCCGATGTCACCGTCGGCTGCGACAATCTGAGCGGCGGCCAGGTTGCGACAGAACACCTGTTGCAACAAGGCTGTCGCCGGATCGCTTTCCTGGGTAGCGCCAATGAGCATTACCCGGAGTTCTTCGAGCGCTACCACGGCTACACGGCTGCACTGAAAGCGGCCCGCATCAAGGTCGACCCGGCACTGCAGGCGGACGCCGAGAGTTCGGAGGAGTCCGGCTACGCCGCACTGGAAGCCTTGCATGCCGCAGGCATCGATTTCGACGCCGTATTCGCCGCCAGCGACCTGATCGCCATCGGCGCAATGCGGGCACTGGCCGACCATGGTCTCAATGTGCCGGCGGACGTCGCCGTAGTCGGCTTCGACGATATTTCCAGCGCCAATTTCATCAACCCGCCATTGACCACTGTGCGGCAAGACACCAGCCGCGCCGGTGCCCTGCTCGTCGACTGCCTGTTGAAACGGATCAACGGCGAAGCGGCCGAGTCGGCCAGGCTGCCGGTGAGCCTGGTGGTACGCAAATCCAGTACCCGCTGACGCCAACCATCGAACGGCCTCAGTGCAGCGGCCGACCGCGTTCGGCTTGTGCCTTGTCGAGTGCGCGAACCAATGCCGGCTGCGTGGCGGCGGCGTCAAGCAGGTAGACGGCCGCATCGTGTGCGCCGACGGTGACATCCAGGACGCCACCGTCGCTCACCTGCACGGCCGTGCCTCCAAACGCGGGCCGCCAGCTGCCGGCTTGCAGCAGTTGCGCTACGTGGAAATCGGTCGCGTGCTTGCCCTTGTTGAGCAACACCAGCGCAATCTGATGCTGGCCGGCATGCTGGTAGACGCGGTAGAACGCGGCGCGGTCGCCCTGCATTTCCAGCACCAGCATCAGGCCGCGTTGCAATGCCGGACTTGCCGCGCGCAGGCGGGCAATGCGACGCAGAGCGCGGTAGATCGGGCTCTTGTCGGCGCCATCGATGCGCGCCTGGCCGTAGTAATTGCGGTTGCCCTGGTGCTCGCCGCGACCGCGCTCGAAACCGGTTTCCGATCCGTAATAGAGCGCCGGTATGCCGCGTGTGGTGAACAGGAAGTTGTTGGCGTCGATGAAGCCCTGGTCACTGGCGTCCAGCCGCTTCATGTCGTGGTTGTCGTAAAAGGTCACCAGCTCGTAGGGATTGGCGTAGGGTCCGTTGGTGAGATAGAGCTGCGCCCTGATCTGCGCGTAGTCACCGCCACCATGCCCGAACACGTCCTGCATCGCCTGCTGCAAGGGGA
>DASSXP010000068.1:0-16075 GCA_035703755.1 Rhodanobacteraceae bacterium | reverse complement strand
GCCACCGACCGCATTCAGGTCGAACCGCGCGTCACGCTGCCGGCGGACTGGCAGTTCGCCAGTGCGCTCAAGATCGCATCGCGGCAGGGCAATGAGCTGCGCTTCCAGTCGGTGTCGTTCACCACCTTGGTCGATTCACCGTTGATCGCCGGTCGCCACTTCAAGCGCATCGATCTCGATCCGGGTGCGCGCGTGCCGGTGTTTCTCAACGTGGTGGCCGACCGCGCGGACAACCTGGCCATCGATCAGCGACAGATTGCCCAGCACCGCGCCTTGATCCAGCAAGCCTTGGCGCTGTTCGGGCGGGCACCGTTCGCGCACTACGACTTCTTGCTGTCGCTGTCCGACCGCACCGGGCACTTCGGGCTGGAACACCTGCAATCCAGCGACGACCGCCTGATGGCGGATTTTTTCACCGACTCCGACAGCTATCTGCGTCTGGCCAGCTTGCTGCCGCACGAGCTGGTGCATGCCTGGAACGGCAAATATCGCCGCCCGGTTGGCCTTGCCACGCCCGACTTCGCCACCCCGATGCAAACCGATTTGCTGTGGGTCTACGAAGGCCTGACCGAATACTGGGCCGGCGTGCTCAGCGTGCGCGCGGGCTTGTGGAGCGCGGACGACTACCGTCAGGCGCTGGCCGAGGTGGCGCAGCAAGTCCACTATCGGCGCGGCCGCCAGTGGCGCTCGCTGCAAGACACCGCCGACGCGGCGCCACTGCAAAGCTATGTCGGCGGCTGGCACAACTGGCGTCGCACCGCCGACTACTATCCCGAGGGCGAATTGTTGTGGCTGGAGATCGACGCGCGCATCCGCGCCCTGTCGCACAACCGCCGTTCGCTGGATGACTTCGCGCGCCGCTTCTTTGCTCCCGACCACACCGGGGCAACGTTGCGCCGCTACGACTTCAACGATGTGGTGGCGGCTCTGCACGCGGTGCAGCCGGCCGACTGGGCGGCCTTTCTGCGCCAGCGACTCGACTACACCGGCAACGAGGCGCCCGTGCACGGGCTGGAGCGCAGCGGCTGGCAGCTCCAGTACGCCGCCGCGCCAACAGCCTACAGCGACGCCAGCAGCGCCCTGATGGGTGGCGCGCAAAACCTCACTGCCTCGCTGGGCCTGTTTGTGTCCGGCGATGGCCGTGTGCTCGACGTGATCTGGGGCGGGCCGGCGTTCAAGGCCGGACTGGTTCCCGGCATGCAGTTGGTCGCCGTCAACGGCAGCGACTATTCCGCCAGCGCGCTGCAAGACGCGATCCGCGCCGCCCACGGCAAGGCACCGCCGCTGTCGCTGCTGGTCAAGTACGACACGCTGTATTCCCGCCTGTCGATCGACTACCACGACGGCTTGCGCTACCCGCGCCTCGAACGCCGGCGCGGCCAGCCCGACTACCTCAGTGCCATTCTTGCTCCGCGCCACGGAGCCCCATCGACTTCCGCCAAGGAGCACACGCCATGAAAACCACCCTGCTTGCCACCCTCGTCACCGCCGCGCTCGGCTTCGGTAGTGCGGCGCTGGCCGCCAACGTTGCGTCACCGCAGCCGATCGACTATCCGGGCACGCTGTCGATCCGCGTCGATGCCACCGATCTCACGCACCGTATTTTCCGTGTCCATGAAACCATCCCGGCGACGCCCGGCCCGATGGTACTGCTGTATCCCGAGTGGTTGCCGGGCAAGCATTCGCCGACCGGCCCGATCGACAAATTCGCCGGCCTCAAGCTCAGTGCCAACGGCCAGCCGCTGAGCTGGAAACGCGACTCGCTCAACGTCTATGCCTTCCACGTCGAGGTGCCGGCCGGTGTCAGCCAGATCGACGCCGAGTTCCAGTACCTGTCGCCACAGGATCGGCGTCAGGGCCGGGTGGTGATGACGCCGGAAATGCTGAATCTGCAATGGGACGCGATGAGCCTGTACCCGGCCGGCTACAACGCCGACCGCATCGCGGCCGTGGCCAGCGTGACCCTGCCCGCTGGCTGGCAATTCGGCACCGCGCTGGAAGTGGCCTCGAAGAGCGGCGACACCGTCACCTTCAAGCCGATCGACTACGCCAACCTGGTTGACTCGCCGATGTTCGCCGGCAAGTACTTCAAGCGCGTCGAGCTGACCAAACCGGGTGACAAACAGCCGGTGTACATGGACTTCGTCGCCGACGAGGCCAAGAACCTGGAAATGACCGACGAGCAAATCCAGCTGCACAAGAACATCGTCGTGCAGATGGACAAACTCTACGGCGCGCGCCACTTCAATCACTACGATTTTCTCGCGGCGCTGAGCGACAAGATGAGCGGCATCGGCCTCGAACACCATCGCTCCAGCGAGAACGGCGTCAGCGCCGACTACTTCAACAACTGGGACAAGAACTGGGGCCGCCGCAGCCTGTTCACCCACGAGTTCAACCACTCCTGGAACGGCAAATACCGCCGTGGCGCCGATCTCACCACGCCCAACTTCAACGTGCCGATGGGCGACAGCCTGCTGTGGGTGTACGAAGGCCAGACCCAGTTCTGGGGCAACGTGATCGCCGCCCGTGCCGGCTTGCACACCAAGGAGCAGTCGCTGGAAATGCTGGCGATGGTGGCCGCCACCTACGACAAGAATCGCCCCGGCCTCGCCTGGCGCAGCATCCAGGACACCACCAACGATCCGGTGATTGCGCAACGCGCGCCGCTGCCGTACCGCAACTACCAGATGAGCGAGGATTACTACTCCGGCGGCGCCATGATCTGGTTGGCGGTCAACGCCAAATTGCAGTCGCTCAGCCGCAACAAGCGCTCGCTGGATGACTTCGCCAAAGCCTTCTTCGGCATGAACAACGGCGACTGGAGCGTCAACACCTACACCTTCGAGGACGTGGTCAAGACCTTGAACACCATCGTGCCGTTCGACTGGGCCAGCTTCCTGCGCCAGCGCCTCAATGGCCACGGCAACCTGATCGACGGCATCGCCGCCAGCGGTTGGAAACTGGTTTACACCAATGAGCCATCGAAAGCCTTGAAAGCCTACGAGGCGGCGCGCCATGTCGCCGACTTCACCTATTCGCTGGGCTTCTCCGTCGGCAGCAAGGGTGATCTGAGTGACGTGCGCTGGGACAGCCCGGCCTTCAATGCCGGGCTCGCGCCCAGCATGACCATCGTTGCCGTCAACGGCCACGAGTTCAGCGGTGATGCGCTCAAGGACGCGGTCAAGGCCGCCGCGGGCAAAGACAACACCACGCCGATCGAACTGCTGGTGAAAAACTTCGATCAGTACCGAACGATCCGCATCGATTACCATGACGGCCTGAAGTATCCGCACCTTGAAAAGGTCAAAGGCAAGACCGACCTGTTGAGCACGTTGCTCGAAGCACGCTGAGCCGCGCTACAGCGGCGGCCATCGCCAACGCGGGAACCTGCCGGCATCGTGTGCGGTCACAGCACGCGATGCCGGTTTCGTTCCGGCTCCCCTTCGCCGATTGCAGGAACGCAGACGCCCGATGGTCGAACTTGAATCGATCCGCCGCAATTACCAGGTTGGTGGACAAACCGTGCATGCGCTGGACGGCGTGTCGCTCGAAGTACCCGGGGGCCAGTTCGTCGCCATCGTCGGGCCGTCGGGTTCGGGCAAGTCCACGCTGCTCAACATCCTCGGTTGTCTCGACCGCCCCGACAGCGGCCGTTACCTCTTGGATCAAACCGACGTCTCCACCTTTGACGACGAGCAGGCCAGCGATTTCCGCAATCGCCGCATCGGTTTCGTGTTCCAGTCTTTCCACCTGCTGCCACGGCTGACGGTGCTGGAAAACGTCCTGCTGCCGCAGCGCTTTTTGCGCACGCCCGATACCACGCTGGCGCAGCGCGCGCTGGATCTGCTCAAGCGCATGGGGCTGGAGCAGCGCCTCGAACACCGCCCCAACCAACTCTCCGGCGGCCAGATGCAGCGCGTCGCCATTGCCCGCGCGCTGCTGATGCGCCCGGCGCTGCTGCTCGCCGACGAACCCACCGGCAACCTCGATTCCAAAAGCGCCCGCGACGTGCTGGCGCTGATCGACGAAGTCCATCACGGCGGCCAGACCGTGGTGATGGTGACCCACGACACCGAGGTGGCGGCGCATGCCGAGCGCCAGGTGCATCTGCGCGACGGACGGATCGAACATGACAGCGCGGCTTGAACGGATTCTCTTGCTGGCGCTGCTGAGCTTGGCGTGGCGGCCGGCGGTGGCGGCGGTGGTATTGACCGGCGAGGTGCGCTCCGATGGCGCGCAAACCGTGCTCGTGCCGCCGTCCATGAGCTCGCCGGTGGTGTTGCGCTACTACCTGCCGGATGGCACCAAGGTGAACAAGGGCGATGTGTTGCTGCGCATCGACGCCGGTCAGGCCGCCTCGCAACTGCGCACCCTGAAAGACCAGATCGAAACGGCCGAAGCCGGCGCCGCCAAGGATCTCGCCGCGCTGGAACTGGCCGCCATCGATGCCGAACTGGCGCTGGTCGACGCCGAAGCCAAACGCGACACCGCGGCGGTGGATGCGGCGCTGCCGAAGACCCTGTTGTCGGCGCTGGACTACGACCGCTATCAGGGCGCCTTTGAAAGCGCCCGGCGCGAGGTGGCGTTGAAACAGAGCGACCTCGACGCCGCCCGCGCGGCGGTGACCCGCAAGCGCAAGGATGCCGCACTCGAAGTGCAGAAAAGCGCCGAACAACTCGCCTTCAACCAAGCCATGGTCGATGGCGCTACCGTGCGCGCGACGCAAGCGGGCACCCTGGTGCACGCATTCCAGAGCGTCGTCTACAGCGGCAGTGCCGGTGGGCGCTACGAAGAGGGTTCCAGTGCGCAACCGGGCAGCGATGTCGGCAGCGTGCTCGCCAGCGGCAAGCACAGCGTCGAGGCGTGGGCGCTCGGGCCGGACCGGCGCGGCTTGACGCAAGGGCAGAAAGTGCGGCTCAGTTTCGATGCCTTGCCGGGCCGTTTCGTCGACGGGCACATCCGCCATATCGCCGGCGCGCCGGAAAAAAAGCCGGCCTGGGGTGATGGGCGCTACTACCGCATCGACATCGCCCTCGGCGATGACGCCGCCACGCTGCCGCTGCTGCCCGGCATGAGCGTGCGGATCGAGACCGATCCCGCCGGCCCGGCAGCCGTGGTGGCGCGCAGCCGCAAGCCCACCACGCTGCACGCGGTGGGCGAGGTCTACCCGAAAAAGAGCGTCAGCATTTCACCACCCGAAGTGGAAGGTCTGTGGATGATGAACGTCACCCAGATGGCCGCCGACGGCGAGCAGGTCAGCAAGGGCCAGCCGGTGGTGGTGTTCGCCGGCGGCAGCCTGATGCAGGAATTGCCCGCCAAGCAGAGCGAGCTGAAGGAAAAGCTGCGCAGTCAGGAGCAGCTCAAATTGCAACTCGCCGACCGCGCCCGCAGCACCCAACTGGCCACCGCGCAGGCACGGGCCGATGCGGAAAAGGCCCAGCGCAAGGCGGACCAACCCAAGGACTACGTGCCCGGGGTCGAATACAAGAAACTCATCATCGACCGTGAGCGCAGTCAGCGACGGTTGGCGCTGACCGAACAACGCGAACGCATTGATGCCCGCGCGCGCGCGGCCGAGCAGCACGCTGCCGATGTCGCCGTGGCGCAGTTGCAGCGCAACGTCGCGGAAATGCGCACGGCGGTGGCCAAACTGACCGTGCCGGCGCCGATCGCCGGCCTGTTCATCCACCACGACAGCTGGAGTGGCGGCAAGATCGACGTCGGCTCGCAGGTGTGGCGCGGGCAATCGGTGGCGGAGATCCCGGATCTTGCCACCCTGGCGGTCAGTGCCAGCCTGCCCGAGCGGGATCTGGAGCGCGTCCACGTCGGCATGCCGGTCACGCTGACCCTGACCGGCGGTGCCAGCAGCAGTTTCAGTGGCCACATTGCCAGCATTGGCACCAGCGTGCACAGCAAATCGCGGGTCGAGCCGGTGCCGGTGGTCGATCTCGACATCGCCATCGATGCCGGCAAGGTGAAACTGAAGCCGGGGCAGCCGGTACGCCTCGACATCGCCGTCAAGGAAACCGACGCATGAGACTCCATCGCCTTGCACTGGCCTTGGCCGCGAGCCTGCTGGTGGCCTGCTCCGGGCCATCGGAGCCCACCCGGGCCTATGAATCCATCGTTGCCGGCCCGCTGCACATCGCGGTCGAGGGCGAGGGCGAATTGCAGTCCACCCAGGCCACGCCCTTGCTGGTGCCGGGGCGGCAGTGGTCGCCACGGCAGCTGGCGTGGACCGTGCCCGATGGCAGCGTGGTGAAGAAAGGCGAAGTGGTGGCGCGCTTCTCGGCCACGCAAAGCGAACAAAGCCTCAAGCTGGCGCTGATCGATCTGGAAAGAAATCTGCTCGCCAAGGCTGGCAAGCGCGCCGAGCTGGCGTCGACCCAGGGACAGCTTGGCGTCGACATCAGCGACGTGGCCACCCAGCTCGGCATCGCGCGACGCTACGCCAACGCCGGCCTCGAAGCGCTGTCGCGCAACAAAGTGCTGGACGCGGTGCAGGACGAACAATTCCTCGACACCAAGCAGGGCATCCTCGACTGGCGCCGCGACCAGTCCAGCACGCGCGGCAAGGCGGAAATGGCCGTGCTCGATGCGCAGCGCGCCACCATGGAAATCAACGCCAAACAAAAGCGTGCCGACCTCGATGCGCTGGAGTTGCGCGCGCCCAATGACGGCATCTTCATGCTGGAAGCCGACTGGCGCGGCAACAAACCGCAAATCGGCAGCTCGCAGTGGGCCGGCAACCAGATTGCCAGCCTGCCGGACACCCATTCGATGGAAGTGCTGCTGGCGGTGCCGCAACTGGAGGCGCAAGGCATCAAGCCGGGCGACACGGTGCGGCTGCACCCGTTGGGACAATCCGCCGAGACGGTTACCAGCAAGCTCAGCTGGGTGGCGCAGGCGGCGCAGCCGCGCGACTCGGACAGCCCGGTCAAATACCTCAGCATGAAGGCGCCGGTACCGGCGGCGGCGATCGCCAAGTACGGCTGGGTGCCGGGCCAGCGTTTCGTCGGTGAAGTGGTACTGCTGGATCGGCAGCAGGCAATCAGCGTGCCCAATCTTGCCATCGACAGCAGTGGCGACGGCGCCAACGTGCGGGTGAAAGGCGATGCCGCGCCACGGCCGATCACCTTGGGTGTGCGCGGCGCGGCGCGCTCCGAGGTGCTGCACGGGCTGGAACCGGGCGAGCGGGTGTTGCTGGACGACAAGCAACGGAGTGGCACATGAACTGGAAGCTGCCGGAAGCCTGGCGCGAAGCCGTCGCGGAACTGTCGCGGCGCAAGCTGCGCACCGGTCTGACCCTGCTCGGCCTGGTGTTTGGTGTCGGCGCCATCGTCGCCATGCAAGGCGTCGGTGAGGGCAGCAAGCGCGAAGCGCTGCGCCTGGTGCAGAGTCTCGGTCTCGACAACCTGATCGTCGAAAGCAAATCGCCGCAGGGAGACGATGCGCTCAAGGAAGTGCGTCAACGCAGCCTGGGCTTGAGTCTCGCCGATGCCAATGCGGCACACGTCGTGGTGCCCGGCGCGCAAAAAGTGGCAGCGGAAAAGCGTCTGCGGGCACAAACGGTGTTCAGCGACTATGGCGCGGGCTCGATCGAGGCCAGTGGCGTCAGCCCGGACTATTTCGCCTTGTCGTCGCTGCGTCTCGCGGCCGGCCGCCTGTTTACCCAGGCCGACAACGACCGTTTGGCGGCGGTGGCGGTGCTCGGCCATCAGGCGGCGGCGGAGTTGTTCCCGGATGGCAAGGCGCTCGGCAAGCTGGTCAAGGTCGACCGGGTGTGGCTGCGCGTCGTCGGCGTGCTGGCCGACCGCGATCTTGGCAAGGACAAGTTCGAGGGCATCTCGCTGGGCGACGACTCCAATCGCGTGTTCGTGCCGCTGGCCAGCGCCCGCGCCCGCTTCAACTTTCAGCCGATGGAAGATGAAATCGACCGCTTCTGGCTGCGCATCAAAGACCCCGCACGGCTCGCCGCCGACGCCCGCGTGCTTGGCGAGCTGATTACCCAGCGCCACGGTGGCGCGACTGATTACGCGCTGGTGGTGCCGCAACAGCTGTACCAGCAGAACCAGAAAACCCAGCGCATCTTTTCCATCGTGATGGGCGCGATTGCCGGCGTCAGCCTGCTGGTCGGCGGTATCGGCATCATGAACATCATGCTGGCTAACGTGCTGGAGCGGCGCCGCGAAATCGGTCTGTTGCGTGCCATCGGCGCGCGCCGCCGCGATATCGTCGAACGTTTCCTGCGCGAGGCGGTGGTGATCTGCACCGTTGGCGCCATCGCCGGCATCGTGTTCGGCGCGCTGCTCGCCTACCTGATTGCCGCCTTCGCCGGCTGGGACGTTGCCTGGGCGCCGCTGCCCATCCTGCTGTCGGCCCTGCTGTGTGCCGCCATCGGCCTCGCCTTCAGCGTCTACCCGGCGAGACAGGCCGCCGCGCTGGATCCGATCGAGGCCATCCGCGGCGAATAAGGCAAACGGCATCGGCCGCGGAACACGCAATCCAGGCGCGTTTTGCCGCGGAGGGCATGCAATTGCCAAAGCCGCCGCGTGGATGCGCTTCGCTTATCCACCCTGCACGTGGCAAGCGCGGTTGTGGTGTGCCGGTGGCGGTGGCGATCGTAGGGTGGACAAGCGAGCATGGCGAGCGCATCCACGCGTTCGCGATTCAGGCACCGTCAGGGCTGGCGTGCCGCGCCGCGCGCGATATGACCATGCCCTTGAGTACGTGCAGGGCTTCGGACAGGGCATAGTCGTCCAATGCCAGTGCGCCGGGTGTCTTGCTGGCAGCGGCCGGGCTGGTGTCGGTGGCGCTGAGGTGGTTGGGCAGGTCGGCCTCGGACAGGATCGGTGTCGGTGGCGTGTCGCGCGGGTTGACCGCGAGATCGGCCAGCGCGATGTCGGGGCGGATGCCTTCGGCCTGGATCGAGGTGCCGGCGGGCGTGTAATAACGCGCGGTGGTGAGCTTGACCGCATGGTCGTCGTCCAGCGGCAGTACGGTTTGCACCGAGCCCTTGCCGAAGCTGCGCCGGCCCATGCTCAGCGCGCGCTGGTTGTCCTTCAGCGCGCCGGCAACGATTTCCGCCGCCGAGGCGGTGCCATTGTCGATCAGCACCACCATCGGCGCGCCTTGCAGCAGGTCGCCCGGGGTGGCGCTGAAGTTCATGTCGGCCTGTTTCAGGCGGCCGCGGGTGGTGACGATCACGCCACGGTCGAGGAAGGTGTCGGCGACCGCGACCGCCGAGGTCACCAGACCACCGGGGTTGGAGCGCAGGTCCAGTACCGCGCCGCGCAAGGCGCCATGAGCCTTGATCAGCGCGCTCAGTTGATCGCGCAGTTCGCCCGCGGTGCCCTGCTGGAACTCGCTGATGCGCACGCGGGCGTAGCCCGGTTCCAGCAGGCTGACGCGGACGCTGTCGATGTGGATGCGTTCGCGGGTCAGGGTCACGCTGTCGGCCAGGTCGGCCTTTTCATGCAGAATCGAGAGTTTCACCTGGCTGCCGCTCGGCCCGCGCAGCGCGTTGACCATGCGGTCGAGGTTCTGGCTGTCGACCGCGATGCCGTCGATGGCCAGAATCAAGTCGCCGGGGCGGATACCGGCGCGCGCCGCCGGGGTGCCGTCGATCGGCGCGATGATGCGCAACTCGCCGTTGACATCGGCCACTTGCACGCCGATGCCGGCGTACTCGCCGGTGGTGTCTTCGCTCAGCTGTTCGAGGCCGCGGGTGTCGAGAAACTCGCTGTGCGGATCGAGGTTGCTGAGCAGGCCGCGGATCGCCGCATCCATCAGGCGACGATCATCCACGGGGTCGACGTAGGCTTGCTTGACCAGGCTGTAGACGCGGGCAAAGGTGCGAATGTCGTCGAGATCGACGTTCGCCGACGCGGTGCTGGCAGCACTGGCGGCAATGGCCGGCGCAGGACTGGACGCTGCCGTGGCGGGCGTGGTTTGGCCGGCGGCCAGCGTGGGCAGCACGGCGGACAGCAACAACAGGAGGAGGCGCATGCGCAGGGCTGGGCTCAAAAGCCGCGAAATGGCGGCGACGAGGCATTCTAGGGCAAGTACGGCGGCCTGCTCAGTGCCGCGCTTGCAACCACGGTGCGGGGTCGACCGCTTTGCCGTCGTGGCGCAAGCCGAAATACAGCCCCGCCTTGCCGGTTTCGCTGCGGCCGGAGGTGGCGATTTCCTCGCCGGCTTCAACCCAGTCGCCGACGGCGTGTTGCAGGGTTTCATTGCCGCCGTACAAGCTCATCCAGCCGTCGCCGTGATCGACGATCAGCAGCAAGCCGTAGCCGCGCAGCCAGGCCGCGTAGGCGACCCGACCGTGCGCTACCGCGTGCACGGCGGTGCCCGGCGTGGCGTCGATCTGCACGCCGTGGTTGCTCGGCTCCGCAGCGCCGGTCAGCGGCCAGGGCAGCTGTCCACGGCGCTCGGCGAAGGGCCGCTCGGCGGCCAGTTCACGCGGAATGTCGGCGAACACGTTGCGCAAACGCTGCAGCAGTGCGCTCAGGGTTTTTTCTTCCTCATTCAGGGTTTCCAGTTGCTTGCCACGTTGCTGGATCGTGCGTTGAACCTCGGCCAGCAAGGCGCGTTGTGCCCGTCGTTGCGATTGGAGTGTGGCCTGATGTTGTTGTTGCGCGTCGCGGGCGTTGGCGAGGTCGATGGTCTCGGCGGCGATCCGTTGCCGTACGCTGTCGAGTGCGCTGAGGTCAGCAACAATGGATCGGATGCGGGTCAGGCGATCCTGCTGGAAATAGCGCGAGTAGGCCAGCGCGCGGTTGAGCCGTCCCAGCAGGTCGTTGTCGGCGCAGGGCGTCTGCTCGCGGCAGGGCGCCAATTGCCCCAACAGCACGCGCAGATCGCTGCCGTGACCGATCGTGTAGGCCGCGCGCAGCAACTCCGCCAGCGCCGCCCGCTGGCCGTCGAGGCGGTCTTGCAGGCCGGCCCGCTGCGCTTCGAGCGCCGCCAGCGATTGGCGGTGTTCGGCCAGCTTGGCGTCCGCTCGCGCCAGCGCACGGGCGGCGGCGGCGAGTGCGTCGGCTTGATCGGCGAGCTGTTCGACCAGTGCGTCGCGTTGGCCGCCAGCCTGGCGTTGCGCTGCGGCGAGGGCGCGAATCTCCTTGCGCACCTGATCCAGCCGCGCCGTGGTGCTGGCCTGATCGGCGGCGGCCACCGACAGCGACGGCGCCAGCAGGGCCAGCGCGGCAATCAGCAAGCACGGCACCGTCGCTGGGCGCATGTCAGCGTGTGAAATGCACCAGGCTGCGGCCGCTCATCGCCGCGGGCTGGGGCAGGCCAAGCAGGGCCAGCGCGGTGGGCGCGAGGTCCGACAGCGCGCCGGGTTCGAGCGTGGCGGGACGGCCCACGTACACCAGCGGCACCGGGCCGGTGGTGTGCTGGGTGTGGGGCTGGCCATCGGCGGCCTGCATCTGCTCCAGGTTGCCGTGGTCGGCGCTGATCAGCATTTCACCGCCGACCGCACGGATCGCTTGCGTGAGCTGACCGAGCGCGACGTCGATGGCCTCGGCGGCACGGATCGCCGCATCGAGCTTGCCGCTGTGGCCGACCATGTCGGCATTGGCCAGATTGCAGACGATGAAGTCGTAGCGCTGGCTGTGGATCGCATCGACCAGCTTGGCGGTCACTTCCGGCGCGCTCATTTCCGGTTGCAGGTCGTAGGTGGCGATCTTGGGGCTCGGCACCAGAATGCGTTCTTCGTCGTCGAATGGCGCTTCGCGGCCACCGGAAAAGAAGAACGTGACGTGGGCGTACTTTTCGGTCTCGGCGATGCGCAACTGGCGGAGCCCTTGCGCGGCCAGGTACTCACCCAAGGTGTTTTCCAGCGATTGCGGCGCATAGGCGATGGCCGTCACCGGCAGGCCTTGCTCGTACTCGGTCAGGCTGACGAAGGCCGACAGCGCGGGCCGGCGCACGCGCGCGAAGCCACTGAACACCGGGTCGAGAAATACGTGGCTCAACTGGCGGGCACGGTCGGCGCGGTAATTCATGAATACCACCGCGTCGCCATCCGTCATCGCGGCGGCCGGTTCGATCACCGTGGGCAGCACGAACTCATCGGTCTCGCCCCGCGCATAGGCGGCGTCCAGCGCGGCCAGCGCGTCGCTGGCGTGGTGCTCGGCGCGTGCCTCGACCAGGGCGTTCCAGGCGCGCTCGACCCGATCCCAGCGCTGGTCGCGGTCCATCGCGTAGTAGCGGCCGCAGACACTGGCGATGCGGGCATCGGGCAGTTCGGCGCACTTGGCAGCGAGCCGTTCCAGCGTGGCACGGGCGCTTTGCGGCGGCGTGTCGCGGCCGTCGAGGAAGGCGTGCACGCGCACCCGTGGTACGTGTTTGCGGCGTGCCAGTTCCAGCATCGCCAGCAGGTGCTCGTCGCTGGCATGCACACCACCGGGGCTGGCCAGGCCGAGCACGTGCAAGGTGCCGGAACCGGCAATCGCCGCTTCACACGCCCGAGTCAGTGCCGCGTTGTCGAAAAACCGGCCTTCGCGGATTGCCTTGTCGATGCGGGTCAGCTCCTGCCACACGATGCGGCCAGCGCCGATGTTCATGTGCCCCACCTCGGAGTTGCCCATCTGTCCTTGTGGCAGACCGACGTGTTCGCCGGAGGTTGCCACCAGTGTGTGCGGGCAATTGGCCAGCAGCTGGCGCCAATGCGGCAGCCGGGCCTGCGCCACGGCATTGTGTTCGGGATCGTCGCGGTGGCCCCAACCATCGAGGATCAGCAGCAGAACAGGCTTTGGGCGGGACATGGCGCACTCGCAATCAAAACCGCGATGCTAGCCGATGCCGGCCCGCTTGCGCAGCGGGCGATGAACAAGGCAACGCGGCAGGCGTCAATAGGCCGCTGCCTTGGCCACGCAGACGCGGTTGCGGCCGGCGCGCTTGGCCTGGTACATCGCCATGTCGGCGGCGGCGCTGACCGCAGCCACGCTGCTGCCGTGTTCGGGATGGCTGGCAACACCGATGCTGACGGTGATCGGCTCCCGGTAATCGGCCAGGATGTCGGCGGCGGCGATGCATTGTTGCAAACGTTCGGCCAGTTCCAGCGCCCGCGCGGTATCGCTGCCGGCCAGCGCCACCACCAGCTCATCGCCGCCGTAACGCGCGGCGCAATCCTGGTCGCGGATGTGTTGGCGCAGCAGCGTGGCGAGCTGGCGCAGCACTTCATCGCCGGCGTGGTGACCGAGCAGATCGTTGATGCGCTTGAAGTGGTCGACGTCGATCCACAGCAGTGCCAGCGGTGCCTCCTGTCGTATCGACTGATCCGCCATCGCTTCCAGCTTGCGGCGGTTGTAGAGGCCGGTCAGCGGATCCTGCGCGGCCAGCTTTTCCAGCGTCTCCTGCATGCGTTTGCGCTCGGTGACGTCAAGACCAATGGCGATCGAGCCGGCCGCACCGTGCTCATCATGGAAGCGCCGCGAGTTCCACGACATGATGCGCCGTTGACCATTGCGGCAACGGATGGTGGTTTCGTAGCCGGAGACCTCCTCGCCCTGGTCGAGTATTGCCATCACCTTGGCGCTGATGCGGGCGCGGTAATCGGCGTCGGGGTAGAGCTGACTCCAGATATCCGCCCGGCCAATCACCGCGTCGCGCGGGTAGCCGCTGATCGCCTCGGCCGCCTGGTTCCACACCGTCACGCGGGCATCGGCATCCAGCACGTTGATCCAGATGCTGGCGTTGTCGATCACGCTTTCGCGGAACTGGCTGAGGCCGGCCAGGCGCCGGCGCTGGTGCTCGAACTCCTGCATGGTCGCGGCGTCCTTTTGCAACAGGCGCCGCAGCGCCAGCACCAGCAACACCCCGGTACCGAACACGAAAAACCAGCCTTTCATGGTCTGCAACAAGGTCAACTGCGCAGGGTCATGGGTCAAGCGCGCCAACAGGCTGTCGGAGCCCAGGATCCACAGCGCGCCGACGGCAACGTAGAGCCCGCCCAGCCTGAGCGCGCGGCGCCAGGGCGAGCTACGCGGTGCCACGGTCATGCGGCGTGATTGCACGATGATCGCGCTGTTTGACTGGCGTTGGCCTCGGCATGGCGTCGGGTTTCCTTTGGCAGCCGGAAAGCGGGCTGTTAAGCTGCGCATCAAGAGGCGATGGCCCCCGGAAACAACCAAAGCACGAAGCATGCCCATCGACCTGCCTGCCCCCGACGCCGACGAACTTGCGCATTCGCGCCAACTGACCGATCACCTGCGCGAGGAAATCATCGTCCACGGCCCGATGGCGTTTTCGCGCTACATGGAGCGCTGTCTGTATGCGCCGGGGCTCGGCTATTACAGCGCCGGCCGGCGCAAATTCGGGCCGACGGGTGACTTCGTCACCGCGCCGGAACTGGGGCCGCTGTTTGCCCGCTGCGTCGCCCGCGCGGTGGCGCCGATGTTGCGGTTTCTTGGCGCGAGCGGCGATTTCCTCGAACTCGGCGGTGGCAGCGGCGTATTCGCCGTGGATGTGTTGACCGCGCTGGATCGCCTTGATGCCCTGCCACGGCGTTACTGGTTGCTGGAACCCAGCGCCGACCTGCGCCAGCGCCAGCAGCAACATCTGCGCGCGCAGCTGCCCGCCGCCTTGTTCGCGCGGGTCGCGTGGCTGGAGCGACCGCCCGAGGCGGATTGGCAAGGCGTGCTGTTTGCCAACGAAGTGATCGACGCCTTGCCCGCCACCCGTTTCACCCTGCGCGCGGGCGAGGTGTACGAGGAGCATGTGGCACTGGATGGCGCCGGCACGTTGCACCTGGTCGATCGCCCGGCCGACGCGCTGGTGGCGGGCGCGGTGCGCCACCTCGAACGCGACCTCGATGCCCGTTTCGCCGACGGCTACCGCTCCGAGCTGCTGCCGCAATTGCCGTACTGGCTGCAAGCGGTCGCTGGCAGTTTGCAACAGGGCGCGATGCTGTTCGTCGACTACGGCTACGTGCGGCGCGAGTTCTACCGCCCCGAACGCGATCAGGGCACGCTGCTCGCGCACTATCGTCATCGTGCCCACGCCGATGTGCTGTGGCATCCGGGGTTGCAGGATCTCACCGCCTCGGTGGACTTCACCGCGCTCGCCGAAGCCGGCAACAGCGCCGGCTTCCAGGTTGCCGCCTACCTGCCGCAAAGCGCGTTCCTGATCGCGGCCGGGCTGGAAGAAGTGTTCGCCGAAGCGGTCGTCGACAGTGCCGACGCCGCTGCCAGCTACGCCGTGGCGCAACAGGTCAAGCATTTGACCTTGCCCGGCGAAATGGGCGAACGCTTCCAGGCCATGCTGCTGGTGCGGACGCTGGAAGGCGACGTCTTGCCCGCTGCGGTGCTGGCCGCCGACCAGGGCGGGCGCTTGTGATGCCGCGGCGACGCCCTCGCTACGGCGTTCGACTTTTTCACAGGCTCTGACCCATGCAGCGCTTTGTCCTTTCGCCTTTGTTCATCGGCATCGTGCTGGCACTGGTGTTGTGGCTGGGACAACGCCTGCCGCGCTGGCTGCGAAGGCTGCTCGCTGCCGGCGTGATCGGCTGTTACCTGCTGTCGACCCAACTCGGCGCCGATACGCTGCTGCGCTACGCGGTCGAGAACCGCGCCGCCGCGCCGTGCCCCGCCCCGTCGCCGCACGCGGTGGTGGTGCTGGCCGGTGGCGTCGATGAGGATGCGCGGCCGGGCGACTACGCGGCACTCAACCAGTACAGCCTGCGGCGCCTGATCGGCGCGGTCGAGTTCTGGCGTCGGCAAGGCGCGAACGTGCCGCTGGTGATCAGTGGCGGCAGCGTTTGGCACGGGCCGGCCGAGGCGGCCTTGATGGGCGTATTCGCCGAAAAGCTGGGTGTGCCCGCCAGCCGCCTGCGGATCGAATCCCATTCCCGCACCACCTGGCAAAACGCGCACAACCTCGCTGCCTTGCAGCCACCACTGCCGCGCCGCGTATGGCTGGTCACCTCTGCCGCCCACATGCCACGCGCGCTTTACAGCCTGCGCGAAGCCGGCTTCCAGCCTTGCCCGATACCCGTCGACTACCGCGCCATGCCGGTGCACTCCTGGCGCGCCCTGATGCCCACCGTCGAAGCCCTCACCAAGAC
>DASSXP010000053.1:0-2424 GCA_035703755.1 Rhodanobacteraceae bacterium | reverse complement strand
AGCGCAATGACGTCAACGCGGCGGGTTGTCGCATGCAGTCGGCGGCAAAGCCGGCCGCCATGTCGGGTGGGTCGCCGTCGCCGGTGGTGCTGGTGAGGAGCAGCGCGCCGCCGGCGCTGGCGAGCCGCGCCACGCGGAGCTCGTCGAAAGCGAGCACCTCGATCGCGCGGCCGCTCGCCCCCAACGCTTCGCGGGTGGCGAACGCCAGATCCTCGGTCAAGCCGTTCTGGGTTGCGTAGGCGATCAAGGATACCGCGCACGGATTGGCAAGCGATGCACCGCTGCGCGGCTCTGGAATGCCGTCAGGCGGCAGGCTCTCGCGTTCAAAAGCGTCCATGCGGCCAGTGTCGACAAACCGCGGTTGGCCTGCGCTGATGCAGGTCAACCGCGTCGACACCCCATGTTTCTTACAGCGCTTCGAACACGCCGGCGGCACCCATGCCGGTGCCGATGCACATGGTGACCATGCCGTATTTCTGCTGACGGCGACGCAGGCCGTGTACCAGCGTGGCCACGCGCACCGCGCCGGTGGCACCGAG
Organism: Rhodanobacteraceae bacterium; assembly: GCA_035703755.1. Taxonomy (GTDB): domain Bacteria; phylum Pseudomonadota; class Gammaproteobacteria; order Xanthomonadales; family Rhodanobacteraceae; genus DASSBG01. The sequence continues at coordinate 1,885 of DASSXP010000053.1, read as the reverse complement.
CGGATGGCCGAGGGCGATGGCGCCGCCGAGCGGGTTCACCCTGGCCGGGTCGAGCCCGAGCTCGTTCATCACCGCCAGGGATTGCGCGGCAAAGGCTTCATTGAGTTCGATCCAGGCCATGTCGTCCTGCTTGAGGCCGGTCGCGGCCAGCGCCTTGGGAATTGCTTCCTTGGGGCCGATGCCCATCACGTCGGCGGGCACGCCAGCCACCGAAAAGCCGACAAAGCGTGCCAGCGGGGTCAGGCCGTAGTCCTTGATCGCCTGCTCACTGGCCAGCAGCACCGCGCCGGCACCGTCGGACATTTGCGACGAGTTGCCGGCGGTCACGCTGCCGCCGGCCTTGAACACCGGACGCAGTTTGCCCAGCACCTCGATCGTCGAGCCGGCCCGTGGGCCTTCGTCCGCGCGGATGACGCGCTGGTCTTCGTGGACGCTGCGATTGGCCAGGTCGGGATAACGGTCATCGAGCGTGAACGGCGCGATTTCGTCGTTGAACTCTCCTGCCGCCTGCGCCGCCAGCGCGCGGCGGTGGCTCTCGGCGGCGAATGCATCCTGGGCGTCGCGGCTGATTTTCCATTGCGCGGCGACGTTCTCGGCGGTAATGCCCATGCCGTAGGCGATGCCGATGTTCTCGTTGCTGAAGAAGGCCGGGTTCATCTGCACCTTGTGGCCCATCATCGGCACCATCGACATCGACTCGGTGCCGCCGGCCAGCATCAGGTCGGCTTCACCCAGACGGATGCGGTCGGCGGCCATCGCAACGGCTTGCAAACCGGAGGAACAGAAGCGGTTGACGGTGACGCCGGGCACGCTGTCCGGCAGGCCGGCCAGCAATACGCCGATGCGCGCCACGTTCATGCCTTGCTCGGCTTCCGGCATGGCGCAGCCGATGATGGCGTCGCCGATCCGTGCCGGGTCGATGCCCGGGCACTGGCTTAGTGCGGCATTGATTACATGCGCCAGCATGTCGTCGGGACGGGTGTGGCGAAACACCCCGCGTGGTGCCTTGCCAACCGGTGTGCGCACGGTGGCAACGATGTAGGCGTCCTGGATTTGTTTGCTCATGGGAAGTCCTCGAAATCCTGAAAGACGGGGCCGGCGGCCGGGGATCCGGGACGGCAGGAGCGCGCGGCTCTTGCGGGTTCCCTGTCCCGGCTACCGGATACCGATCAATTGCGTAGCGGTTTGCCGGTCGTCATGGTGTGGGCGATGCGTTCCTGCGTTTTCGGCATCTGCGCCAGTGCGACGAAGTGCTTGCGCTCCAGATCGAGCAGCCAGGTCTCGTCGACCTCGCTGCCGCGCTCGATCTGTCCGCCACACAAGGTGTCGGCGATGCGCGAGGCGATCTCCATGTCGTGCTCGGAAATGAAACGGCCGGCCAGCATGTTGACCAGTTGCGCCTTGAAGGTGGCGGTGCCGACGTCACCGGCAACGTGAATGTGGCGTGCGGGCAGCGGCGGGCGGTAACCCGAGTCGGCCAGCGAGGCGGCAACGTTTCTGGCTACGTGCAGGAGTTCGAAGCTGTTGAACACCACCACGTCGGCGTCGCGCAACAGGCCGAGCTGCTTGGCGTCCAGCGCGGAGCTGGAAACCTTGGCCATCGCCACCGTCTCGAAATAGCGCTTGACGTTGTCGAACGCGTCGCCCACCGGCGCGGCCGCGCAGCGAGTGGCAATCTCTTTCAAGCCGCCGCCCGCGGGCAGCAGACCCACGCCGGCTTCGACCAGTCCGACATAGCTTTCCAGCGCGGCGACCGTGCGCGCGCAGTGCATCTGGAACTCGCAGCCGCCACCGAGCGCGAGCCCGCGCACCGCGGCGACCACCGGCACCAGTGCGTACTTGCTGCGCAGGCTGGTCTGCTGGAAGTTCGCGATCATCGATTCCA
>DASSXP010000029.1:0-5856 GCA_035703755.1 Rhodanobacteraceae bacterium | reverse complement strand
GTCGTGCGTTCGCCATGGTTGGTACGGCAGCGCGGCGGACGCGCGGGTTTTGCCGCCCGCTGCACTACGGCGAGCAGCGCGCGACAACGCGACCGTCCGCGCGCTGCCGAAGCACGCTGTCGCCACCATCGAGAATGGAATGAACCCGACTGCTCCACAATCCGTCGATTTGCTGATTGAAGCCCGCTGGACGGTGCCGATGACGCCGGGTGGCGCGGTGCTGGAAAACCACGCGGTGGCGATTCGCGGGGACGCCATCGTCGCCGTGTTGCCGCAGGCCGAGGCGCGGCAGCGCTTCGTCGCCACGCAGACGGTGCAATTGCCCGAGCACGCGCTGATGCCCGGTTTGGTCAATGCCCATACCCACAACCCGATGACGCTGTTGCGCGGGATTGCCGATGATCTGCCTCTGATGGAGTGGTTGCAGCAGCACATCTGGCCGGTTGAGGGGCGCGTGATGGCGCCGGACTTCATCCGCGCCGGGGTCGAGCTGGCGGTGGCGGAAATGCTGCGTGGCGGCACCACCTGCGCCAACGAGAATTACTTTTTCCCCGACACCATCGCCGACACCTATCGGCGGCTCGGTTTCCGCGCCTGCGTCGGTTTGCCGGTGATCGAATTCCCCAGCCCGTGGGCGCGCACCCGCGACGAGTACTTCGACAAGGCGACCGCCGTCCACGACCGCCTGCGTGGCGAGCCGCTGCTGACCACCGCCTTTGCGCCGCACGCGCCGTATACGGTGTCCGATGCGAGTTTCGAGCGGATTCGCATGCTGTCCGACCATCTCGACATCCCGGTGCACCTGCATTTGCTGGAAACCGCACAGGAAATCGAGGACAGCAAGCGCGAGCATGGGCTGCGACCGATCCAGCGCCTGACGCGGCTGGGCCTGCTCAACGACCGCCTGATCGCCGTGCACATGACGCAGGTGTCAGACACGGAAATCGCCCAGTGCGCCGCGGCCGGGGTGTCGGTGGTGCATTGCCCGGAATCCAATCTCAAACTGGCATCCGGCTTCTGTCCGGTGGAAAAGCTGCGCCGTGCCGGCGTCAATGTCGCCATCGGCACCGATGGCTGCGCCAGCAACAACGACCTCGACATGTTTGGCGAAATGCGCAGTGCCGCGCTGCTGGCAAAGGCGGTAGCGAGCGATGCCAGCGCTTTCAACGCCGCTCAGGCGCTGCATGCCGCCACCCTGGGCGGCGCCCGAGCCATGGGGCTTGCCGACCGCATCGGCTCGATTGAAGCCGGCAAGCAGGCCGATCTGGCCGCGGTGCGGCTGGATGAAATCGAATCACTGCCGATGTACGACGTGCAGTCACAGCTGGTGTATGCCTGTGGCCGCCATCAGGTCAGTGACGTGTGGGTGGCGGGGCGTCGACTGCTGGCCGAGCGACAGCTGACGAGCATCGACGAAGTCGCCGTCAAGGCGAGCGCGCGTGCCTGGCGCGCGCGCATTGCGGCCGGCTGAAGGAGTGCGCGCCATGCAACGGTATCTGGTCTATCTGCTGCGCCGTCCTGACTACGATCCGGCGGTCGTGGCCGAGCACCTGGCCTGGTTGGCGCAGCAACGCGCGCAAGGGCGGGTGGAGCTTTCCGGCGGCTTTGGCGACAAGAGCGGTGGCGCCTACCTGTTGCGCGCCGGCTCGCTGGCCGAGGCCGGGCAATGGGTGGCGAGCGATCCGGCGCAACGCAGCGGCGGCTGGGATGTGCGCGTGCACGAATGGCAGGCAGAGTGATGGCGATGACGACTGAGCAGGCAAGTCCGAATGTGGACGCCGCAGAAATTGCCCGCTTCGAGCAACTTGCGGCGCGCTGGTGGGATGCGGACGGCGAGTCGCGTCCGCTGCACGATCTCAATCCCGTGCGCGCGGCCTTCATCACCGAACGGGTGGTGCTGAACGGTGCCCGCGTGGCCGATATCGGTTGTGGTGGCGGCCTGTTGAGCGAGGCGCTGGCGCGAGCCGGGGCCGCGGTCACCGCCATTGATCTTGGCCCCGCGCTGATCGACGTCGCCAAACTGCACCTGCTGGAATCGGGGCTGACGGTGGATTACCGCGTGCAGTCTTCGAGCGCGCTTGCGGCCCGCGAAGCCGCTGGATTTGACGCCGTTTGCTGCATGGAATTGATCGAACATGTACCGGATCCGGCCGCCTTGGTGGCGGACTTGGCAGCGCTGCTGAAACCCGGCGGGCGCTTGTTCCTGTCCACCCTCAACCGCACGCCGCAAGCCTTCGGCGCGGCGATTCTGGGCGCCGAGTACCTGCTCAAACTGTTGCCGCGCGGCACCCACCACTACGCCCAGTTCCTGAAACCCTCGGAGCTGGCGCGCTTGCTGCGAAGTCACGGGCTTGTTCTCGATGAGATCTCGGGAATCGGCTACAACCCATTGACGCGCAAGGCTTGGCTCGCCGACAGTACGGCGGTCAATTACCTTTTGTGCGCGCACAAGCCGTGAGCACGCAGGTATTTGCGCCACCGCAGCTGGTGCTGTTCGATCTGGATGGCACACTGGTCGACAGCGCCCCTGACATGTACGCGGCGCTGCTCGCGCTGTGTGCGGAGCACGGTGGCAAAGCGGCCGATTTTTCCGCGGTGCGCGAACTCGTCTCGCGCGGCGCGATGGCGGTGCTGCGGTCCTCCTTCCCCGGACGCGACGACGCGGCGCTGCGCGAACTGGTGCCGCGTTACCTTGCGATCTATGCCGAACGGCTGGCCGCCGAGTCGGGCTTGTTCGAGGGTATTGGCGAGCTGCTCGATCGGCTGGAAGCCCGCGCCATCGCCTGGGGCATCGTGACCAACAAGCCGGGGTTTCTGGCCGAACCCTTGTTGGTACAACTGGGCTTGCGTCCGCGGCTGGCGAGCCTGGTCGCGGGCGATACGCTGCCGCAGCGCAAGCCCGACCCGGCGCCCCTGCTGCACGCCTGCCGCGAAGCGGGCATTGCGCCAGCCGACACGATCTACGTCGGCGATGACCTACGCGACGTCGAGGCCGCGCGCAATGCCGGCATGCGGGTGATCGCCGTGGCGTGGGGCTACCTCAACGGATCTGATCCGTGCGACTGGCAGGCCGATGCCGTGGCCAATGATGTCGCCGACCTGGCGCGTCAGCTCGGCGTGTCATGATCCAGGATCTTCTGAGTATCCACGCCAGCGACTGGCAACGGCAGTACCCGGAGCGGGTGCTGGCGCTGCCCTACCTCGACCCGGTGCGACGCGACGCGCTGGTGGCCTATGCCGCCATCGCCGGGCAATGGCAGGACGATGTCGACGGCATCCGCGAAACGGCGGTGCTGGAGGCAAAGTTCGCCTGGTGGGCGGAAGAATTGGCACTGTCACGGCGCGGTGAATCGCGCCATCCCCTGAGCAAGGCGCTGTTCCAGCTGCCGGCCGCCAGCGACTTGCCGGAGGCGTTGTGGTTGGCGCCGCTGGAGGCCGGTCTGGCCCGACGCGAGGCGCCACCGGTGGCGGATTTTGCCGCCCAGATGGCCGCGTTCGAGCCGTTCCAGCGGGCCCTGGCCCGGCTGGAGACCGCGCTCTGGTTTGCGTCGGCGGCGGATGCGACCCGCGCCACCCGCGTGGGTGTGCTCGGCCATATCGCCGCCATCCTGCCGCGTATCGGGCACGCCAACGCCAGTGATGTTTTGCCGATGAATCTGCTGGCCCGCCATGGCTTGTCGCTGGATGGGCTGGCGGAGACCACGCCAGCCCGCACGGCGGCGCTGCGCGATCAGCTTCAGACCTTGCAATCGGCAGCGTTCGACGCCATCTCCCTGCCGGGGCCGCTCAGTCTGTTTGCCAGTGCGAGTTGGCGCGCCAGTCGGCAGCGACTGGCACAGGCACTGCGCGCCGCCGATCCCGTGGTCGAATTGGCGACGGCGATTCGCCCCGGTTTCCGCCTGGCCTGGCAAGTCTGGCGCGATGCGCGCCGCTTGCGCCGCCATTACCGATTTTGAGAGTGTTGCACCATGTCACGCACTGATTGTTGCGCCGAAAACCTGCCCGATGTCGCCGTTGATCGGCACCCGCAAACGGCGGTGGCGCTGGAATGGGTCGGCATGCGCGGCATCGCCATCCCGCTCAGCCTGCCCGGTGACCCGGCGCGCCAGCGCGCCAATGCGGCGCGGCTCGATGCCGGCGTCAATCTTGGCAAGGGCGAGGCCCGCGGCATCCACATGTCGCGCCTGTACACCCATGCCGATGCGGTGCTGAGCCAGAATCCGCTCGGACTCGAAACCCTGCGGCAGCTACTGGACGGCTTCCTTGATTCCCATCAGGCGCTCAGTACGCGGGCGACGGCCAGCGTGACGTTCGAACTGTTGTTGCGCCGCGACGCCCTGCTCAGTGATCGCGCTGGCTGGAAATCCTACCCGGTGCGGATCGAAGCCGCGTTGGAAGGCGGCGAGCTGGCGCTGGAGCTCGAAGTCAAGATCGGCTACTCCTCCACCTGTCCGGCTTCGGCCGCGCTGGCGCGGCAGCTGATCCAGCGGCGCTTCGATGAAGATTTCGCCGATGTTGCGCCGACCCAGCGGGTGGTGCGGGAATGGCTCGGCAGCGAGCAGGGCATCTGCGCCACGCCGCATGGCCAGCGCAGCGAAGCCAGTGTTCGCGTGCGTCTGTCGGCGGGGCAGGAGCTGCCGTTGGTGGGTTTGATCGATGCGGTTGAGGCCGCTTTGGCCACGCCACTGCAAACCGCGGTCAAGCGCGAGGACGAACAGGAGTTTGCTCGCTTGAACGGTGCCAACCTGATGTTCTGCGAAGACGCCGCCCGGCGCATCCACGCCGTGCTCGACGGCGACCCGCGTTACAGCGCCTTCCGCGCCGTGTGCAGCCACTTCGAAAGCCTGCACGCCCACGACGCCGTGGCCGTTACCGCCAAGGGCATGCCCGCCTGATTGCGTGGCCGCCGTCAGGGGGTCTGAAGCGATCAGCCGCATCGCCCCGCACGCTTGTTGTCGGGCTCGGTGGCGGTCCCGATTGCGCTCAGCTACGCTGAAGCGGGTTCGCGCTGCGTCGCCTTACGTGTTGGTGCCAACCGCGCACAATCTCGATGGCATGTGATGCAAGAGAGGGAGCAACAGTGCTGTTGCTGGAACAACGACGGCTGCAGGTGTCAAAGAAAACCGATGCGATAAAGAAATCGCAGCTCGGTCAGTTTTTTACGCCAGCAAGTACCGCGCGCTTCATGGCCGGGCTTTTCCCCGACAGCCACGACGCGTGCCGTTTGCTGGATGCCGGCGCCGGGATCGGCTCTCTCGTCGATGCGTTTCTGCGACGCTGGCGTGCGGGGGGCTTGCATTTTTCGCGGGTGGATGTTGACGCGTTCGAGGTCGACGTCAGCCTGCATGGGTTCCTCAATGCCACTTTGGAAACGTACCAAAATCAACCGGAATGCGTTGCCAACGTGCGAAGCGATGATTTCATACACGCGGCCGTAGCAGCGATCTCGGGTGACCTTTTTGCCACGACGTCATCTGGGTACACCCATGCAATCCTCAATCCGCCGTACAAGAAAATCCATAGTAGTTCGGCCTACCGGCTGGCTCTGCGTCTGGTTGGCATTGAAACGGTGAATCTGTATTCCGCCTTTGTTGCCCTTGCCGTGGCACGGGCAGCGCCCAGTGGCCAGATCGTGGCCATCATCCCGCGCAGCTTCTGCAACGGGCCGTATTACCGTCCATTCCGTGATTTCATCCTTGAGCGGGCGGCGATCTGTCACCTGCACTTGTTCGAGTCGCGCAACAAGGCATTCAGGGATGACGAAGTGCTGCAGGAAAACCTCATTATCCGCTTGGAACGTGGCGGCCAGCAGGGGCCGGTCACGATCACGACTTCCACCGATGACAGCTTTTCCGA
>DASSXP010000341.1:0-7477 GCA_035703755.1 Rhodanobacteraceae bacterium | reverse complement strand
CCGGCCAGCGCGCGCAGGTCGTCACTGTCGACCCGGCGCTGCAGCAGCTGCGCCGCACCGCGCAGGCCGGCCAGCGGATTCTTCACCTCATGGGCGAAACCGCGCAGCGTCGCCGACAGCGGCGAACTGCTCGCCGCCGGTTCGGCCAGCGCGTGCACTTCCAACAACAGGCCGTCGTCGAACGGCTGCACGGCGATGTCCGCGCTGAGCTGGCGACCGCTGGCCGCCGCCAGCGCCACGCCGCGCCATTGCGCCGGCCGCTGTTCGGACAGCACCCGCGTCGCGTGCGCCACCGCACCCTCGTCGCCCAGCAAGGCCCCGAGCGGCTGCCCGAGTGGACTGCGCAAGCCCAGTTCCAGCCATTCGGTCAGCGCCGGATTGACCCAGCGCAGACGCAGCTCCGAGTCGACCAGCACCAGCCCGGTCGCCATCTGCTCCGCCCACGTCCGCCACGCCAGCTCGTTCATTGCACCATCATGGACAATGTTCCGACTTGGTGCAATGCCATTGATCGGGGCGTGCCGCCCTCACCTGCGAAGGATCACCGTGGAGTAGCTTTCAACGGTCGACTCACGGAACCCGGGCCATGAACGAGAAACCGGCACTTGCCACTGAATCCCTGCCGGGCAACCTGCAGGACCTGCTGCCACAACTGGAAGCGCTGTACACCGACATCCACGCGCATCCCGAACTCTCGATGCAGGAAGCCCGCACCGCGGGCCTGGCCGCCGAGCATCTGCGCGCGGCCGGTTATGAGGTGACCACCGGCATCGGCAAGACCGGCGTGGTCGGCTTGCTGCGCAACGGCGACGGACCGGTGGTGATGCTGCGTGCGGACATGGACGCGCTGCCGGTGGAGGAAGCGACCGGCGTGGCGTACGCCAGCAAGGTCACCGCAACCGACCACGAGGGCAACACCGTGCCGGTGATGCACGCCTGCGGCCACGACATGCATGTCGCCTGGCTGGTCGGCGCGACGACGCTCATGGCGCAGAGCCGCGACAGCTGGAATGGCACGCTGATGGCGGTGTTCCAGCCCGCGGAAGAGACCGCCGAAGGCGCCCAGGCGATGATCGACGATGGCCTGTTCCAGCGTTTTCCCAAACCTGCCGTGGTGCTCGGCCAGCACGTGATGGTCGGCCCGGCCGGCGCGATCGGCGGGCGCAAGGGGGTGATCACCTCAGCCGCCGACAGCCTGCAGATCCGCCTGTTCGGCCGCGGCGCGCACGGATCGATGCCGCAGGCCAGCATCGATCCGGTGGTGATGGCGGCGGCCACCGTGCTGCGGTTGCAGACCATTGTCTCGCGCGAATTGGCGCCCACCGAGGCGGCGGTGCTCACCATCGGCTCGCTGCAGGCCGGCACCAAGGAAAACGTGATTCCCGACGAGGCGGTGATCAAGCTCAACGTGCGCACCTTCGACGAAGGCGTGCGCACGCGCGTGCTCGCCGCGATCACCCGCATCGTCAACGCCGAGGCGGCCGCGTCGGGCGCACCGCGGCCACCGGAGATCACCCCGCTGGACAACTACTCGCTGGTGAGCAACGACGAGGCGGCGACCACCACGGTGGCCGAGGCCTTCCGCCGCCACTTTGGCGCCGAACGCATCCACCAGACCGGGCCGACCTCGGCCAGCGAGGACTTCGGTTCGTTCGGCGCCGAGTGGGGCGTGCCCTCGGTATTCTGGTTCGTCGGCGGCACCGACCCGAAGACCTACGCGCAGGCGAAGGCGGAAAACCGCCTCAACGAGATCCCCACCAACCACAACCCGCGCTTCCTGCCCGTGCTCCATCCGACTCTGGAGACCGGCGTGGAGACCTTGATGGTGGCGGCGCGGGCGTGGTTGTCAGCCGTGCGCTGAACGATGGAGCATCCGGCCGCCGCCGCCCACGCCATGCTGCCTGTCCTGTTGCTGGTGCTGGACCTGGGCGGCACCGTCGTATTCGCCGTCAGTGGCGCGATGGTCGCGGTCAGGCACCGGCCCGACATCTTTAGCGTGCTGGTGCTGGCGTTCGCGGCCGGCAACGTGGGCGGCATCACGCGTGACGTGCTGATCGGCGCGGTGCCGCCCGCGGCGATCGCCGATTTGCGCTATTCCGGCGTGTCCGCCCTGGCCGGACTGCTCACGTTCTTCTGGTATCCGATCTCTGCGCCGCCGAGCGCCAGACCGCCCCGTCGAGACACTAGCCGACGACCAATCTCAGAGACCGGAAACATCACGCTTGTCGGTAGTTGGACGAGCCGATGAGCGCGGGTGCACCTCGATTGTCGCGGTCATGCCGGCCGCAAGCAGCGTACCGGGCGGCAGCCGGCTGGTGTCGATGCTGATGCGCACCGGCACCCGCTGCGCCAGCCGTACCCAGTTGAAGGTGGGGCTGACGTCGGCCAGCAAGTCGCTGCCGGTGGGATTGTCGCTGTCGGTGATGCCGTGGGCGATGCCGCTGATGCTGCCTTTCAGGTGCACGCCGCCGGCCATCAGGCGGATATCCACCGGGTCGCCGACGTGCAGTTGGGGCAGCTTGGTTTCCTCGAAGTAGCCGTAGATGTAGTAGCTGCGCTCATCGATCAGCGCCAGCCGCGCGCTGCCGGTGGCTGCGTAGTCGCCGACGCGGATGTCGAGGTTGGTGACATAGCCGTCCACCGGGGCCCTGACCTCGGTGCGCTGCAGGTTCAACTTTGCCAACTGCAGTTCCACCTGGGCCTGCGCGACTGCAGCCAGGGCCTGTTCGCGCCCGGCACCGGCCTGGCTGCCGCCGGCCTTGGCCTGCTGCCAGGTCGCCAGCGCGGCATTGGCGGTGGACACGGCATTGCTGCGGTCTTCCTTAGCGATCAGGTTGCCAAGCTGCTGGCGGCGCTTCGCTTGCGCCACGTACATCTCGTATTCGGTGTGGCGCGCCTTGGCCGCGGCCAAGGTGGAATTTATGTTGGCGCCGGCGGCGCGCGCACTGGCCTCGGCCGCGGCCAGATTGGCCTGGGCCTGGTCCAGTGCATTGGCGAAGCGGTCACGGTCAATGGTGAACAGCAGATCGCCCTTGCGCACGCGCTGGTTGTCGGTGACCGCCACGCCGGTGACCAGGCCCGAAACGTCCGGCGCCACCTGCACGATCTCGGCGCGCACGCGACCGTCGCGGGTCCACGGCGAGTACAGGTAATGCTTCCACAAGGCATGACCCAGCAGCACCGCCACGGCAATGACGGCGGTGGTGATCAGAAGGCGCAGGATGAGTGGCTTGTTCATGGCAGTGATTTCAGGAGAGCAGGAGCAGTCCGGCGGCGCCGAACAGGCAGAAAAACAGCGCCAGCCGCACCAACGGCGGGTGCCATGCGTAGCGGTACAGGCCGAGCCGGCCGATGACGGTGTCAAGCAGCCACATCAACAACAGACAGCCGAGAAAGACCAGCAGCAGCGCCGGCACCAGCACGCCGGCGATGGAAACTTCAGGTGGCATGGGCTGCCTCCGCGGGGGTCTGATAGGCGGCCAGCGCCGATTCGTCGTCACGCAGGCTGCTGCGCAACTGATACAGCCGCAGCAATACACGTCGGATGCCCACATGCGCTTCGGTCTGCGCGGCGGCGGCCGCGCGGATCGCCGTGCTCAGCGACTGGTCGGCCTGCTGCCAGCGCGCGGCATCCGGGTTGTCGTACAGCCGCGCCACGTCCTGCACCGCCTGCCGCGTCGCGGTCGCGACCATCGCGGGCACGGGATTGCCGGCCAGCACCTGACGCAGTTCGATCAGCGCGCGGCCGCTGTCGTGCACAGTCAGCGCCCAGGCCAGCAGATCGCGCGAAGCGTGACTGTCCGGTCTGGTATGCGCGACCACTTGCTCGAACAGATCGCGGCTGATGCTTTCGAAGCTGTGCATCAGGTCGTCGGACAACGGTTCAGTGGCGGCCCGCACGACCTGTTGGCGCAACTGGCGCATGTGTCGCGTGCGCTGCCAGGCGGTACCGACCAGGCTGGGTATCACGATGAACATCGCAGCACTGAAACCGTAGCCGAACAACTGGGCGATCACCGTGTTCACGAAGGTGGCCGGCGCGTAGACCATCGGATTGGAAAGCACCACGGTGAACGCCAGGCCGACCATGTAGCCGACGCCGAACGGAGCCAGCTTGCCGCCCAGTGTCTGCAGATACAGCCCGACCAGCAGGAACGGCAGCGTGCCGGCGACCAGGGTCGGAAAGCCGTCGCAGCCCGGCAGGATCCAGAAGGTGATCACGAACGCGACGGCCATGCCCACGCCTTGGGAGATCACGGCATTGACCACCGCGCCGACCGGATTGGGCAAGGTGGCCATGATGCCGGTGAATACGGTGGCCAGCAGCATCGCGACCGGGCCGTAGGACCATCCGCTGGCCAGCCAGAACACGCTCAGGCCGATCATGGTGAGGAAGGTGCGCAGCACCGCCACGGCGGCGCCGGCATAGTCGTTGCCGCGGCGGAAACTGACGCGCTCCACGTGGCCGCGCAGGCGCTTTGAGCGCAGCGTGCTCTCGACCTCGGTGAAATGGCGCAAGTCGCTGGTGAAACGCTGCAGCAAGGCCGCGCCGGTATCGAGTTCGATCAGCGTGACCGGATCGTCCGGCATCGTCGCGCGCAGCTCCCGTATCTGCTGCGGTTGCTGCTGTTCGCACGCGCGCAGCCGCGGCGCCAATATCGACGGCTCGTGCTGGCCGGCCGGTTCCGGCGACAGTGCCTGGCTGATCGGCCGGTACAGCTGCATCAGCGCGTCGACGACCACCGTGCGACCCGCGCGTTGCAGGCGGTTGATCAGCCGATGCACCGACTGGAAGCTGCTGGTGGCCGCCATGTAGTACTGATTGAGCAGGCGCATGCGACTGCTGCGCGCGCGTGCCTCGGGGTCCTCGAAAATCACCGCGGCGCGCGCGTTCTCCAGCTCCACGGCGGCGCGCACGAAGCGCAGATAGGCCTGCTCCATCTCGCCGCGCGCCAGCGCGCCGCCGGTGCTGTTGCGGGCGAAGTCGAGAAAGTGGGCGAACTGCGCGCGCGCATTGCGACGCAGCATCGCGCGCAAGCGTTCGGGCCACACGGCGTCGCTGACCACGCCCGCCACGATGATGCCCAGCAACACCTCGCTGACACGCATCACCGCCGAGTCGAACACCTGGGTCGGGTGGGTCATCGCCGGCAGCACCACGATCGCCGCCGAATAGCCGGCCAGCACGAAGCCGTAGGCCATGAAGTTGCGGTACAGCGTGGCGCCACCCGCGCACAACGCCACCCATAGCGCCAGCGTGCCCAGGAACAGTTCCCGCTGTTGCGGAAACAACGCCACCAGCACCAGCCCGAATGCACTGCCGGCCAGCGTGCCGACCGCACGAAAAAAACTCTTGGCCAGCACCATGCCGCTTTGCGGATGCATCACGATCGCCACCGTGACCAGGGTGGTGGTCGGCTTTTCCAGCTGCAGCCACATGGCCAGCCAGATCGCCAGGTACATCGCCAGCAAGCCCTTGAAAACGAAAAGCCAGGACACGCGCTCGCTGGCGAGGAACTCGGCCAGCCAGGGCTGGCGCGAGGGAGCGGCTTCAACGTTGCTGGGGACGGCGGACATCACTCAGGCCTGATCGAGCTGATCCAGGAATTTCTTGAGCAGCTTTTCCAGCTGCGCGAGCTCGCGTGGCTGCAAGCCGATCGTCTGCCTACCCAGCAGCGCGCAGATGTCTGGCATGAAGTTCTCGATCATGGCCACGCCCGCCTCCGTGAGGGTCAGCGTCACCTTGCGGCGATCGGCATCGTCCGCCGTACGCTCGATCAGCTGTTTGTCGCACAACTCGTTGGTAAGCCGCGTGATGTTGGCGGATTTTTCACCGGCCGCCTCGGCCAGCTGCGAGGGATTCAGCGTGTAGCCCTCGGTGCCGTACAGCATCATCAGCAGGTTGTATTGCGGATGATTGATGCCCCATGGCTTGAGCATGGCGTTGGCATCGTCATGCAGGCGCTTGTAAAGGTGCTTGATCAGGCGGACCAGCACGGCCGGCTCGCGCGGAAACCCCGGATGCCGCTGACAGGTAACCGCCAGGCGTTGCTCGGTGGGCTGGAAGCTGCTGATGTCTGTTTTAGATGTCATGTATGTTATACAGTTATGTACTATCTATACATGAATTTTATGCCGATCGCGGGGCCGGCACAAGTCCGTCGTTGACCACCGTCCCGTTGGTCGTGGGCCATGCGTCTGGTGGCCTGGTTCCGTGATCAATGCCCTCAGGTCTTGGTGCGCGTGGGCCAGGGCACGCTCGAGACGAGGAACCTCGCTGGCCGCCGAGCCGCGGCTCAAACCGGGTCAGGCCGGCCCGTTCAGCCGAACTGCACGCTCAGCATCGAGATCGAGCCACCGTCCATGCCCTCGACCGGGAAGCTCACCGCGTCGTCCTCGTGGCTGGCGCCGAGCACGTACAGCAGCGGCAGGTAATGGTCGGGCGTGGGGACCGACAACTCGGCGTCGCGGCCCAGCGCCTCGTAATCCACCAGGGGCTGGTGATCTCCCTGCCGCATCAGCTCGCGTGCTTTTGCCTCGAAACGCAGCGCCCAGTCGAACGGCGCGACCGGATGCCGGCCCCAGGCGTAGGCGTGCAGGTTGTGCACCACGTCGCCACTGCCGATCAGCAGAATGCCCTCGTCGCGCAGTGGCCGCAGCAGGCGGCCGAGGTCGTAGTGGAAGGGCGGCGGCTGCGACTCGTCGATGGACAGTTGCACCACCGGCACGTCGGCGTCGGGATAGACGTGGCGCAGCACCGACCAGGTGCCGTGGTCCAGCCCCCACGAGCGGTCCTCGCCGACCTCCAACGGCTGCAGCAATTCGCGCACGCGGCGCACCAGGTCGAGGTCGCCGGGCGCGGGGTATTGCACCTCAAACAGCTCACGCGGGAAACCGCCGAAATCGTGGATCGTGCGCGGCTTTTCCATCGCGGTGACCGCCGTCGCCGGCACGTACCAGTGCGCCGACACCGACAGCACCGCGCGCGGACGCGGCAGGCGTTGGCCGATCGCGGCCCAGCCGCGGCTCCAGTCATTGTCCTGCAGCGCGTTCATCGGATTGCCGTGGCCGAAGAAGATCGTCGGCATCCGGGGCGAACCATTCCGGTCTGGCATTGTGGCGTCCACCTGTGTCCGTCATCCACGCATTGCTTACATTGACGGCGTTAGTCTCGCGTGATCGTCGACGCGCTGCCATCGGCAAACCGCGCATGGCCGGCACAGGAAACCATCATGAACATCGTCTTCCTTGGCGTCAGCGGACGCGTCGGCTCGCGCCTGCTGGCCGAACTGCTGCGCCGTGGCCATCGCGTCACCGGCATCGCCCGCGACACCGGCAAGCTGGCCGGCCAGCCGGGTCTGGTGTTGAAGAACGCCGACGCCGGCCAGCCCGCGCAACTGGCGCCGCTGCTGGCCGGCCACGACGCGGTGATCAGCGCGCTGAAGTTCGCCCCCACCGACGCCGCCGCGCTGATCGC
>DASSXP010000279.1:0-10701 GCA_035703755.1 Rhodanobacteraceae bacterium | reverse complement strand
GGATCAGCCGTCGCGCCGATACATCAAGGCGGTGATCTGCTCGGAGATCAGGCCGATCAGAAACACGATCACCGCGGCGCTCCACAACAGCGTACTCATGTTGGTGAGGCGGCCGTAGTTGACCAGCGTGTAGGCGTAGTTGAGCAAGCCAAGCAGGAAAATTACCGCGCTGGTTGGCACGAACAGTTTCAGCGGCGAGTACAAGGTGGCGATCTTGAAGATGATGAGCAGGAAACGGATGCCGTCCTTGACCGGCTTGATATGGCTCTTGCCGACGCGAGCGGCGACCTGGATCGGCACGTAGGCGACCGGGTAGGCGCTGCGAAAGAAGGCCATGGTGCTGGTGGTCGGATAGCTGAAACCGTTCGGCAACAGGTGCAGGAACTCGCGGAACTTGGCGGCGCGCACGGCGCGGAAGCCGGAAGTGAGGTCCATCACTTTGTGACCGGTCATCTTCGAGGCCAACCAGTTGTACAAGGTATTGGCGAGGCCGCGGCCGACGCCGGCCTGGCCTTGCCAGTCGCGGGCGCCGACCACCATGTCGTAACCTTGATCCAGCGTGGTCAGCAGGCGCGCAATGTCGTCCGGATGATGCTGGCCATCGGCATCCATGAATACCAGCACGTCGCCCTTGGCGGCGCGGGCGCCGCGTTTGATGGCGGCGCCGTTGCCCATCGAATAGGGCGCGGCGAGGCAATCCACGCCGTTGTCCGCGCACAGTTGCCGGGTGTTGTCGCTGGAGCCGTCGTCGACGACGAGGATTTCCGCCGCCGCTTGCGCTTCGCGCAGGCGCGGCAGCAGATCAACCAAGGCGGCGGCTTCGTTTTTGGCGGGCAGGATGATGCTGAGCACGTCGGTCCCCGATTCGGCCGGCTGAGGTGAAGAATTGGCCGCGCCACGCGCTTGCCACGACGGGATCATAACGCGAGCGGCGATTGCGCACGCATGAAACGGCGTTCTGGAGCCCGTGGACGCGAGGGCATTCGGGCCTGGGTTTGATCGCGGCCAGGGGCCGCTCTTACGGGGTGTCTGCCGCCAGGGCGGCGGCCAGCCAGACCGCGCCATCGACCACCGTCAGCGGCACCGCTACCAGGCCGCTCCGCGCGGGGCCGCCGCAACACGCTCCGCTTTGGGTGTCGAACACCGCTCCGTGCACGGCGCAGGTGATGCGCTGACCGCGCACCAGAAACTGCCCCGGCGCGTAATCGAGGTTACGCCCGGCGTGCGGGCATTCGTTGTGGAATGCGCGGACAGCCTCGCCGTGACGCAGCAGGATCAGGTCCCACTGCTCGCCAACCTGCACACTGACGCCGCGCGCGCCACCGTCGGGGATGTCCTCCAACCGGCACAACGGCGCTTGCAGCCCCAGCGGCTTAACATTTTGATTCGCTGTCATTTTCTACCCTGTGGCCCGCACCATGACTTTCGACCGGTTGACCCGGCGGCGGCATGGCCCCACCTTTCGTCATTGGCCGGCGATTTTGCCACACGAGGCTACGACCCATGTCACACGTTCTGTTTTTGCGCAGCCGCTCCCTGCATCCGCTGCTGCGTGCGCTGCTCACCGTGATCGGCGTGTCGTTGCTGGCACTGCTGGTGTTTTTCGGCTTCGTGGCGCTGTTGGTGATGGCCGGCGTGGGCCTGGTGGCGCTGTTGATCCAGCGCTGGCGCCAGCCGCAGACGGCGGCCCGTGCCACCACCTCCGCGCGGCCAGCCGATCCGCGCGTGCTGGAGGGCGATTTCGTGGTGGTCGATTCCGCGCGCCAACGCCCGCATTGAGCACTCGCCGCCGGTGTTGCCATGCCGGCGGCGAGTGCGCGCGTCACGGCGTACCGCTGCCGCTCTCGAATCCATTGGCAAAGATGACATCGCTGCCGACCGGGCACTGCTGATTCAGAAACACGCAACGCGCCCATTCCGGGTGGTCGATGAACGGATTGCGGTTGTGCTGGTAGGAAAAGACCAGATCGTTGCGCAGCCGCTCGCGGTTGTCCGGCGGGTCGAGGTCATTCCACGCCAGGATGTCGGTCAACAGGCCCATGTAGGCGATGTTGGCCTCACCCGTGCAACCGCTGGCGGCCTGGGCATTCATCATCTGGATCTCGCCGCGGTCATCGGTCAAGCGCAGGTCCGGCTCGCAGATGCCATCGGCATCGATGCCGCCCTTGTAACGCACGGCCATGTACATCACCGCACGCGCCATGTCGCCCTTCTGGTGATCCCAGACCTCGTAGCTGCCGTTGTTGCCGTCCGGCCCCAGGTACCAGTTGGAATCGCCGCCGCCATTGCCGCCGAAGCCGCCGTTGGCCTCGGTGACCAATTCGGTGCAGCCGCTGTCGCAATTGGCGTAGGGCTTGTTGCCGCGATCGGCGTTGTAGTCCTTGTTGGCGGCGTGCAGCATGTGGATGTCGGTGTAGGGTGGGTTCGGCTTGCCGTTCAACGAGGAATTGGGGAAGCCGAGCGAGTTGGGCCAGGTGTGTTCACGGTTGTACGGCCCCTGCCCGCCGGGAATCTTGGTCAGCGACTGGTTGGCGTAGACATCCAGAATGTTGGCCGTATTGGCGGGGTCTTCCTCGGCCTGATTGAGGAGATCCCAGGTGTCGGTGGTGCTGGCCGTGTACGGGTAGGCCAGGATCGTCGGCCCCAATGCCGGCGGTGAGGTAGTGACGCGGGTGTGCAACCAGGCCAGCAGCGCCGCGCCGCTGGAGGTGTCGACGCCGGCGTAGTAATCGCCGCCCGCGGTGCCGGCGATGCTGAACGGCAACACGAAATCGGCCTGCATCAGATCCGGGCTGCCGTCGGTGTCCGTCACGGCGGATGCAATGACCGTCAGCGTGCAATTTTCCAGCGGCTCGAAGTCCGTGTCGGGGTCGAGTGTGTACCCGCCGTTGGGTGCGAGGCTGACCGTTGCCGTGTGGCTGCCGCTCTGGTCGCACACCAGGCTGAACCACGGATTGCCCAGCGTCACCGGCTCGTTGAACAGAACCGACAGATTGGCACTTGCCGCCACGGTGCTGTTGGCGTGCGGCAAGGTGTTGAGCACTGCCGGTGGATTGTCTGCCACGGTCTGGAAGCTGATGCTGGCGTCGAGCGCCATCGCATCGGCGTTGCCATCCTGATCGACCACCTTGCTCGCCTTGATGTCCAGCGTGCAGGTTTCGTTGTTGACGAAGTCGGCGTCCGGGTTCAGCGTGTAGCTGCTGCCGCTGCCGCTGACCGCGGCGGTGTGGCTGCCGCTGCTGGTGCAGGTCAGGTCGAACCACGACGCGGTCAGCGTCACCGGTTCGCTGAACTGGATATCGATATCGGCGGCCAGCGCCACATCACTGGCGTTGTTCGCAGGCGTGCTGCTGGCGACCGTTGGCGGCACATCGACTGCCGCGCCGAAGGTCTGGCCCGCATTGCAGGCACCGAAACTGGCCGCCACCGGGCCGGTCCAGCTGAAATCGCTGTCCACCGTGCCGCTGCCAGTCAGTTGCAGCGATTGTCCTGCTGGCGTGCTGCTGGGTTCGCTGACGCCGATATCGGTGCTGATCATGCCGCTGGCTGGCCCGTTGGTGGCGGTCAACGTGCCCTCGTAACTCAGAAATTGCACCACCGCGCCGTGGTTGTCGATCAACGCCAGACCGTCATTGTCGCCATTCTGGATTTGCCCTCCCGGCGGCAGGCCCACCACCACGCCGGCCGCCATGCCGGAGCAATTGGCCGGGATCGAGCCACTCAAGTCAATGGTGTCGTAGAAGGTCCCGCTGCTGCCGTTGTACAACACAACTTGCCAATTGGTGAGGTCGGTGCCGACCGGCCCGGCAATCTCGATGGCTTCGCCAACGTCCGTGCCGGCGTTGTCGTAATGCAATTCGTTGATGAAGACCGGCGTGGCAGCCAGCGCCACGCCGGTGCATGCCAGCCAGCCGCCGATGGCGATGGCCAGCGAAGACGTTCGTTTGATACGTTTCTGCATGATGTTCCCCAGTCGAATGATCGCCGCCACGGCCCTTGCCGCAACGGATACAAGCGCGTTCGGCTGCCCTCCTGCAACCGCTCGCTTCGCCCCGGAACCGGCAGCGAACGGGTGATGCTAACAGCCGTGGATGGCAACGCCATGACGCCCTGCAATAAACGGATGGTTCGGGCCCGGCAATGGCGTTAGCCTGTGGTCATGAATCGCTCTTCATCCATTGATGCGGCACTCGAACACGCCCATGCGCTGATCCTCGCCAAGGCCGGTCAGGCGGTGCCACTGGCCGTGCTGGCCGCGCAGACCGGTCTCGGCGCAACGCAGTTGCAACGCCGCTTCCGCGCCCGCTACGGCGTCTCGCCAGCCGAACTGGCGCGCAGCTTGCGCCTTGCGGCATTCAAGGCCGACCTGAAGCGCGGCGCACGGGTCAGCGATGCCACCTACGCCGCCGGCTTCGGCTCTGGCAGCCGCGTCTACGAGCGCAGCGACCAGATGCTGGGGATGACACCGGCCCGCTATCGCCAAGGCGGCGCTGGCGTGGCGATTCGCTACACCACCACCGACACCCCGCTCGGCCGCCTGCTGGTGGCGGCCACCGCGCGCGGCATCTGTGCGGTGATGCTGGGTGACGACGACGCCGAACTGGTGCAGCGGCTGGCGGAGGAACTGCCGCACGCCAGCCGCGAGCGCGTCGATGCCGGCCGCGACGACTGGCTGGATGCGATGATTGCCCGCATCACCCACGAACTCGGCTGGCACGCAGTCGACGCCCCCACGCTGCCGCCGCTGGATGTCGCGGCCACCGCCTTTCAGTGGCGCGTGTGGCAGGCATTGACCCGCATTCCGTGCGGCCAAACCGTCAGCTACGGCGCGCTGGCGACGGAACTGGGCTTGCCGCGCGGCGCCCGTGCCATTGCCCGCGCCTGCGCCAGCAACCGACTCGCGCTGGTGGTGCCGTGCCACCGGGTGATCCGCGAAGACGGCAGCCTCGGCGGTTGGCGCTGGGGCATCGAGCGCAAACGACAACTGCTGGCCAGCGAGCAAAATTTGCAGGATTGACGCATCGTCGCTCAGGTGAGGCGCGCCATCCGTTGCAGGAGCGGCCCATGGCCGCGAATTGGATTGCCGGGATACCGAGCCGGCGTTTTCGCGCCTGAGAGGCGCTCCTGCAGGTTGTTTCACCGCGGAGCGACCCTTGGCTGCGATACATCCAGATAGAATTTCACTCGCAGCCGCAACGGCCGCTCCCACTGGAATCCCCATGAACACTGCTCCTGCCGACAGCGGCGCCACCGCGACGCCAGCCCCGACCCATCACCGGCTGGCCGTGCCGCTGGCTCTGCTGGCCTTGTACGTGGTGTGGGGATCGACCTACCTCGCCATTCGTTTCGCGCTGGAAAGCTGGCCGCCATTTCTGCTGGCGGCGCTGCGTTTCGCTTTCGCCGGCAGCTTGATGTACGGCTGGTTGCGGCTGCGCGGGGTGACGCCACCGACGCCGCGCCAATGGCGCAACGCAGCGGTGACCGGCGCCTTGCTGTTGCTGCTCGGCAATGGTTTGGTGTGTTTCGCCGAGCAAAGCGTGCCGTCCGGCATTGCCGCCGTGGCGGTCGCCTCGATGCCGCTGTTCGCCGGCTTGTTCGAAGGCCTGTACGGCAACTGGCCTAGCCGCCACGAAGTCGTCGGCTTGGTGGTCGGTTTCGCCGGTGTGGTGGTGTTGAACCTGGGCCACGGACTTTCCGGCGCACCGATGGGCGCGCTGGCCCTGCTCGCCGCAGCGGCAGCGTGGGCGCTCGGCTCGGCCTGGAGCAAGCGCCAGGACATGCCCCAGGGTCCGATGAACACCGCCACCCAGATGCTCGCAGGCAGCGCCTTTCTGTTCATCGCCGCCTTTGCCAGCGGCGAGCAGGTGCCGGCGCAACCCACGCTCCACGCCACACTGGCGATCCTCTACCTCGCCGTATTCGGCTCGATCATCGCCTTCAGCGCCTACCTGTTCCTGCTGAAAACCGTGCGCCCCGCCATCGCCACCAGTTACGCCTACGTCAACCCGCCGGTCGCGGTGCTGTTTGGCGTGTTCCTGGCCGGTGAACGCGTCGGCGGACTGGACCTCTTGGGCATGGTGGTCATCCTCGCCGGCGTCGCCATCGTCCTGCTCGGGCGCACGCGCAAACCGGGGACCGCCGCCCGGGTCGCGTAGACACCGTGACCGGGCGCCCGGCGTGTACTCCTCAGGATTCGCGCAGCGCGGTGGTCACCGGCAGACGGGCGGCACGCACGGCGGGGAACAGGCCACCGATGAAACCGATCGCCAGCGCCCACTTGAGCCCGGTCCAGATCAGCGCGCGGTTGACGTCGAAGGTGAACAGCACCTGGGTGAAACCGTTCAGTGTCGAGGCGCTGTGGCCGTTGAACAGCAACCACACGATGGCGGCGCCCAGCAGCCCACCCAGCAAGGCCAGCAGCATCGTTTCCAGCATCACCGACACCACCACCGGCAAGCCGCGAAAGCCGATCGCCCGCAAGGTGGCGATCTCGCGCGAACGGCTGGTGACCGCGGCGAACATGCAGTTGAGCGCACCAAAAATCGCACCGATGGCCATGATCACGCCGACCGTGATGCCAACCGAACGGATCACCTTGACCAGCCCCTCGGACTGCTGCGCCAGATAGTCCTTGGTCGTCTCCACCCTGACGTTCAATTTGGGATCGGACGACAGCGCCGCCTTGAAACCATCGAACGCCTTGTCGTCGGTCAGCTTGACCAGTGCCGCCGACACGCTATTGCCGCGCCGGTACACCGAGGAGACGGTGGTACGGTCGCCCCACAACTCCGAATCGTAGCCGTCGCCGGAAGCGAATACCCCGACCACCTGCCAGGTGTCCGCGCCGAGCTTGATGCTCTGCCCGGGCTGCAAGTGGGCGTACTGGCGCGCGGCGTTCTGTCCCACCACCAGTTCGCGCATGCCGGTCTTGAAGCTGCGCCCTTCGATGATCTTGATGCCGGGGCGCACCGCCCACGCGGTATCGTCCACACCGCGAATCTGCACGCTGGCATCCTCGCCGCTGTCCTTGCGCTGCACGTTGGCGGCCACCACCACCTCACCCGAGATCAGCGGCTTGCCATCGGCATTGCGCACCACGCCGGGGGCTTGCGCGATGGCGTCGAGATCCGCGCGCACCAGCACCGATTGCGATTCGGTCGGCGCTCCACCGCGCATCACGATGGCGGTATCGTCACTGCCGCCGCTCTGCATGGTTTTTTGCAAGCCCGCGCCCATCGCCAGCATGGCGATCAGTACGCCAACCACGCCGGCAATGCCGAAGACGATCACCGACGAGGAGCCGAGCCGCTGGCGCAAGGTACTGGCGCCGACCGCAGTCACCGAACCGGCCTGACGGCCGCTGCGCGTCAAACCCATCCACAGGACCAGCAAACCGAGCAGCACCAAGGCACCCTGCCACGGCAGCTTGACCCACATCGCCAGCACCACCGCGATCAGCAGCAGCAAACCCAGATTGAGCAGGAATTTCTTCATGATTTCACCCCGATGAGGCGCGCGCGAATCGCGGCGACAAGTGTGGCGTGGGTCGGTACGAAACAACGGTGACGGCACCGCATCAGCCAGCCCTCAAGGCATCGACCATATTGAGCCGCATCGCCCGCCACGCCGGCAATGCACCGACGATGAAGCCGATCAGCAGCATCAAGCCGATGCCGATAAACCAGGTGCTGGAGCCCACCGCATGCACCGGCATCATGCCGCCACTGGCAGCGCCGAGGCCGGGCACGATCACCGCCACCAGACCGAGGCCGATCACGCCGCCCAGCAGCAGCAAAAGCATGCTTTCGGCCAGCACCATCAAGAGCACGCTGGTGCTGGAAAACCCGATCGTCTTCAGCACCGCCAGCTCCGACGTGCGCTCGCGCACCGCCTGCATCATGGTGTTGCCGGTCAGCAGCAGCAGGGTAAAGAACACCGCGCCCATGATCGACAGCACGATCAAGCCGATGTTGACCAGCTGCTTGAGAAAATTGGCCTGGAACGATTGCTCGGTCTGGGTCTTGGTTTCGTGGCTGGAATTGGCCGACAAGGCATCGATGCGGTTGGACACGGCGTCGGCCTGCGCCGGGTCGGCCACCTGCGCCACGAACCAGTGCACTTCACCGGAACGATACTGGTTGTTCTCGTCGAAATACTTCCAGTGCATCAACGCCATCATGCCGAAGCCGGCGTCCTTGTCGGTCTTGCCGTGCATGATGCCGGAGATCTCGAACTGCCAGGTGTTGTTGCCGCTCGACCTGGACGGCCACACGGTCGACTGCAAGGGAATCTTGTCGCCGATTTTCCAGCCGAACTTCTTTGCCAGCGTGTCACCGACGACGATGCCGATGCGGTTCTGTTCCCACGCCTTGCGCTGCTCGGGCGGCAGCACGATTTCGGGGTAGAGGTCGATGTAGTTCGGGCTGACCGCGAACGAGGGCATCTGGTTCTTCGGGTCTTGATAGAAACCGCCGAACCAGCTCGCGTAAGCCGCATCCTTGACCCCCGGAACCTGCTGGATGCGCGCATCCAGGCTCATCGGCAAGGAGGCCATGAAGCTCATCTTCGAGGTCACCACCAGGCGCCCGGCGCCCACCACGCTGTCACCCGGATTGAAGGCCACGCGCACGGTGTCGAGCAAGCCGAACAGCAAGAACGCGGCAATGATCGACACCAGCGTCAGGAAGGTGCGGGTCTTGCGCCGGAACAGCGCCGCCCAGATCAGGTGAAAGTATTTCATGCCGACCTCCTCAGGCCGCAGCCGCTTCGACCAGCGTGCCCTTGTCGAGATGCAGGGTATTGCTGGCGTACTCGGCCGCCTTGGGGTCATGGGTCACCATCACGATGGTCTTGCCATGCTGGCGGTTGAGCGTTTGCAACAAGCCCAGCACCGATTCGGCCGACTCGCGGTCGAGGTCGCCGGTGGGTTCGTCGCACACCAGCAAGGTCGGATCGGAGACGATGGCGCGGGCAATCGCCACGCGCTGCTGCTGGCCACCGGACAGCTCGCTCGGCTTGTGCGAAGCGCGGTCCGACAAGCCGACCAGCTGCAAGGCGATGGCGGCGTTCTGCCGACGCTGTGCCGCCGACAGCTTGGTCAGCAGCAGCGGCAGCTCGACATTCTTCTGCGCCGTCAGCATCGGCATCAGGTTGTAGAACTGGAAAATGAAGCCGACGTTGGACGCGCGCCAGCGGGCCAGCGCGCTGGAACCCAGTTGGTCGATGCGCTGACCACCGACCTCGATGCTGCCGCCCGAGGGCGTATCGAGACCGCCGATCAGGTTCAGCAAGGTGGTTTTGCCGGAGCCGGACGGCCCCATCAGGGCCAGAAAATCACCCTGGGCAATCTGCAAGTTGACGTGATGCAGCACTTCAACCTTCTGTTTGCCGCGGGTATAGCTCTTGCTGACATCGCGGATGTCGATCAAGGTGGTCATCAATCCATCTCCACAGTTTGATTCAGGAAAAGGTGAACCGATCATCGCGCCAGTAGCCGAGGTTCGATTCGCCAGTAAGCATCAGTGCCTGGCGGTGTTCACCGCGTCGCCGTCGGCGAGATCGGCGGGCGGTGTGTCCACCACGCTGACGCCAGCCGCCACGCCACTCGGCAGCAGTCGCATGTCACCGTAGGTCTGTGGCGCGGGTGCGACGCGCTGCTGCTTGACGTGATCGCCATCGAGCACGAACACCACTTTGTCACCCTTGCGTTCGACGATGGCAGAGGCCGGTACCAACACGCCCTTGGGTGGCTCGGCGGTGGCGCTGCGTTCGGCTTCGAGGAAGGTCACGCGCACGCCCATGTCCGGCACGATGCGCTGGTCTTTCTGCTCCAGCGCCACGCGCACCTTGACCGTGGCCTTGCCGCGGTCGGCCGCCGGCACGATGGCGATGACATGGGCAGGAATCTTCCAGTCGGGGTAGGCATCGAGCACCGCCTCGGCCGGCATGTGCGCCTTGACGCGACCGATATAGGCCTCGTTGACGTCGACATCGACCTCCAGTGAATCCATGTCGACGATGGTGCCGACGCCGGTGCGGGTGAAGCCGCCGCCAGCGGCCGAGGGCGCGATGATCTCACCCACCTGCGCGGCCTTCTGGGTGATCACGCCGGCGAACGGTGCGCGCACCACGGTGTAGTCATACTGCACCTGCGCCACCGCCACCTGGGCCTGTGCCGATTTGGCCTGCGCTTCGGCCGAGCGGAGTTGCGCCCGCAACGATTCCATTTGCGTGCGCGCCTGCTCGGCCTGTTGCTTCGGCGCCAGACCACGCGCCACCAGATCCTGCTGGCGCTGGCTGTCGCGCTCGGCCTGCTGCAACTGCACGCGCGTTTGCGCCACCTGGGCCTCGGCAGCACGCGCACCGGCCTTGGCCGAATTGAGGTAGGCCAGTTGCGAGCTGTCTTCCAGCCGCGCCAGCACCTGGCCCTGCTTCACATGATCGCCTTCCTCGATCAGCACCTCGGTCAAGGTGCCGATGATCTGCGCCGACACCGTGGCCTGGCGTCGCGCGGTGACATAGCCGGTCGCCTGCAACACCGCACCGGAGTCGCCCGCCGCCGGCGCGCTGGCGGTCACCGTCTTGACCGTCACCTCACTGTCGTGGGTCAGCCACCACACCGCACCGCCAGCCACCAGCGCCAGCGCCGTGATCGCAGCCACCACCTGCACCCATTTCGGCACCCCGCCGTGCTCTTCACGG
>DASSXP010000059.1:0-7839 GCA_035703755.1 Rhodanobacteraceae bacterium | reverse complement strand
AAGATCGCGGCCACGAATGCGCCCACCAATGCCGGACGCCAGCCCACACGACGATTGGGCACCAGCGTGTAGAGCAGCAGCATCATCAACAAGGTGAGCAGGAACGGCAACAGCTGCAACACGCGGGACTGCAAGCCGAACTGGTGCGCTGCCTGATTCAAGACCGGCAGCGCGAACAGATACGACGACAACGCGAGACCACCCACGGCGAGGATCGGCCCCAAGGTCAACGCGGCCCAGTACATCAGGAAGCGCGACACGCTGGAGCGCTGCTTCTCGACCCGCCAGATGCGGTTCAGCCGATCCTCGATGGCCGACATCATCATCAAGGCGCTGGCCAGCAGCACCACCACGCCGAGCGCGGTCATCTTGCTGGCGTTGCCGGCGAACTGGAACAGGTAGTCGCGCACGGTGGCACCGGCTGCCGGCACGAAACTGCGAAACACGAAATCGGTCAGTTGCTGGGTCCAGGTGTTGAACACCGGGAAGGCCGACAGAATGCCGATCACCGCCGCCGTCAGCGGCACCAGCGCGAACAGCGTGGTGTAGGACAGCGCGCCGGCGGTCTCGAAGCATTTGTCGTCGACGAAGCGGCGCCACAGGTGGCGCGCGAACGCCAGCAGCGATTCTCGATCAAACCACGCGCGGTGTTTGCTCACTTTCGACTCCATCGGCACATCTGCGAGACTATCCGACTGCGAACCGCCTTGCGACAGCACAACATGAATGACGAAATCCTGGTCCTGTACTACAGCCGCCACGGCAACACGGAAAAGCTGGCACGCCTGATCGCCCGCGGCATTGGCCTGGTCGACGGCATGCAGGCACGTTTGCGCCAGGTGCCGCCGGTGGCGCCGGTGACCGATGTCGCACAACCGCCGATACCGGATGCCGGCGCGCCCTACGTCGAAAAACGCGATCTCGCCGACTGCGCCGGCCTGATTGTCGGCAGCCCGACCCGTTTCGGCAACATGGCGGCGCCGATGAAGCACTTCCTCGACTCGACCGCCGCCGAGTGGGCCTCGGGCGCGCTGGTGGGCAAACCCGGCGCCGTGTTCACTTCCACCGGCACCTTGCACGGCGGCCAGGAATCGACCTTGCTGACGATGCTGGTGCCGCTGCTCCATCACGGCATGCTGATCGTCGGCATTCCATTCACCGAAACGGTACTCAACACCACCCGCAGCGGCGGCACGCCCTACGGCGCCAGTCACTTGGCCGGCGTGCGCCATGATCTCGACATCAGCGACGATGAGCGGACGCTGGCGCTGGCCCTCGGCAAACGCGTGGCCGATGTCGCGCGGCGGCTGGGGCCCCGCGCATGACGCCCGCGAATACGCCACCGCGGCGGGTACGACTGGCGCAACGCACGGGCTTCGCCGCCTGGGCCGGGCTGTTGCTGCTGGTGCTGTGGTGGCACGGTTTTGCCCTGCCCGCACCCGGCAACCCGTGGCCCGCCCTGTGCCTGGCGGTGGTGCCTCTGGCGCTGCCCCTGCTGACCTGGCGCCGGCCTGCCCGCGCCCTGCTGCTGGCCGCCATGGTCGCGTTGTTCTACTTCGCCCACGGCGTGGTGGAAGTCTGGGCCGTGGCGGCGGCGCGCGGACTGGCGATTGTCGAAATCGTGCTCAGCCTGATCCTGATCGGCTCGATCGGCGCCGCGGTGCAGAAACGCAAGAAGTGACCGCGGGCGGCTGCGGCTCGGGCCGTGAGGCGCGCTGCGCCTTACGCCAGCACGGGTCTATACTCGGCGCGTCGTCACTGTCGAGTCGATGATGTCTTTCCTGCAAGCCGCGCCCGAGTTGCCGCATCCCTGGCGAAACGAGACGGTATTGCATGCGCTGCTGGATCGCGCACTGCCGCCATCGCGGCGCAGCGCACTCGACGCCGACCTGTCCGCACTCGGCGATTACGCGCTGCTGGCCTGGCGGCGCGCGGGCCAAACTGCACGGCGCACGCCGATACTGACCCGCTGGAGTCCGTGGGGCGAGCGCATTGATCGCATCGAGCTGACCACGGCCTGGCAGGAAGGCCCGGCCCTCACCACCCGCCACGCAATCCTCGCCGCCGGCCACGAGACACACCCGCACGCACGACTGGAAGAATTCGCTCGCGTCTATCTCTACCACGTCGCCAGCGAGTTCTACACCTGCCCGCTGGCGATGACCGATGGCGTGATGACGGCGCTGAAAGCCGCCGGCAATGCCGAGCTGAGCGCCCGCGCGCTGCCGCATTTCCTCAGCCGCGACCCGGCCACGTTCTGGCTCAGCGGCCAATGGATGACGGAGACCATCGGCGGCTCCGATGTCGCCAATACCGAGACCACCGCACGGCAAGGCAGCGACGGCCAGTGGCGCTTGTACGGCCGCAAGTGGTTCAGCTCGGCGGTGGTCGGCGAAGCCGCGCTGGCGCTGGCGCGGCCCGAAGGCGCGGGCGCGGGCTCGCGCGCACTGGCGCTGTTCTACGTCGAAACAATGGCCGGCGAACGGCGCCACCCGGCCTTGCTGATCGACCGCCTCAAGGACAAGCTGGGCACGCGCGAACTGCCCACGGCGGAAATCCATCTCGACGGCCTGCCGGCGTGGCCGGTCGGCGAACTCGGGCACGGCGTGCGACAGATAACCCCGGTGCTCAACATCACCCGCAGCTGGAACGCGGTCTGCGCCGTGGCGCACATGGCGCGGGCCATCGCGTTGGCGCAAGACTACGCCACGCGGCGCCGGAGTTTCGGCCAACGCCTGATCGATCAACCGTTGCACCGCCACACGCTCGACACGATGCAGGCCACATTCGAAGCCGCTTTCGAGCTCGGCTTCGAGGTGGTGGCGCTGCTCGGTCGGGTCGAGAATGACTGCGCTGCGCCGCACGAGCCGGCCCTGCTGCGCTTGCTGAC
This sequence comes from Rhodanobacteraceae bacterium, assembly GCA_035703755.1. Lineage (GTDB taxonomy): Bacteria > Pseudomonadota > Gammaproteobacteria > Xanthomonadales > Rhodanobacteraceae > DASSBG01. The sequence continues at coordinate 4,949 of DASSXP010000059.1, read as the reverse complement.
GCCGCTCGCCAAGCTGTGGACCGGCAAGCAGGCGGTCGCCATTTGCTCGGAAGCCCTGGAGTGTTTTGGCGGCCAGGGCTACATCGAGGACACCGGTCTGCCGCAATTGCTGCGCGATGCGCAGGTCTATCCGATCTGGGAAGGCACCACCAACGTGCTGGCGCTGGACGCGTTGCGGGTATTGACACGCGACGGGTTGGCACCGCTGCAAGCGGCCGTGACGGATTGGCTGGCCACGGCGGAGCCGGACGACCGCCACGCGCTGAGCGAGCGACTTGATCGGGCCGCGCGCTGGCTCGCCTCTCACGCCAACGACCGTGACGCGCTGGAAGCGGGCGCGCGCGAGCTGGCCTTCACGCTGGCAAACACCGCGGCGGCGGCCTTGCAGATTCGCGCCGGTCGATCGAGTCGCCTGGCCACGGGCTGGTTCTGACGCATTCCGCAACCGCACGCTCGGCCAGCCTGCCGGGCGCGTTAGAATTGGCGTTTTCGCGCGGTCGATCCAGCCATGCAGAACCTGTCCATCATCACCACCGGCGGCACCATCGACAAAACCTATTTCGATGCCAAGTCCGACTACAAGATCGGGGCGCCGCAAATCGGCGACATCCTCGATCAGCTCGGGGTCGATTTCCGTTACGAGGTGGTGTCGATCCTGCGCAAGGACAGCCTCGACATCAATGACGACGACCGCCGGCTGATCCGCAGCACCATCGAGGCGCAGCCGCACCGCTACGTGCTGGTGACCCACGGCACCGACACCATGGTCGAGACCGCGCATGTGCTCGACGGCCTCGCCGACAAGGTAATCGTGCTGACTGGCGCCTTGAATCCGGCCAAGTTCCAGGGTTCCGACGCGGTGTTCAACATCGGCTGCGCGGTCGGCGCGCTGCAGGTGTTGTCGGACGGCGTGTGGATCGCCATGAACGGCCGCGTGTGGAACCCGCGGCATGTGCGCAAGAATCGCGCCGCCAATCGCTTCGAGGCGGTTTGATCAGCGCCCCGAGTTGGCGATCAATTTCACCCGGCGTTCGCGCACGGTGAACAGCAGCAGAGCCAGCAGCGTCAACAGTGGGCCGGCCCAGTACGCCAACCGCGCCACCGCCGCCGCCTTGCCGGTCGCCGCCGCGTAGAGCGTGTCCAGGGCAATCGAGGGCTGCGCCTCGACCGCAGTCATCGTGCTGTCGAACGCGGCCGTCGACAGCGCGTGGGCGACATCGCTGAGGGTGTGGCTGTAGGCCATCGCCTGCTGTCCGACGACGATGTAGGTTTCAGCCAGCGGCGATTCCGCCCGCGCCTGGGCCGCGATGGCCGGTTGGGTCTCGGCCGCGGCGCCCAGCGCCAACAGGTCGAACAACAGGAAAAACACACCGAACACGCCGGTGACGACATACCAACGAAACCGCATGACACGCTCCGCAGCCAGGGGCACGTTCAGTGTAAGGCAACATCGATCCGCCGGCATCCGCGCCGCATTGCAGCCAACGGCTCGCCCGCGCACAATCCAAGGCAACGCCACTGCGGACGCCCCCGTGAACGATCCCGCCATGGCCGGCCTCGCGCCCACCGATGTGGAACGCCTGTACGCCGCCGCCCGCGCCATCCGCGACCACCAGCCGGACACCGCGCAACGCCTGCTGACCGCGGTCCTGGATCACACGCCCTGGCACCCGGAAGCGATCCGACTGCGCTCGATCCTCGAACTGCAAACCGGCCAGCCACGACGCGCCGCCGCCAGCCTGCAACACGCCTTGCAGCGCGCGCCGCGCAACGCCGCGCTGCGCAGCCAACTCGGCACGGTGTATTCCGCCTGTGGCCAGCGGCCACTCGCCATCGAACAGTGGCGTGCGGCGTTGGCACTCGACCCGGCGCTCGGGCCGACCTGGTTCAACCTCGGTCGCGCCCTGCAAGCCGACGGCGACAGTGCCGCCGCGGCCGACGCGCTGCAACGCGCCCACGCCCTGCTGCCGACGGCCACGCCTGCGGCCGTATTGTTGGGCGATGCCTTGCTGCATCTCGGCCGACTCGATGAGGCGCGGCACGCCTACCGCGATGCCCTCGCCGTGGATGCAGGCTGCGGCGATGCCTGGCGAGGCCTCGCCAACATCAAGACCGTGCCGCTCGACGCGGCGGATGCCCACACAATGCAGGCGCAACTGGCGCGGCGCGATTTGCCTGAGCCCGACCGCATCGCCATCAATCATGCGCTGGGCAAACTGGAAGAGGATCGTGGCAATTACGCGACCGCGTTCGACTGTCATGTCCGCGCCAACCGCTTGCAGCACGCGCGCCATTCATGGAGCCGGCAAGCGCTGCAGGGCTTCGTTGACAAAGCGCTCGCCGTCAGCGCCACCCTGCCGGCACCGCTTGATCCACAGCTCGGCCACGAGGTGATCTTCATTGTCGGCATGCCGCGCAGCGGTTCCACCCTGGTCGAGCAGATTCTGGCGGCGCATCCTCACGTTGCCGGCGCCAGCGAACTGCCGGAGCTCGGCCTCGTGATCCAGGCGGAATCCGCGCGCCGTCACCAGCCCTACCCGGACTGGATCGGCGCGGCGAACGCCGCCGACTGGCACCGCCTGGGGCAGGAGTATCTCGCCCACACCGCCCGCTGGCGCCGCGAGCGCCCACGCCATACCGACAAGATGCCGGAAAACTGGAAGCACGCCGGCATCTTGCGCGCGATGTTGCCGGGGGCCACGGTCATTGAAACCCGCCGCGATGCGCTGGAAACAGCGTGGTCCTGCTTCAAGCAACCGTTCTACCAGCAGCCGCACTTCGCCAACGCCTTCGACAATCTGGGCTTTTATCTGCGTTGCTGCGAGCAAACGATGGCGGCTTGGCGTCAGCGCGACCCGGCCCATAGCCACTTGTTCCAATACGAATCGCTGCTACGCGAACCGGAGCCGGCCATCCGCCAGCTGCTGCAATGGGCTGGCCTCGCGTTTGATTCCGCCTGTCTCCAGCCCCATCGAGCCAGCCGCAGCGTGCGCAGCGCCAGCGCCGCGCAGGTGCGCCAACCGTTGCAAGCAAACACCCGCCGCGCCGACGCGTATGGGCCCCTGCTCGATCCCCTGCGCGCGGCTCTCGACTTGCCATCGTTCGCCGCCGCCTAACGAAACAGGCCCGGTCGCGGACGACCGGGCCTGTTGCTTCATGCGTCCTTGCACTCCGGCCCGCGCGCGGCGGGCCGGAGCCTCACACTCAGTTCCAACTGGCCTGCAAGGTCACGCCACTGGCCGCCTGATATCCGCGCAGCCGGATGTAGTACACGCCCGGCGTCGGTGATGCCGCCGTGCAGCTCTCGTTGTTGCCCGAGAGATACGGACGGCAATCGTAGCTGCTGGTGGTCGGCGCACTGCCGATACGCACATACATGTCGGCATCGCCAGTGCCGCCGCTGATGCTGATCGCCAGGTTGCTGGCGCCGCTCGGCACGGTCACGGTGTAGGTCGTACTCCAGGCACCGCTGCCAGCGGTGACGCCGGTCACCGGCACGCCATTCTGCAGCACGTTGCCACCGCCGCCACCGCCACCGCCGCCGGTGCTCCAGGTCGCCTTGAGGCTGACGTTGGAGGCCGCCTGATAACCGCGCAGCATCACGTGATACACGCCGGCCGTCGGTGCGGCAAACGAGCAGCTTTCGTTATTGCCAGACTTGTACGGACGGCAATCGTAGCTCGAGGTGGTCGGATCGCTGCCGAAGCGAACGTACAGATCGGCATCACCGCTGCCACCCGAGCTGGCGATCACCAGGTTGCTGGCACCGGCCGGGATGGTCACCGTGTAGCTGCCGCTCCAGACGCCGGTACCAACCGCGATGCCGGTCTTGGCCACGCCGTTTTGCAGCGCGCCTCCGGTATCGCCGCCGCCACCGCCACCGCCACCAGTGCTCCAGGTCGCCTTGAGGCTGACACCCGACGCGGCCTGATAGCCGTTGAGCTTGACGTGGTACACGCCTGCACTCGGTGTGGCAAAGCTGCAACTCTCGGCGTTGCCCGATTTGTACGGCCGGCAGTCGTAGCTCGACGTGGTGGGATCGGTACCGAACTTGACGAACATGTCGGCATCACCCGTGCCACCGGACATGCTGATCACGAGGTTCGTGGCGCCGGACGGGATGGTCACCGTGTAGGTGCCGGTCCAGGCACCGGTGCCGACCGAAATGCCGGTCGTCGCCACGCCATTGGCCAGTGTGCCGCCACCGCTGTCGCCACCACCATCGCCGCCACCGCTGGTCGGGCAGGTCACGCCGACTGCGCTCATCGCGGACGTGACATCGGCCTTGCTGTAGTTGAGATCGGTGGCCGCGGTTTCCACACCGCAAGCAGCGGAGTTGAAGCTGTCGTTGGACTGCCAGTACAAGGCATTGGCCCGCTCGAACACCTCAAAGGCTTTCTTGGTGTTCCAGCCGCTCTTCTTGGCCAGGGTGCAGAACGCCTTGTTGTAGACGCCGCTCGAATAATGCACATCGAGGCCGGAGGTGTAGTCCGCCGCATTGTCGATCGAACCGCCATCCTGGGTCGGCGTGCACATCCAGCGCAACGCGGTACCGCTCTTCATGATATCGGCGCCGACCAGCCAGTCATTGCTGCCGCGGTCGTAGTATTCGGCCGCTTCGCCCGCCATGTCGGAGAACGCCTCGTTCATGCCACCGGATTGGCCGGTGTAGGCGAGATTGGAGTGCTGCTCGGTGAAACCGTGGCTGATTTCATGGCCGGTCACATCCAGTGCCACCAACGGGTACATCGAGTTGGCGCCGTCACCGAAGTTCATGGCGGTGCCGTCCCAATACGCGTTCTCGTAGTTGGTCTTGAGATGCACGCGCATGATCAGCGTCTGGTTGAGCGGCGGCGCACCGAACCAGGCGTTGTACATGTCGTGGATGACCTGCCCGAAGTGGTGCGCGTCATTGGCCGGCGAATAGGCCCCGTTGGCCGAGTCCCCGG
>DASSXP010000096.1:0-8541 GCA_035703755.1 Rhodanobacteraceae bacterium | reverse complement strand
CGTCGGGGATTTGCGGGCAGGGTGGCGCAGAGCCTGGAAATTGCGCGGGCCGGCGGTGGGGGCCTCCACGCCCTGGTTGAGCGCATGCAGCCTGCTAGCGGCCTGCCATGCGGATTTCAGACGCAGCCAGGCGACACGGTGGGCGGTGTCGCTGGCCAGCCATGCGGCCAGTGCGGCGTGGTCGCTGAAGTCCGGTTTGTCGCTGCGGACCAGCCAGCGGGCGGCTTCGGCTTCAATCTGCCGGCTGTCCATGCTGGCGCCTTGGTCTGATGGTTGAAAGGGCGGAGGGGGCAAGCGCATCCGCTCGCGTGCCGCCGTAATAGTGGTCGGCGATCAAGCGCATGCCTTTGGCCAGTTGTTTCTCCACGGTTTTCTCGCTGATGCCCAAGCGCGCCGCGACCGCTTTCTGCGACAGGTCCTCGACTCGTCGCAGCCACACGACTTCGCGGCAGCGTGGTGGCAGGCGGTCGAGCGCTGCACTCAGCCGGCGCAAAATCTGGCGTGCATCGAAGCAGCGCTCGGGGGTGAGTTCATCGGCCAAGACGAACGAATCCTCCAAATCACCCATGGCTTCGATGGAGACCACCCGTTTGCGGCGCAGGCGGTCGGTCATCAAATGGCGTGCGGTGGCGAACAGGAACGACTTGGGGGCATGTGGTCGGGCTTTGGCCGACGCCTCGTACACACGCACGTAGATCTCCTGGCGCAGGTCGTGGATCTCCTCGTACTCGAACCAGTTGCGACGCAGATAGCGCAGCAATGCGTCCTCGTGTACAAGGATTTCATTGGCGAACCAGTTGTCGAGTAGTGCGTCCACGGCAAGACAGTAACTCAGCGTGGGGGAAATGGCAGCATGGTTCGTCTAAACGGATGGTCCGAGGCAACAGCGGGAGCAGACGAATGATTGGAGTCAACCTGAAATGGCGATGGCTGGCCGTGCTGGCGCTGTTGCTGGCGCCACTGGCGGCGGTTGCCGCGACGCCGGCCAGCAAGGCGGCCGGTTACGAGTACTACGCGGTTGGCAAGCTGGATACGCCACGGCCCGGCAAGACCGAGCCGGCGTTGCTGCTGATGGGCGGCAGCCACTGGGTGAATGAAGCCTTCCGCTGGTTCGTGGCCAAGGGTGGCCACGGTCATTTCCTGGTCCTGCGCGCGTCGGGTGGTGGCGATCTTGGCGAGCGCCTGTTCCGCGACGTGCGCGGCGTGGCGTCGGTCGAAACGCTGGTGCTTCATTCGCGTGCCGCCGCCAGCGATCCCGCGGTGCTGGATACCGTGCGTCGTGCCGATGGCATCTTCATCGCCGGTGGTGACCAATCCAACTATGTTCGTTACTGGAAAGGCACGCCGCTCAATCAACTGCTGGATGCCCATGTCAAAGCGGGCAAGCCGCTGGGCGGCACCAGTGCCGGCCTGGCCATCCTGGGTGGCTACGTCTACGGCGCGATGGACGGCGGCAGCATGAGCTCCGACAAGGCGCTGGCCGATCCGCTGGGGCCGGGCATGACCCTGGTGGACGATTTCCTGCATCTGCCATTCCTTGACAACGTCATCACCGACACGCACTTCGATGCGCGCCATCGCCAGGGCCGCTTGATCGCCTTTCTTGCCAAGCTGCACCAGGAGGGGCGTCACGAGGTAGTCGGTCTGGGGCTCGATGAAAGCACCATTCTCGGTATCGATGGCACAGGCCATGGCCGGGTGTTTTCCAGCAAGAACGGGTTTGCCTGGTTGGTGCAGCCGAGTCAGGCGCCGACGCGGGTGAAAGCCGGGCAAGCGCTGGATTTCCGCGCCATCCGTATCACCGGTATCGGCACTCAAAGTTCCATCGACATGCGCGCGCTGACAGTGCAACGGCCCGCCTTCCGCGCGGTCGCGGATGTCACCGACGGCAAGCTCGACGTGCACGGCGAGCAGGCGCCCTTGCTGGTAATCCACGGCGGCGCCGGGGTCGAGCGCGCCGGGATGACGCCGGCCATCGAGCAGGCGGTGCGTGCCGCGCTGGAGCTGGCCTTGCGCAAGGGTTATGCCGCGCTGCATGCCGGGCAACCGGCGCTGGACGCGGTCACCGCCGCCATCACCACGCTGGAAGACGATCCACATTTCAATGCCGGCAAGGGCGCGGTGTTCACCCACGACGGCAAGAACGAACTCGACTCCTCGATCATGGATGGCGCCACCATGGCGGCCGGCGGCGTCGCCAACTTGCACCACATCAAGAATCCCATTCTGTTGGCACGCGCGGTGATGGAGCACTCGCCGCATGTGCTGATGTTTGGCGACGGGGCGGAAAAGTTCGCTGTCAAGCACGGCTTCAATTTGGTCGATCCGGCCTATTTCCGCACCGACAAGCGCTGGAATGACTTGCAGCGGGCACTCAAGGAAGATGCCGCCGGCATGCAGGCGTCCACCCGTCTGGCCAAACTGCGCCACTTCGGCACCGTGGGCGCGGTCGCGCGTGACACCCAGGGACGGCTGGCGGCCGGCACCTCCACTGGCGGCATGACCGACAAGCGCTGGGGGCGCGTCGGCGATTCGCCGATCATCGGTGCCGGCACCTATGCCAATCAGGCCTGCGCGGTGTCGGGCACCGGTTGGGGCGAGTACTACCTCCGCGTCTCGGCGGCGCGCGAAATCTGTCTGCGCATGAGCTTGCTCGGGCAAAGCGCCAGCGAAGCCGGCAAGGCGGTGATCAACGACGAGATCCCCGCCATGGGCGGCGACGGTGGCGCGATCATCCTCGGTGCGGACGGCAGCGCGGCGACGCCCTTCAATACCGAAGGCATGTATCGCGGCTGGATCGGCGCCGACGGGGTGCCCCACGTGGCGATCTACGACAGCGATCCATTCGGGTTGCCCGTGCCGGGCGGCTGAGCCCCGCCGTGGCATCATGGCCCCATCGCAATCGATGGGGCCGCTGCACCATGTCGGGACAACAACGCGAGCTGACCATGCGCTTTCTGGCCGAGCCGGCCGATGTCAATTTTGGCGGCAAGGTGCACGGTGGCATGGTGATGAAATGGATCGACCAGGCCGGTTACGCCGGGGCGGTGGGCTGGAGTGGCAAATACTGCGTCACGGTCGCGGTCGGAGGCATCCAGTTTGTGGCGCCGATCCACATCGGTGATCTGGTCAGCGTCAGCTGCAAGCTGATACGCACCGGCAGTTCCAGCATGCAATTTGCGGTGGATGTCCGCGCCGGCGATCTGCGCGAGCAGAGCTCGCGTCTGGCCACCAGCTGCGTGATCGTGTTCGTGGCGCTGGATGGCCCGGATGGCAAACCGGCGCGGGTACCTTCCTGGCAGCCGCAGACGGCGGAGGATCGGCGCCTGTCGCATTACGCCGAGCGCTTGCTGTCGCTGTCCAAGGCCATGGAAGGCGAGTTGCGCCGGTCCGAGGCGTGACGCGTTTCCCGGTTTCGGATAGGTTATTCCCCAATCCTGTGGCCTCTTTCCGGTAGCGCCTTGGCGCCCGGTGGAGGGGACTGATGCGTTCATTCAACATAAAACAAGGAACAAGCATGGGTGGGGAATCATGGCGGGCGCTGACGCGCTTCGCGTTGCTGCTGCTGGCGGGAACTTCGATGGCCGCGGCGGGAACGACACAATCGTATTGGCACGATCAGGCGAACCGGGCCTTGTGGCCCGATGCGCCGCATCCGGCCACGTATCGGGCGGTGGCTCTGGATCGCGCGCCGATGACGGCCTATCTCAAGGCCGCGCATGTCGGTGGCGGCGGCGCCGAGGTGGACTTGCCGTTGCCGGAAGGCGGGTTCGCCCGCTTTCAGGTGGTTGATTCTGGCACCATGCCGGCTGCGCTGCAGGCGAAATATCCTGACATCCTGAGCTTCAAGGGCCGTGATGCGAAGGGCCGGCGGCTGCGCCTGGATGTCTCGCCGCTGGGCTTTCAGGCCATGGTGTTCGACCCGGATGGCATCTGGGTGGTGCGGCCCGAAACGCTGGCCAGCGGCACCAGCCAGTACCTGAGCTTCCGCCGTGACCAGCTCGACCTGCCGTCACTTGAGCGCTACCGCGAAGGCCCGATCACGGGCGATGCGACCCAGTCGGCCAGCAAGCCCGCCGCGGTGACGACCACCACCGGCGCGCAAAAGCGCGTCTACCGGGTGGCGGTCGCCGCCAATCACCAGTACATCGCCGCCGTCGGTGGTGGCACGGCGGCAGGTGGCCTGGCTGCGGTGGTCACGGCAGTCAACCGCGTCACCGAAATTTACGAGTACGAGTTGTCGATCCAGTTGGTGCTGGTGCCCAATGACGATCTCATCATGTACCCGAACCCGAACAGCGATCCGTTTGCGGGCAATAACGGCAACGTGATCAACAACAGCACCTCGATCATCAGCAATGCGATTGGTGCGGGCAATTACGACATTGGCCATGTGTTCACCACCGGCAGCGGCGGCATTGCCGGGCTCGGCGTGGTGTGCAAGGCCGCGCGAAAAGGCAGTGGCACCACCGGCTTGCCGAATCCGATCGGTGATGCCTTCTACGTCGACTTCGTGGCGCACGAGATGGGCCACCAGTTCGGCGGCAACCATCCGTTCAATGGCGCGCTGGTCAATTGTTCGGGTGGCAATCGCAACGGCGCCACGGCCTACGAGCCGGGCAGTGGCACCACCATCATGAGCTATGCCGGCATCTGCGGTGCCGACGATTTGCAGCCGCATTCGGATCCGTATTTTCATGCCATCAGCTTGCAGGAGATCACCAACTACACCAATGGTGCGGGCAACTGCTCGGTCAATACCGCCAACGCCAACCAGCCGCCGGTGATCGATGCCAGCAGCCTGCCGCCGGCGGGCCTGACCATTCCGGCACAGACCCCGTTCCGCCTCAGTGCCAGCGCGACCGACCCGGATGCCGGTGACAGCGTGCTGTATTCCTGGGAAGAATGGGATCTGGGTGCGCAGGCTCCGCTGTCGGCTGGCGACAACGGACATAGCCCGATTTTCCGCGCGTTCGAGCCAGTTGCCTCCGGCACGCGAGTCTTCCCCAGCATGTCCACTGTGCTGGGCGGCGCCGCGATCAAGGGTGAAACCCTGCCCACCACGACCCGCACGCTGAACTTCCGTCTGACAGCGCGCGATCATCATGTCGGTAGCGGCGGCGTGCCCGGCAACGGCACCAGCGCCAGCATCGACTACGCCCTCAACGTGGTGAATACAGGGACACCGTTCAAGGTGACCTCGCCCGTGGCCGGCAGCTATTGGAGTAGCGGCGGCAGCGGGCTGGTGGCTTGGGATGTGGCCGGTACCGATGTCGCGCCAATCAGTTGCGCCAATGTCGACATCTGGTTCTCCACCGATGCCGGCGCAAGCTTCAGCACCGTGGCCACGGTGCCCAACAACGGCAGCGCGAGTATTGCCGTGCCGAACGTGGCAACCGGCAGTGCACGCGTTGGCGTTGCCTGCTCATCCAACGTGTTCTTCAACGTTTCGCCGGGCGCCTTCACGGTCACGAGTGGCGCCATCTACAGTGTGGGTGGCAGCGTCACCGGCCTGGTCGGCAGCGGCCTTGTCTTGCAGCTCAACGGTGGCAATGCCATGCCGGTTGCTGCCGATGGCAGCTTCACCTTCAGCGGTGGCATACCGGATGGTTCGAGTTATTCGGTGACGGTGCTTGCCCAGCCTGCACAGCCCGCGCAGCAATGCACGGTCAGCAATGGCAGCGGCACGATCCAGGGCGGAAACATCAGCAGCGTCACGGTCACCTGCGTCACCTTGCCCACCTATAGCGTCAGCGGGGCGATCAGTGGCTTGACCGGCAGCGGGCTGGAGTTGTCTCTCAACGGCGGCGCGCCGCTGGCGGTGACGGGCGCGTCTTACATGTTCCCGGATGAATTGCTGGATGGCGCGAGCTACCACGTGGTGATCACGGCATTGCCAGCTGGGCAAACCTGTTACGTTGCCAATGCCGACGGTACGGTGGCGGGTGCCGACGTGGTTGATGCCAACGTGGTTTGCGAGGCCGTCGTCAGCGACCGCATCTTTGCCAATGGTTTCGAGGATGGCGAGGGGCAGACCTGTGTGCCGGCCCAGTTGTTCCAGGATACAAGCTTCGAGGCGACGGTGAACTACAGCAACCCGTGGTGGCAAGCCACGGATAGCGTGGGTAGTTCGCCGCTGTGTGACGCCAGTTGCGACGGCGGTCAGACAACGGCGCGAACCGGAAACTGGTTTGTCTGGATGGGCGGTTGGAGTCAGGCCAGCCAGTCCAGCGTTGGGCAGACGGTCAGCTTGCCGGCCGGACATGCACGTTGGATCAACTACTGGCTCGTCAATGGCGTGGCCAATGATTCCACCGCCAGCCTGGTGCTGAAGATCGACGGCAACATCGTCACCACGGTAACGCCGGGTAACGACGACAGCTGGGTATCCCGCAGCGTGGCCGTGCCAAGCCAGTATCTCGACGGCCAAGCGCACGAAATCACGTTTGATTTCGCTGCGAGCTCACCCAACGGCGAAGTGGCAGGCGCCTTGCTGGATGACGTGACGCTGGAGTGCCAGGCGTTGTCCGCGCGCCCGTCAGAACCGCTTTCCAGCGCGGGCTTGTTGTTGCGAAAAGTGGCCCACTGACACGGCGACCGGTGTTGTCAAATCACAGCGTGGGGCGCCCGGATGGACGCCTCGCGCTGCTCGCGAAAGCGTTCATTCCGAAACAAAGCCCGGAAGTGTTGACAGGCGGCCGGGTGACCCGCGAAAATAGCCGGCTCTTGTCGTTGAAAACATCGGCAGGCGGGGCAGGATGCCCGGAGTCATCCACCTCCCGCGACGCGAAGCGTCGCATGAAGTGGCAAGCGCGACAGGTTTGGCTCTGGCGCGGGACAATTGAATAGATTTCGGAGGGATACCCAAGCGGCCAACGGGGGCAGACTGTAAATCTGCTGGCTTACGCCTTCGGTGGTTCGAATCCACCTCCCTCCACCATATGAACACCGGTTTGCAGGGCGGTGAATCGGAACGCGACGCGCAAGCGGCGCGGCCCAGGAGGGCGGAGGGCAGGATGCCCGGAGTAATCCACCTCCCTCCACCAGGTTTTGCGGTACAGCCGTCAAAATTTGCAACAAAGCGAAGAGACGAGAAGTACTCCGTGCGGGAGTAGTTCAATGGTAGAACTGTAGCCTTCCAAGCTACTAGTGCGGGTTCGATTCCCGTCTCCCGCTCCAACGCTCATGTAGCTCAGTCGGTAGAGCACTTCCTTGGTAAGGAAGAGGTCGCTGGTTCGATTCCAGTCATGAGCACCATTTTTGCGGAATGATCCGCTACCTCGGGGGCCTTCAGGCCCGATTCGTTTCGGCGTCAGGCCGACATCAAGACTGCGAGACTTAGAGCCATGGCAAAGGGTAAATTCGAACGCACCAAGCCGCACGTGAACGTCGGCACGATCGGCCACGTGGACCACGGCAAGACGACGCTGACGGCGGCGCTGACCAAGGTGGGCGCGGAGCGCTTCGGCGGTGAATTCAAGGCCTACGACGCGATCGACGCGGCGCCGGAAGAGAAGGCGCGCGGCATCACGATTTCGACCGCGCACGTGGAATACGAGTCGCCGAGCCGCCACTACGCACACGTGGACTGCCCGGGCCACGCCGACTACGTGAAGAACATGATCACGGGTGCGGCGCAGATGGACGGCGCGATCCTGGTGGTGTCGTCGGCGGACGGCCCGATGCCGCAGACCCGCGAGCACATCCTGCTGGGTCGTCAGGTCGGCGTGCCGTACATCCTGGTGTACATGAACAAGGCCGACATGGTGGACGATGCCGAGCTCCTGGAGCTGGTGGAAATGGAAGTGCGCGAGCTGCTGTCGAAGTACGACTTCCCGGGCGACGACACGCCGATCATCAAGGGTTCGGCGCTGAAGGCGCTGGAAGGCGACCAGTCGGAGATCGGCGTGCCGTCGATCCTGAAGCTGGTGGACGCGCTGGACAGCTGGATTCCGGAGCCGGTGCGCGTGCTGGACAAGCCGTTCCTGATGCCGGTCGAAGACGTGTTCTCGATTTCCGGTCGCGGCACCGTGGTGACCGGTCGCGTCGAGCGCGGCGTGATCAAGGTTGGCGAGGAAGTGGAAATCGTCGGCATTCGTCCGACCGTGAAGACCACGGTGACGGGCGTCGAGATGTTCCGCAAGCTGCTGGATCAGGGTCAGGCCGGCGACAACGTGGGCCTGCTGCTGCGCGGCACCAAGCGTGACGACGTGGAGCGCGGCCAGGTGCTGTGCAAGCCGGGTTCGATCAACCCGCACACCAAGTTCGAAGCCGAGGTGTACGTGTTGTCGAAGGATGAAGGCGGCCGCCACACGCCGTTCTTCAAGGGCTACCGCCCGCAGTTCTACTTCCGCACCACCGACGTGACCGGCAATGTGGAACTGCCGGAAGGCGTGGAGATGGTGATGCCGGGCGACAACGTGAAGATGGTGGTCACGCTGATCGCGCCGATCGCGATGGAAGAAGGCCTGCGTTTCGCCATCCGCGAAGGCGGCCGCACCGTCGGCGCCGGCGTGGTGGCGAAGATCTTCGCCTGATCGC
>DASSXP010000003.1:0-2331 GCA_035703755.1 Rhodanobacteraceae bacterium | reverse complement strand
CGGCGTGGTGGTGGTGGCCTATCTGTCGGCTCTGTGCAACCTCAGCTTCACCGCCACGCAATACGCGCTGCTATCGGCCGCCGCGTCGGTGGTGGGACGCCTGATCACCGGCACCACCGCCGGCATGCTGATCGAATCGATGGGCTATGTCGATTTTTATCTCTTGACGACGCTGGCCGCCCTGCCCGGCATTGTGCTGTTTGCGTGGATGATGCGCGCCGGGCTGGTGGATCGCGCCATCGCCGAGAATGACGTGCGCCAGACGCTGTGATCGCACGGCGCGCGGCGCCGTCATGACAGAATCGGCACCGCGACGTTCGCTATCCGCGCCCATCACCCGGAGGTCACGCAATGAAGCTCGTCGGCAAGATCAGCGAATGGAACGATGAGCGCGGCTTTGGTTTCATCGTACCGACGGGCGGTGACGAGCGCGCCTTCCTGCATGTGAGCGCGATGAAATCCCGCGCCCGCCGGCCAGCCGTCGGCGACCCGGTGACCTACACCCTGCGCAAAGACGCGCAAGGCCGCCCGCAAGCCATCGCCGTACGCTTCGCCGTGGCTGCGGTCGAGGCAAATCGGCGCGGGCGTTTCCCGCGCGCGATCCTTGGCGTGCTCGCGTTGCTGGGCATCGCGGGCGCCTGCTACCTCGGTCGGCTGCCGATCTTGCTCGCCACCGGCTACGGCGTGTTCAGCGTGCTGTCCTTTGGCGCCTATCTCAAAGACAAGTCCGCAGCCAAACAGCAGACTTGGCGCACGCCGGAAAGCAGCTTGCACCTGCTGGATCTACTGGGCGGCTGGCCGGGGGCACTCATGGCCCAGCAGTGGTTTCGGCACAAGACGGTCAAGCAGCCATTCCAGTTCATCTTCTGGCTGACCGTGGCCGCCAATCTGGCCGGCACCTGGTGGCTGACGGTGTCAAAAACCGCCGTGCGCATTACACGGTTGCTGTTTTACTGAGAGCCTGTGAAAAATCGCCCACCTACTGCGGCGCCCGCCGAACGCCCCTGGCGGCGGCGCGCTGGGCGCGCCTTGCCAGGAACGCCCGGCGACGCCCTCGCTACGGCGTTCGAATTTTTCACAAGCTCTGAGTGTCGCTGGTACACCGCACGTCAGGTCTCAGGCAACCGATCGGCCAGAACCACGCGGTTGCGACCGCCGGTTTTGGCGCGGTATTGCGCCTGATCGGCGCGGTGCAGCCAGGCCTCAGCGGTCTCGCCTAACCGCCAGGCGGCCACCCCGAAACTGACGGTAATGGCGATGCTGTGGCCGGCAATCCGCAGCGGCTCGCGGCTCACGCTGTGACGCAAGCGCTCGGCGTGGGCCGCAGCACCGTGACCATCCAGCGCCGGCAGCAGTATCACGAACTCCTCGCCACCAATGCGCGCCAGGACGTCATTCGCGCGTTGTTCGCGGCTGACCCGCTTGACGACGGCCCGCAGGCAGGCGTCGCCGACAGCGTGGCCATACTGGTCGTTGATACGCTTGAAGTGATCGATGTCGAAGTAGATCAGGCTGATGGCGGCTGCCTCCGATCCGCTGCGCTCGATCAGCGCCTGGATGCGGCTTTGCAGGGCACGGCGATTCAAGATGTCGGTCAACGGATCGCGTTCGGCCGCATCGGTGGCACGATCCCGCTCGCTGCGCAGGCGCGCGCTGTCATCGGCCAGCCCCAGCACCAACACCGCCACCTGGATGGCCAGACCAAAGGACACCAGCGCGCCGAGATCGACCGCAGCATGCGGCAGCCAATCTTGCAGGGCGGCAATCCACAGCACCAGGACAAGCAGCACCGGGCCCCACGCCCACAGCACGAAGTGCCCCGCACGCAGGCCGGCGCGGCTGGCTTGCGCTGCCTCCCACAGCACCAGCGGGATACTGGCGAGGATCAGCAGGTTGGACAGCGTCGCCCCCCAGTGCGGCGGTTGCGTTCCTTGCAGCGCGCTGAGCGCAACCAGGCCAATTTGCAACCAGGCGAGACCCGTCAGCACGCGGGCGGCGTGGCGCTGACGCGCGCGCAAACGCAGGAATGCAATGATGAAAAAGTAGCTGAATGCGGGCGCCAGCATGCCAAAGACGCGTTGCAGCAGCACGCCGTGGCGCTCCACCGCGTCGATCCCCAGCAAACTGTACAAGTTGCCATTCAAGCCCAGCACATAGCCCGCGCACAGGCAGGCCATGACCGCCAGATAGCGATAGGCGGCGGCGCCCGCCGCACCGACGAACGCAACCGCCAGCAGGGCCAGCGTCAGCAAGACCGCGGCACTGGCAATGGCGGCGTCATGGCGCCGCTGGTTGCTCGCAAGGTAGTGATCGAGTGGCAGCAGCAGCGGC
>DASSXP010000313.1:0-30700 GCA_035703755.1 Rhodanobacteraceae bacterium | reverse complement strand
TGATGCTTTGGAAGGCGAAGTGGTCGAAGTAGCTCTTGAGGTAGGCGTCAAAGGCGGCGCGGCCGAAACGCTGCTCCAGCGTGCGCAGGAACCACGAGCCCTTGTCGTAGGCGACGTCGGACAGGGATTCGTCGGCGCTCTTTTCACTCAGTTCGGGGGCCAGCCGCTGGTGATTCTCCGGCATCGAGCCAATTGACTTGTTCAGGTTGTGCGTCGCCAGCAGCACTTCCTCGTCGGCCAGCGCCTTGCCGTACAGCGCTTCGGTGATGCGGCCCTGGACGTAGGTGGTGAAACCTTCGTTGAGCCAGATGTCGCGCCAGGTCGCGGCGGTGACCAGGTTGCCGGACCAGGAGTGGGCCAGCTCGTGCGCCACCAGCGACACCAGCGACTTGTCGCCCACCAGCACGGTTGGCGTGGCAAAGGTCATGTTGGGGTTTTCCATGCCGCCGTAGGGAAACGATGGCGGCAGCACCAGGATGTCGTAGCGGCCCCAGCGGTACGGACCGTAGAGTTTGCCGGCGGCGTCGATCATTTGTTCGGTGTCTTCGAACTCGTGCGCGGCCTTGGCCACCACCGAGGGTTCCGCGTAGACCGCCGAGCGCGGGCCGGTTTCCTTCACCGCCAGTTCGCCGGCGGCAATCGCCAGCAGGTAAGACGGAATCGGCTTGGGCTGGTCGAAGCGGAAGTCGCCGTTGAGCGGGTGCTTGGCGTCGTTGATCGCGCTCATCACCACGCGAATGCCCTTGGGTGCGGTGACGTGGGCGTCGTAAGTGAAGCGGATCGCGGGCGAATCCTGCAACGGCACCCACGAGCGGGCGTGGATGGACTCGGACTGCGAAAACATGAAGGGTTGCTTCTTGTCCGCGGTCTGCGCGGCGGTCAACCATTGCAGGCCGCTGGCCTCGGGCGAGGTGGCGTAGGCAATGCGGACCCTGGCCGGGTGTTTCGGCGCTTCGATGACGAGTTTGCTGCCGAGAACCTTGTCGGCCTGCGCCAGTGAATATTTCAGCGGACGCGGCGTGCCGTCGGCGCCGATCGCCTCGACGCGGTCGATGTCGAGGGCACGGGTATCCAGCACCAGTTGCGGTGACTGGGTTTCCTGCCAGGCAAGGCTCAACGTGGCGTCACCGCGCAGGGTCTTGTGCGGAAAATCCAGCGCCAGGTCGAGGTCGAGGTGGGTGACTTTGACGACCTCGGGCTGGGCGTAGGAGTGCGGGTCCTTGGCCTGGGCGGCCAACGGCAATACCAGGCTGCCGAAGGCGAGGGCGGAGAGCAAGCGCATGGGCGATCCTGCAAGTGGAAAACCCGAGTATGCCATTGCCGGCCCGATGCGGGCCTGTGACGAAAGTCGCACGCGGCGGCCAGCACCGGCCGCACCGGCCTGATTGCTCCTATCGGGTGGCGGCGG
Source organism: Rhodanobacteraceae bacterium (assembly GCA_035703755.1). Classification (GTDB taxonomy): domain Bacteria; phylum Pseudomonadota; class Gammaproteobacteria; order Xanthomonadales; family Rhodanobacteraceae; genus DASSBG01. The sequence goes on along the minus strand of DASSXP010000313.1, from coordinate 29,292 downwards.
CGAGGCGGTCGGTGGTTTCGATCAGGGCGTCGACGATGGCCGGATCGGTGGCGCTGTGGCCGGCCAGCACGATCCTGAGTTCGGCCTCCGGCCAGGCGTGGTGGAGGTCGAGCGCGGTGCTGGCCGGGCAGATGATGTCGTAGCGGCCGTGCACGATGGTGGCCGGGATGGCGCGGATGCGGTCGATGTTGCCGAGCAGCTGGTTCGGTTCGAGAAACATGCCGTGGCGGAAATAATGCGCTTCCAGCCGCGCCAGGCTGACCGCCTTGTCGTCATCGTCGAAATCACCGGCTGCGTCGGGGTCGTGGAGCAGCGTGGTGCTGCCGCCCTCGTAAGCGCTCCAGGCCCTGGCGGCGGCGAGGCGCTGTGCCGGGTCGGTGCTGTCGAGGCGCCGCCAGTAGGCTTCGATCATCGCGCCGCGCTCGGCCTCCGGGATGAAATCGCGGTAGCGCGCCCAGCGTTCCGGAAAGATGTGCCGCGCGCCGCCGTCGAGTTCGTTGAACCAGCGCAGTTCGTGTTCACGGGCGAGGAAAATGCCGCGCAAGGTCAGGTGGGTCACCCGGTCGGGATGCGCTTCGGCGTAGGCCAGCGCCAGGGTCGACCCCCAGGAGCCGCCGAACACGGCCCAGCGCTCGATGCCGAGTTCCGCGCGGATCGCTTCGATGTCGCCGACCAGGTGCGCGGTGGTGTTGTCGGTCAAATCCGCGAACGGGGTCGACTGGCCGGCGCCGCGCTGGTCGAACAGCACCACGCGCCAACGCGCCGGGTCGAAGAACTGGCGGTGATAGGGCGCGATGCCGGCGCCGGGGCCACCGTGCAGAAACAGCACCGGCAGGCCGTCCGGCTTGCCGCACTCCTCGATGTGCAAGCGGTGCCGCGCGTCCACCGCCAGGCGGCGGACTTGGTAGGGTTCGATGGCGGGATACAGTACGCGCATGCGGAGTGGTCCTGAGTCAGCGCCGGGCGATATTGCCCAGTTGTTCGACGGTCTGCCGGTAACCGGCGTCGATGGCGCGCTCGAAGGCATCCCAGTCGAGCAGGCCGATGTTGTCCAGTTGCGGCGCCAGCAACAGGCTGGCCAGCTGGCGTTGCGCGACCCCGGCGGCGCCGGCGTTGACCATGCCGGCACGCAGCAGCAGCGAAAAAATGCCGGGGCGGCGCGGGCGGCGCCGGCGTTGCATCAGCAATTGCCATGCCGACGGCAGTGCCGCCTCCTCCACCGTGGTGGTCAGCACGTCATCGGAACGGATGTCGATGGCGATGATGTCGGCGATGCCATCGGCGTGCATCACGTCGGTGGGCAGGTCGTTGATCACCGCGCCATCGACGTGTACGCGACCTTGGTGGAAGACCGGCGGCTGGATGCCCGGCACCGCGCTGGACGCGCGCAGCCACAACCACAACGGGCCTTCCCGGTGTACCGCGGCGACACCGCGGGTGAGGTCGGACGACACGCAAAAATACGGTAGCGGCAGATCCTCGATGTCGCCGGGGCCGAAGGTCTGCCGCAGCAACTGGCTGCTGCGGCGACCGCGCGTCAAGGCGACCAGCGGCAGGGTCCAGTCCGCCAGCGGCTTGCCCTCGATGAAGGCGTGATGGCAGCGCGCGCGCAGTTCCGCATCGCTCCATTGCGAGGCCACGCCGGCGCCGACGATGGCGCCCATGCTGCAACCGCCCACGCTGTCGATTTCGATGCCGGCTTCGCGCAAGGCGCGCAGCGCGCCCAGTTGCGCGAAGCCGCGCGCGCCGCCGCCCGACAACACCAGCCCGGTGGCGCGCCCGGACAACAGCCGCGCCAGCCGCGCCGCGTCGCCGCCGTCACGCACATGATGATGGCGAATTTCGCCGTGGAAAATCGCCCGCCAGCGCCGCGCGGCACCGGCCAGAATGCGGCCCTCCGGGTGCAGCAGCAGCAGGTGCCGCGGCCGGTGCAGCACGTTTTCGGCGTGCGCCATGGCCGGTTCTGGCCAGGCGTCGGCGCGGCGGCCGGCATTGACCGCGAACAGCAAGGCATCGGACTGGCGGATGCACTGCCAGCGCCATTCCGGGTTGCCGCAGTCATCGACGTAGATCACATGCCGGGTTTCCAGTTCGCGCGCGGCGAACCATTGGCTGTCGCGGCCGCGACCCACGCGGGAGTCGACCACGGTGCAGCCGCCATCGGCGGCGAACGCGGCGGCCAGCTGCGCTGCCAGTGCGGCCACCGGCACATGCGTGTCGAACGGCAACAAGGCCAGTGTGCGCGGGGCGACGGTGGCGCCGCGGTCCGGTTCCGACAGCATGTGTTCGAGGGCGCTGCGACCGGCGCCCAGCATCGCTTGCGGGTGTTCGCCGAGCAAGGCGTCGAAGTCGTCTCGATTGAGCTGCAGCAGCTCGGTGTCGCGCAAGGCACGTACCGCCCACAGCCGCGCCTGCGAGGTGACCAGGCCCAGCGTGCCAATGCAACTGCCAGCGCCCAGCAAGCCCACGCGCGCGGCGCCGTCGAACAGGCCGACGCTGCCGCATTTGATCACGTACACCGCATTCGATGGCTCGCCGGCCCGGTACAGCGACCAGCCGCCCGGCAGCGACAGCCAGGCCATCCGCGCCAGCACCGCGTCGATTTCAGTCGCATCGAGATGGCCGAACACGGCGCTGTCATGCAACAGCTGTCGGTTGCTTGCGGTCAGCAAGGGGTTCATCCATACATGCTAGCGTGTCCATCCATTACCATCACGCCTGTTCGAGCCAATTACCCCCGATGGACACCACCAATCCCCTGCTCGCCGACAGCCCGTTGCCGGCTTTTTCACGCATTCAACCGCAACACGTCGCACCCGCGATCGACACCTTGCTGGCCGATTACCGGCGTGGCATCGAGGCGCTGCTGGCACCCGATGCGGCGCGGGATTTCACCCATCTGATGCTCGGTCAGGAGCGCCTGGAGCAACGCCTGGCGCGCGCCTGGTCGCCGGTCGCGCATCTGCATTCGGTGGCCGACAGCAAGGCACTGCGCGAGGTCTATGGCCCGGCCGAGGAAGCGCTCACCGAGCACGCCATCGAGCTTGGCCAGAACCGCGCGCTGTGCGCTGCGGTGCAGGCGCTGGCCGACGCGCCGGGGTACGCCACGCTCGGCCGTCCCGAGCGGGCGCTGGTCGAACACGCACTGCGTGATTTCCGGCTCTCCGGCGTGGCGCTGGAAGAGCCGGCGCGGACGCGCTTCCGCGAAATCGGGGTCGAACTGACACGTCTCGGCACCGAGTTCTCCAACGCGGTGCTGGATGCCACCGACGCCTGGCGGGAGCACATCGCCGACGAACGCGATCTGGCCGGTATCCCCGAATCCGGGCTGGCGGTGCTGCGCGAGTACGCCCGCGGCGAGGATCTCGACGGTTACCTTGTCACCTTGAAGCAACCCAGCGTGCAGGCGGTGCTGAGCTACGCCGATAACCGCGAGTTGCGTTCGCGGGTGTACTGGGCCTACCAGACACGGGCTTCCGATCAAGGCCCGGACGCCGGCAAGTACGACAACGCCGCGCGCATCGAGCAGATCATGGCGCTGCGTCACGAGGCCGCCGGCTTGCTCGGCTACGCCAATGCGGCGGAAGAATCGCTGGCCACCAAGATGGCGGCGACCCCGGCCGAGGTGCTGGTCTTCCTGCGCGATCTGGCCGCACGCGCGCGGCCGGTGGCGCGCCGCGAGCTGGAGGAATTGCGCACTTTCGCTGCCGCCGAGCTCGGTATCGACACGCTGGAAGCCTGGGACGTCGCCTACGCGGCCGAGAAACTGCGGCGTCAGCGCTACGCGCTGGATGAGGAGCAGTTGAAGCCCTGGTTCCCGGCGCCCGCCGTGGTGGACGGCTTGTTCCAACTGGTCGAGCGCCTGTACGGCATCACCCTGGCCGAGCGCCACGACGTCGATGTCTGGCACCCGGACGTGCGCTATTTCGACCTCGTCGACGGCGACGGCCGCGTGTTTGCCGGCGCTTACTTTGATCTCTATGCCCGCAACGGCAAACGCAGCGGCGCGTGGATGGATGTGTGCCGCGCGCGCTTCCGTGACGGCGCCGACACTTCGCTGCCGGTGGCCTATCTCACCTGCAATTTCGCCATGCCCACCGAAGGCCGGCCCGCGCTGCTCACCCACGACGACGTGCTGACCCTGTTCCACGAATTCGGTCACTGCCTGCACCATCTCTTGACCGAAATCGAGCTGCCGTCGATCGGTGGCATCGACGGCGTCGAGTGGGACGCGGTGGAGCTGCCCAGCCAGTTCATGGAGAACTTCGGCTGGAACCGCACCGCGCTCGATCTGTTCGCGCGCCACTGGCAAACCGGCGCGACGCTGCCGGAGGAATTGTTCCAGCGCATGCTGGCGGCGCGGCACTTCCACGCCGGCCTGTTCCTGGTGCGGCAACTGGAATTCGCGCTGTTCGATTTCCTGCTGCACCTCGACTACGACCCCGCGCATGGGGCCCGGCCGATGGCCGCGCTGGAAGCCGTGCGACACGAGGTGGCGGTGCTGCATCCGCCGGCCTGGCAGCGCTTTCCGCATGCCTTCAGCCACATTTTCGCCGGCGGCTACGCGGCCGGCTATTACAGCTATCTGTGGGCGGAACTGCTGTCGGCCGACGCCTTCGGCGCGTTCGAAGAGCACGGCGTGATCGACGCCGCCACCGGAGCGCGTTTCCGCCGCGAGATTCTCGCCGTCGGCGCCAGTCGCCCGGCGCTGGACAGCTTCATCGCCTTTCGCGGCCGTGCCCCCGAGCCGGCCGCCCTGCTCAAGAGTTACGGACTGGCCTGAACCATGCAAACCGCACACCCGCGTCATGCCTTCCTGTTCGACCTCGATGGCACGCTGGTGGACAGTGTCTACCAGCACGTGCTGGCGTGGAAAGCCGCGCTCGACGCCGAAGGCATCGAGCTGTCGATCTGGCGCATTCATCGCCGCATCGGCATGAGCGGCAGCCTGTTCGCCAACCAACTGTTGCGCGAAACCGGGCTCTCGCTCAGCCCCGAACGGCTGGACCGTCTGCGCCGCAATCACGCCGACGCTTTCCGCGCCCGCGCCGCGGAGATCCGCCCGCTGCCGGGCGCGAAGCAACTGCTGGCCTGGCTCAGCACCCACGACATTCCCTGGGCCATCGCCACCAGCGGCCGCATGGCCACCGCGGCACAAAACCTCAGCGTGCTCGGCGTCGATCCCGCTCGCGCCGTGGTGGTGACCCGCGATGAAGTGAAGTACGCCAAGCCCGACCCCGACCTGTTCCTGGCTGCCGCCGACAAACTCGGCGTGCCGATCGAATCGGCCATCGTGGTCGGCGACAGCATCTGGGACATGCTGGCCGCCGCGCGTTGCCACGGTCTCGGCGTCGGTCTGTTGAGCGGCGGCTACGGCCCGGATGAATTGCGCCACGCCGGCGCGATCCGCGTCTACGACGATCCGGCCGATCTGCTCGCGCACATCGACGAAGTCGGCGGACGGCGCTGAGCCGACGATGGGCTACACCCCGCTGCTCGACGACGACGCGCTGCGCGCGCTGTTCCTGCCCTTCGACGAAGGCGTCTTGCGCTGGCCGACATCGGATCGCCTGCTCTGCCTCAACGCCTGCGACGGCTTCGCCCTGCGCGAGCACTGGCGCCCGGCGTGGCGCGCGCAGCAGGATTTCAAGCCACTGGCCGACGGCTTGCAACGTGCCGGCATCGACATCCGTGCCGTCGCCACCGAGCAGCGTTTTGACTGCGTGCTGCTGCTGCCGCCACGGCAACGCGAACGCGCCCGCGCGCTCTACGCGCAAGCGCTCGATCACCTCGCACCCGGCGGCGCGCTGGTTGCCAGCATCGCCAACAACGCGGGCGCCAAATCCGCCGAAGCCGACCTCACCCAACTGCTCGGCGCGGTGGAAAGCCGCTCCAAGCACAAGTGCCGCGTCTTGGCCGCGACACCACGCGACCAGGCCATCGACACAGGTCTGCTGGCTGACTGGCGCGCGCAGGGCACGGTGCAAACCATCCTCGACGGCGCCTGGTGGAGCCGGCCCGGCCTGTTCGCCTGGGATCGCATCGACACCGCCTCCGCCCTGTTGGCGACGCACCTGCCGGCCGATCTCGCCGGCCACGTCGCCGATCTCGGCGCGGGCTTCGGCTATCTTGCGGTTGCCACCCTGCAACGCTGCCCCGGCGTCCGCGCCATCGAGCTCTACGAGGCCGATGCGCTGGCGCTGGAACCGGCCCGGCGCAACCTCGAACGCGCCATTGCCGTCCGTGGCAGCGGCCGTTTTGCCGTCCACTGGCATGACGTCACCCAAGGTCTGCCACAGCGCTTTGATGCGATCGTGATGAACCCGCCGTTTCACCTCGACCGCCGCGACCAGCCCGACCTCGGCCGCGCCTTTATCGAACGCGCCGCCGATGCATTGACTGCGTCTGGCCGCCTGCTGCTGGTCGCCAACCGCCACCTGCCCTACGAAGCGACCCTCAAGGCGCGTTTTCACACCGTCACCACCCGCGCCGATCAGGACGGCTTCAAGGTGATCGAAGCCCGCGGAGTGCGTGCGCCATGAAACTGGTGCGCCTGCTCGCCAATCTCGGTTACGGCAGCCGCAAGGAGGTCGCCTGGATGTTCCGCGAAGGCCGCGTCACCGACGCCGCGGGTGAGGTGCTGTACGCCGACGACGTGGTCGAACACGCCGCCATCCGCTTCGACGGCGAACCGCTCGACCCGCCTGCCGGGCTCGCCCTGATGCTGCACAAGCCGGTCGGCGTCACCTGCTCGCACAAGGATGTCGGCCGGCTGGTGTACGACCTGTTGCCGCCGCGCTTTCGCCTGCGCAAGCCCGCGCTGTCCAGCGTCGGCCGGCTCGACCGTGACACCTCCGGCTTGCTGCTGCTGACCGATGACGGTGCCTTGCTGCACCGGATCATTTCGCCGCGTGCACGCATCGCCAAAGTCTACGAAGCCCGCCTCGCCCAGCCGTTGCGCGGTGATGAGGCAGCGCTGTTCGCCAGCGGCTCGCTGCTGCTGGAATCGGAAACCACGCCCCTGCTGCCGGCGCAGCTGGAAGTGCTGGCGCCCGAACACGCGCGCCTGACCTTGCATGAAGGCCGCTACCACCAGGTACGGCGGATGTTCGCCGCCTGCGGCAACCACGTCGAAGGCCTCGAACGCATCGCCGTCGGCGGCCTCGGCCTGGGTGACCTTGCTTCGGGCCAGTGGCGCGCCCTCGACAATACCGACCTGGTGCGGCTGTTTGCGCCAGCCCCGGCACACATCCCCGGCTGACGCCCGCCGCACGACACGGGGTTATTTGTCCGTGCGGCGCACGTACCCTACACTCCAAGGCGGAACAAGGGGAAAACTGCGCAGTCCACACGCACCGGCCATCGCCGGTGTCGTTTCGTTTCGGGTAGTCATTGCCAAGGAATCGCTCATGCATACGCTCCAACGTCTTGCCGTTGCCGTCAGCCTCAGTCTCGCCTGCCTGCCCGTCGCCAAGGCGCAGGACAGCGCCGAGGCCAATTCCGTCGGTGCGCAGATCGACGCGCTGCATTGGGTCAAAGGCCCCAAGCAGGTTACGGTCGGCAGCAACGCCACCTTTGATGTGCCGGCCGGCTACATTTTTCTCGGCCCCGACGACAGCGATCGCTTCATGGCCTTGACCGAGAACCTGCCCCTGGCGACCGGCGGCACGATTTTCGCGCCGGCCGATTTCCACTGGTGGGCAACGTTCGAGTACGAAGACGCGGGCCACATCAAGGATCACGATGCGATCGACGCCGATGCCATCCTCGCCAGCTTGCGCGAGGGTCAGGCGCAGGCCAACGCAGCACTGCGCGAGCGCGGCTGGTCCACGCTGGAAGTGCGCGGCTGGAAGCAGGCGCCGTTCTACGATACCGACACCCGCAACCTGAGCTGGGCCACCGATCTTTTCAGCCAGGACAATGGCGAAACCATCAACTACAACACCCGCCTGCTGAGCCGCACCGGCTACACCGCCGCCACCCTGGTGGTCGACCCGACCGTCTACGCTGCCTCGATCAGCGAGTTCAAGCGCGCGCTGCAAGCCTACAAGTTCAACCCCAATGACAGCTACGCCGCCTACACCGCCGGCGACAAGACCGCCGAATACGGCCTTGCGGCCCTGATTACCGGCGGTGCGGCGGCGGTGGCCACCAAGACCGGCTTCTGGAAAGTCATCGCCGGTGCATTGGCGGCAGGCTGGAAATTCGTGGTTGCCGGCGTCGCCGCTCTGTTTGCCGGCGTGCGCAAGTTCCTGGGCCGCTCACGCAGCGAGACCTGAGGCCGCGCGCGTGGTGCCGGACGCAGCCAAGCTGGTGGCGCTGATCGTGCTGCTGTATGGCTCCACCTCGGTGCGGCTGTTGTACGCCGACGAAGCCGTGTTGTGGCTGGCGCGGCGCGGCTTTCGCTTGCGCCTCGCCACAGGCTTCCTGCGCGTGGGTGGTCGTTCCCCGCTGCTGCTGAACCCCCTCGATCCGTTGACGCCGGCCTATCGCGGCCATTGGGGCGGGCCGACAAGCACCGCCGGCGCCGGCACCGCCATGACGCAACACCGTGAAGCCTGTCGGCGGCTGGCGCCACTGGTCGCGGTGGTTGCCGTGCTGGTGTTGCTGGCGCTGCCGCTGGCGCTGCTGTTCGGTTCGCCACTCGCGGTTCTGGCCTGCGCCGGGCTGGCGTATCTCGCTGCCGGACTGTCGCTGCTTGGCCTGTGGCGAGCGCGTCAGGCTTTTGCGCTCAGCCCGCGTGGTTTCGCCAAGCTCGCATTCGAGAATCTCGTCTGCCTGCCGTTCGCACCCGGCCTGATCCGCCAGCTGTGCGCTGCCGCGCCCTGGCCGGGCGATCTCGGCAACGCAGTGGCGGCCTGGCCCGAGCCAGCCCGCCAGGCGGCGTTGGCCACGCTGTGCCAAGGCATCGACGCCCAGCACGCGCTCTACGACGAAGAGCATCCGCGCGCCGGTGATTTGCGCGCCTACCGCGACCGCCTGACGCAACGGTCCGCACCGCCAGCCACCCTCAGCCTGAGTACGGAGCGCACCACACCATGACGACAACCCAGATCGTGGTGATCGTGGGCGGCCTGGTGCTGGGCTACGCCTTTGTCGGCGCGATGTTCGGCAAGCCCAGGCAAAGCGGGGACAAGCCCGCACCGAACGCCAATCCCAACTGGAGCGAAGCCGCGGAATCACGCCACCGCGCCGAACCGCCACCGCCACCACCGCCGGCAAGCTGGCGCGAGGTGCTCGGGGTCGGCCGCGATGCCAGCCTCGACGACGTGCGCCTCGCCTACCGCCGCCTGATCGCCCAATACCACCCGGACAAGACCTCGCAACTGGGCGCCGAGCTGCGCCAGCTGGCCGAACAGAAGACCGTTGCCATCAACGACGCCTACAGCCGTGCCCTGCGCGAATTCGACGCCCGCGGCGCCTGATCCGCCACGCCCGCCCGACAACCGCGATCAACCCTCGAACCCGTTGGCGAAAATGATTTCCGCAAGCACTTCCACCGCACCGATGTCACAGCCGCCACGCTGCGGGCGCGCAATGCCGCGCTGATCGAACGCGGGGCAATGGCCGTTGTCCCCGGCATCGATGGCTGGGCTGGTTGTCGCTGGCAGCCGGGTGCGCGTGCTGCCGCCATTCCACGCCAAGGGTCCAAGCTGCGGGTCGGCGGTCACGAGGTTCCAACACAAGCTGCCGGTGGCGGGGCAGCCGCCAGTCACGATGCTGTACCCGAGATAGACCTCGCCGCCAACGTTGTAGAACTCGCCATTGCCGACATCGTGCAGGATCGAGTTGCCGATCGTCATCTGGACATGCCCGTAGCCATCGCCCTCCAGATAGATGACTCCCGCACCCATGGCGTTGTTGTCGGCGAATGTCACGTTGTTGAGGTTGGGCGTGGCAATGCCGGGATTGGCGCGGATTGCGATCGCGGCACCTGCGCCGCCCGTATTGCTGCTGAAAGTCACATTGCGCAAACGCGGGTGCGCATCGCCGTTGACGCTGTCGATTCTCAGCGCGCCGCCGTACAACTGGGCGTAGTTGTCGTAAAAGCCGACCGCGACCAGTTCCGGGTCGGTTTCGTGGCCATCGGTGCCATCGAAGAACAGTCCACCGCCACCATTGCTTGCCTCATTGCCGCGAAAGCTGACCTCGCTCAGCAGAGGGCTTGCCACACCCCCGTTCAACGCCAGAAACGCGGCGCCGCCACCGGCGCCTGCGGCGTTGCCGGCAAAGTCCAGCTGACCAAGCGTGGGACTACAGTCATGGCCGGTACCACTCCCTTCGCACAGCAGGCCGCCGCCTGCCGCGGATGCTTCCGCGCCGTACGCCGCGCCCGCGGTGATGACAAAACCATCCAGCACGGTATCGCGCTGCACCGGGCCGGCCGCCGTCGTGCCGTTCATGCGCACCACATGCGTACTGTTTTCACCGCGCAGCATCAGGGTGGACTCGGCGATGTGATTGCGATCCTCGTTTTCATCATCCGCGCCGATGTCGCCGGACAGGATGGTCACGTTGGCCGCCACGTTTCGCTGCTGCCGTTCCAGCTCCGTGCCAGCGAACCCGCCGTAGACGGCGAGCCCCGGGCGCACGTTGAACGTATCCTCGGGCGAGCCGCCGGGAACGTACAGGCCCGCCTTGACCCACACTTCCGTGCAAGCGGGCGTGTCCAGCGCGGTTTTCAACGTCATCGCGGCAGCATCCCAGTTGCTGCCATTCCCCGGAGTGAGGGTATCGGCCGTGACACGGCAAATTGCCGCACTACCCGGCGCCGCGACGGCGCTCAGGCACAGCCACAGCAGCACGCCGATTCGGCGATGCCCCGGAAGTTGGCACGTATCAGTCATCATGGCTGGCTCCGGTTGACTCTTTGCTGCGTGGGAGGAAATCCGTGCGTGTGCAGCGGTGGCGCGCGAACCAGGGCGGGCAATGCCCATCCAACCCTGAAAACGACATTGCGTGCCCAATCGCCTCATGGCGGCGTCGATCGGCGTCGATCGGCGTTGCCGCCCAATCGATGGGGCGGGGTCGGGTTCCGGCTGCGCCGGCGCCGGAATGCCCGGTGTTTTCGGACAGTGCGCCACACGCGGCGTTTGGTCATTCCGGACGGTACGCAGGAGCGGTCGCTCATCCACGCTGTGCCGGAGCGGGCATTCTTTGCGAGGCTACGCGCGTGGCGTTCGATGCGGCGATCAGCGGCGTTGCCGCGTGCGCCACTGCCGCCACAGCATCGCCGCACCAACGCCCCACAACGCGAACGGCACCGTCATCGCCAGCCGGTAGGCATCGGCACCGTAGCGGGTGCCCGCCGCCGCGCCCGGCGTCACCAGATCCAGCACCAGGCCGACACCGAACAGGGCCAGCACGGTGGAGGTGAAGCCGCCCACGTTGACCAGCGCCAGCGCCGTGCCCAGGCGTTCCGGCGTACTCGTTTCGCGGGCAAAGTCGAATGCCACCAAGGCGCCCGAAAAGCCCACGCCGGTCACCCCCAACAAGCCGGCCAGCAAGCCGACCGGCGCGGCGCCCGGCCACGCCAGCACCAGCGCCAGCAGGCCCGCCGACGCGGTCACCAGCACGGCCATGAACGGCAACCGCCAGCCCGGCCGATGGCTGAGCAGATGGCCGAACAGCGGCGCGCTGGCCATCGACGCCAGTGTCAGCAAGCTCAACAGGCGCGCGGCAATGGCCGGCGCGAGCTGCTGCGCATCCACCAGCCACGGGTAACCCCACAGCAACAGCAAGGTGCTGGGGAAAAACATGCTGGTGAAATAGGCCCACACGCCGAGCCGCGTCCCCGGCTCGCGCCAGCTCGCGCGCAGCCCGGCCAGCACCGTGCGCCAGCGGGGTGCCGATGCGTTCGGCGCAGGCTGCGGATGGTCGCGTACCACCAGCAGCAAACCCACACCGGCCGACAAGCCCAGCAAGGCCGCACCGATGAAGGTGCTCGACCAGCCGAAACGTGCCAGCGCCGCGGCCATCGGCACGGCGGTGATCAACGCCCCGAGTTGCCCCGACAACGAAGTGAGCTGGGTCAGCAGCGGATTGCGCAGCGGCGGAAACCACGCCGCCACCAGCCGCAATACCGACAGAAAACTCATCGCGTCACCGGCCCCCACCAGCGCGCGCATCGCCAAGCCGCCAACGTAACCCGGCACCAGCGCAAACCCCAACTGGCCCACCGTCATCAAGGTCAGCCCGGTGGCCAGCAGACGACGCGAACCGTAACGATCCAGCAGCACCCCGACCGGCAACTGCATGCCGGCATACACCACCAACTGCAACACGGTGAAACTCGACAACTCGGCCGCGCCGATGTGAAAGCGCTCGGCGGCGGCAATGCCTGCCACCGACAGCGAGCTGCGATGGAACATCGCCACCAGATACACCGCCGCCGCCGCCGCCCACACCGCCCACGCGCGCCCGCCACCCGGCGCCTTGGCGGCGGTCGCGGCAGGGCGCGGAGGTGTGTGCGGGGATGGCTTGTCCACCAACATGCGAAAATGACCCGGTGAGAGGAACGACGCGCGGCGTGCAACCGCCGTGAACGCCGATCAAACGCGCGATTATCGCACCGCATGCCCGTCGATACCCCGCGCTTCATCACCACCCGAACGGATCGCCATGAAAATCGCCAGTTGGAACGTCAATTCACTCAATGTGCGGCTGCCGCATCTGCTGGACTGGTTGGGTCAGGCGGCGCCGGACATCGTGGCCTTGCAGGAAACCAAGCTGGAGGACGCGAAGTTTCCCGCCGAGGCGCTGGCCGCCGCCGGTTACCGCACGGTGTATTCCGGCCAGAAGACCTACAACGGCGTGGCGATCCTGGCCCGCGACGCGCTGCCGGCGCCGGCCGACGTGGTGACCGACATCCCCGGTCTCGACGACCCGCAGCGGCGCATTCTGGCCGCCAGTATCGGCGCGCTGCGCGTGGTCGATCTCTACGTCGTCAACGGCAAGGAAGTGGGCGATGAAAAGTACGCCTACAAGCTGCACTGGCTGGAGCGGGTGCGGGCCTTCCTCGCCGAGGAAATCCGTCGCCATCCCAAGCTGGTGGTGCTGGGCGATTTCAATATCGCGCCGGACGAGCGCGACCTGCACGATCCGGTCGGCTGGGGCGAGGCGATCCTGTGCTCGCCGCCGGAGCGGGCCGCGCTCAAGGCGATCACCGAGCTCGGCCTGAGCGACAGCTTTCGGCTGTTCGAGCAGGACGGCGGCCATTACAGCTGGTGGGACTACCGCCAGGCCGCGTTTCGGCGCAATCTGGGCCTGCGCATCGACCTGATTCTGATCAGCGACGCCTTGAAATCCGCCGCCATCAGCGCCAGCATCGACCGCACGCCCCGCAGCTGGGAGCGTCCCTCCGATCACACCCCCGTCGTCCTGGAGTTCGACCCTGCCTCATGATTGACCATCCCGCCGCGCCCGACGACACCGAACTGGATCAGCTGGATCTGTACTTCCGGGACCATGCCGCCGACGACACCTTGCTGCTGGACGGCGTGCACGGCCTGCTGACCGCGCTGGCGGTGGGGCCGGAGCCGGCCCTGCCCGACGAATGGCTGGCGGAGGTGTTGCACCAGCCGTTTGCCGACGAGGCCGAGGGCGGCCACATCCTCGACCTGCTGGCGCGGCTCAATGATTCCATTCCGCTGGAGCTGGCGAGCGAAGATTACGAGCCGATTCTGGGTGAAGTGGAGCAGCCCAGCGACGATCTCACGATCAGCGCCGCCGGCTGGCTGGAGGGCTTCAGCCGCGGCATCGACCTGCGCGCGCCGATCTGGGAGTCGCGTCTGGCTGAAGATCAGGAGTTGATGGAGATGATGGGCCCGCTGATGGCGCTGGCGCTGGACGACGGCATCTTTGTCAGCGATGCCGAATTCGAGCGCCTGACGCCGCAAGACTACGAAGCCTGCCTCAACCAGATCCCCGACGCCGTCGCCGCGCTGGCCCACTACTGGCGCGTGCGGCCACCGTCCGAACGCGAGCGCAAGGCCCGTGGCGGCGCCTCGGTCAGTGATTTCCACCAGCAACCGCGCCGTCGTGGTGGGCGCTGGGTGCATTGACCGCCGGGATTCGCGGGCAGCCCGATCCAGACGTGCTTGCGTCTGTGCGTGCAATTCGTCAAGGTGGCCGCGTCGATTTTGACGTCGCCACGGAGCCACCAGCCATGTCCATCACCCGCTCGTTCCCGTTGCTGCTTGCGGTGGTCGCCGTTGGTGTCGTGTTGGGTGGCGCCGGCCGCGCCACGGCTGCGCAGGCGGATCACGCCACCGATCGCCCGACCCGCAGTTGCGCCAGCAACGACAATCAATTCCATCGCTGCCAGGTGGGGCCGTGGGACGATGCCGAGCTGATCCGGCAGGATTCGCGCACCCGCTGCGTGCGCGGCCAGAACTGGGATTTGGATGGCACCTCGCTGTGGGTGTCGGATGGATGTCGCGGGGTGTTTGCCGAAGTGCGTTACCGCCGGCCAGCGGCCACGCGCCGCACCGCCAGTTGCGCCAGCAACGACAACCGCTTGCAGCGTTGTCGGGTCGGCGCCTGGGCGGACGCCGAATTGCTGCGACAGGATTCGCGCACCCGCTGCGTGCGGGGGCAGAACTGGGATCTGGATGGCACCTCGCTGTGGGTGTCGGGCGGGTGTCGCGGCCTGTTTGGCGAGCGGGTGCGCGGTGTCGCGCGACACCTGCCACGGGGCGTTCCGCGCCACGACGGCGGTTACCGTGACGGTTGGCAGCCGGGGCCGTCCTGGGACCGCGAAATCCGCTTCGTGTGCAGCAGCACCGACAACAAGTATCGCTTCTGCACCGTTGATGTCGGTCCGCGCGGGCGCGTCCGCCTGATCGAGCAGGAATCGCGCGCGCGCTGCGTTGAAGGGCAATCCTGGGGCTGGAACCGTGCCGGCGTGTGGGTCGACCGCGGTTGCCGGGCGCGCTTCGAGGTGTCGCGGCGGCGCTGAAGCCCGCGTGCCCGCGCGCAAGCCGCTTCGGCAGGGCAGCAGAACTTTCATTTCCCATTGGCCGTGGGCTGTGTTATCAATGATGGCGTGAACACCGTCGCCGCCCGCAACTATTGGTACTTTTATCGCTCGCCTACATCGCTGGCGCCGCGTGGTGTTCGCCTGTCCTGACAAGACTCGCAACGAAGATTCCCCAAAAAGCCGCCAGCCCCAAGGCGGCTTTTTTGTTGGCCGCCGCCGGGCTCCGCCAAGATCCCAAGGAGCCAACCGATGAACCGCGCCACCGATGACCTTCGTATCCGTCAGCTGACCGTGTTGCCGACCCCGGCCGAGGTGATGGATGAAATCCCGCTGGACGGGCGCAGCGCCGCCACCGTCACCCAGTCCCGCCGCGCCGTGCACCGGATCCTCCATGGCGTCGATGATCGCCTGGTGGTGGTGATCGGCCCGTGCTCGATCCACCACCCGGAAGCGGCGATGGAATACGCCGCGCGGCTGCGGGCGGCGCGTGCGCGCCATGCCGACACGCTGGAAATCGTCATGCGGGTGTATTTCGAGAAGCCGCGTACCACGGTGGGCTGGAAAGGCCTGATCAACGACCCGCACCTCGACGGCAGTTTCCGCATCGAGGAAGGCCTGCGCCTGGCGCGGCGGCTATTGCGCGACATCAACGCATTGGGGCTGCCGGCGGGCAGCGAGTTTCTGGACATGATCGTGCCGCAATACCTGGCCGACCTGGTGGCCTGGGGCGCGATTGGCGCGCGCACCACCGAGAGTCAGGTGCACCGTGAGATGGCGTCGGGTTTGTCTTGCCCGGTCGGCTTCAAGAACGGCACCGACGGCAACGTCAAGATCGCCATCGATGCGGTGCAGGCCGCGGCACACGCCCACCATTTCCTGGCCGTCACCAAGGACGGTCGCAGCGCCGTCGCCACCACCGCCGGCAACGAGGATTGCCATGTGATCCTGCGCGGCGGCAAGGCACCCAACTTTGACGCCGCCAGTGTCGAAGCGGCCTGCGCCTTGCTGTCGAAGGCCGGCATCGCGCCGCGACTGATGATCGACGCCAGCCATGCCAACAGCGGCAAACAGCCGGAAAACCAGCCGCGGGTGATCGAGGACATCGCCCAGCGCATCGAAGCCGGCGAACGGCGTGTGGTCGGCGTGATGGTCGAGAGCCACCTTGTCGGCGGGCGCCAGGATGTGCTGCCCGGTCAGGCGCTGACCTACGGCCAGAGCATCACCGACGGCTGCCTCGGCTGGGAGGATTCGCTGGCGTTGCTGGAGCGACTCGACCGCGCCGTGCGCCAGCGCCGCTTCGGCGCCATGGGCGAGAGCGCGGCAGCCGCCTGCGCGTAGCGCGGGCTTGCGGTGGCTGCGGGTCGCCCGGATTCCGTCATTCCGGGGCGCCCCGCGGTTCCTCGCGGGTCGAACCCGGAACCCACGGGTCCGCCGCTGGGCCCGGCTTTGCGACGTCGGGGAGACGGCCATTGCCGTGATTGGTGTATCGCGCCTGAGAGGCGCGCCTACTGCGGTGCGAGCAGGCCGTCGGCGGCTTTCTCGGCAATCATCACGGTGGGCGCGTTGGTGTTGCCGCCGATCAGGGTCGGCATGATCGAAGCGTCGATGACATAGAGGCCATCGAGTCCGTGCACGCGCAGGTTCGGGTCCACCACTGCCATGTCGTCGCGGCCCATTTTGCAGGTGCCGACGGGGTGGTAGATGGTCTCGGTCTTGGCGCGCAGGAATTGCCGCAGCCCGGCATCGCTGGTGACCGCGGCGCCGGGCAGGATCTCCGCGCCACGCCAGGGCGCGAGCGCATCCTGGGCCAGGATTTCGCGCAGGATCTTCACCCCGCGCAGCAGGCGCTCCGCATCGTCCGGGTCGCTCAACAAGGCCGGATCGATGCGCGGCGCAGCGGCCGGATCGGCGCTGGCCAGCGTCACCGTGCCACGCGAGCGCGGCCGCAGCACCGCCACGTGCGCGGAGTAGCCCCAGCCCAGGCTGAAACGCCAGTTGAGGCCGTGGTTGTCGAGCAGCGCCGCGCTGATGTGGAGCTGCAGGTCGGGGATCGCCTCACTGGCCTGCGAGCGGATGAAACCGCCGCCTTCGGCCACGTTGGTGGTGAAGGCGCCTTGCCGCGCGCGGCCCCAGCGGATCGCATTGCGCAGCGCCTGCGGCAGGTAACCCGGCCCAAGGCTCAGGGAATCGTGGCGGCGCGAGCGATGCACGATCAGCGCGTCCGGGTGATCTTGCAGGTTTTCGCCCACGCCGGGCAGCGCGTGTTGCTGGCGGATGCCGTGGGGCGCGAGTTTCTCCCTCGCACCGATACCCGACAACAGCAGCAACTGCGGCGAGTTGATCGCGCCGGCGGCGAGGATGACGGTGCCGGCTTCGATGCGCCGCACGCCACCGCGCAGCTGACATTCAACGCCAGTCGCGCGCGTGCCGTCGAGCAGCACGCGGGTCACCAGCGCCCCCGTCAACACGCTGAGGTTGGATCGCTCGCGCACCGGGGCGAGATAGGCCCGCGCGATGCTGCAGCGTTCGCCATCGCGCTGGGTCAATTGGTATGGGCCGGCGCCTTCCTGCTCGGCGCCGCTGAAATCATGGTTTTCCCGGTAGCCCGCTTGCACCGCGGCCGCGGTGAAGGCGGCGGTAACCGGGTGCGTGTAGCGCAAGTCCGACACCGCAAGCGAGCCATCAGCACCATGAAACGCGTCGGCGCCGCGCGCATGATTCTCACTGCGCTTGAAGATCGGCAGCACGTCCTCGTAGGCCCAGCCGGGGTTGCCGAGGGCCGCCCAGTGATCGTAATCGGTCCGATGGCCACGGGTGTAGATCATTGCGTTGACGGCGCTCGAACCGCCCAGCGTCTTGCCGCGAGGGATGTACAGCTGACGGCCGTCCAGCGCCGTTTGCGGCACGCTCCAGTAGCGCCAGTTGCGCCGGCGCGAGCGCATCAGGGCGATGATGCCGGCCGGCACCCGCACCAGCAGGCTGTCGTCTGGCGGGCCGGCTTCGAGCAGGCACACACGGTGCTGCGGGTTGGCCGACAGGCGATTGGCCAGAACACAGCCGGCCGAGCCGGCGCCCACGATCAGGTAATCGAATGTCATCGCCGCCCCCGCTTCTGAATTGGCTCAGGTTGCGGCAGAGTCGACTCGGAGGCAAGCGGCTGCGGCTACAATCGGCGCATGAGCGAAGAAATCAAGCCCGCCACCACGCATTTCGGTTACCGCGATGTGCCGCTGGCCGAGAAACAGAAACTGGTCGGCCGCGTGTTCACCTCGGTGGCCACCAAATACGACCTGATGAACGACTTGATGTCGTTCGGCGTGCATCGCCTATGGAAGCGGCATTTCGTCGCCACCAGCGGGGTGCGCGCCGGCGACCGGGTGCTCGACCTCGCCGGCGGTACCGGCGACATCGCGGCTCTGTTGCAGCCGGTGGTGGGTGAGCGCGGCCACATCATCGTTGGCGACATCAATGCGGCGATGCTTGGCGTCGGCCGCGATCGCCTGCTCGATCGCGGCCTGCTTCGGGGGCTCGACTTCGCGCAGATGAACGCCGAGGCGCTGCCATTTGCCGACGCCAGCTTCGATGCGGTGACGATTGCCTTCGGTCTGCGCAATGTCACCAACAAAGAGCAGGCTTTGCGCGAAATGCACCGGGTGCTGAAACCCGGCGGCCGCGCGCTGGTGCTGGAGTTCAGCCGCGTTCAGAGCGAGGCGTTCGGCAAGCTCTACGATTTCCACTCCTTCCAGGTATTGCCGCGCATCGGCCGGATGATCGCGGGCGACGCGGACAGCTACCGTTATCTGGCCGAGTCGATCCGCAAGCATCCCGACCAGGAAACCCTGAAAGGCCTGCTCGAAGCGGCCGGCTTCGACCGCGTCGACGTGCGCAACCTTTCCGGCGGTATCGTCGCCATCCACCGCGGCTATCGCTTCTGACATGGATCAGGGCGCCGGTCAGGTGCCGGCGTAGCATGCAAGGCATCCTGCAATCTGGAGCCTTGCCATGTCGATCGACCTCAGTCCCGAGGAAAACGTCCACGTCTTCGATGCCCGCGGCATCGCCCGCCGCTTTCGTCATTCGGCGATCTTCGGCGCGTTGGGCGCGCTGCGCAACGGCGAGACCATGCGCTTCGTCAACGATCACGATCCGATCCCGCTGCTGCGGCAGATGCAGGAGCGCTTCGGCGACGTCGTTGCCATCCAGTACCGCCAGCGTGACGCGTCGCCGATCGTCATCGACTTCGCCGTCAGCGGCCTGCCGGAAGAATAAGCCGATGGCCTTCCCCGACTTTTTTGCGGCAGCCCCGCGCATCCGCGTGCGCGACCCGCTGGCCGCACTGCTCGGCGCCAGCGACGACGGCAGCATCGAATACGGCTACGCCGACGCGGTGCGCGTGGCCGGCCATTCCTGCCCCACCGTGGCCGGCGCCTGGTTGATGGCGCGCGCCGCGCTGCGGGCGCTGTACCCCGATGGCCCGGCCGAGCGCGGCGGCATCCGCGTCACCATGCAGGCCGCCGAAACCGAAGGCACCACCGGGGTGGTGGCACAGATCTTCACGTTGTTGACGGGCGCCGCCGCCGGCAACGGCTTCCACGGCATCGGCGGGCGCTTCGTGCGCGCGGATCTGCTGCGTTACGGCGACGGTGACAACCGCGCCCTGGCCCGTTTCCGCCGCCGCGACAGCGGGCTCGAAGTCGGCGTCCGCATGGACTTGTCGAGTGTGCCGGCGGCGCCGGAGTTGCCGGCCTTGATGCCGCGCGCACTGGCGCCCGACGCCAGCGCGGACGAGCAGCAACGCTTCGGCCACGCCTGGCAGGATCGGGTACGTCGCCTGTTGCTCGATCACGCCGATGACGCCAACGTGATCATGGTCGAGCATTACGCCTGATCGGCCCGCGTGGGCGGCATGCGGCCGCCGGCGCGCAGTGGATGACTATCGGCAAGGGCCGTTGCTGGCGCAAGCAGCGCATAATGCCGGCAATTACCCCCATGCAAACGAAGCACCATGTCCGATTTGAAGTCACGCGATCCGCAGCCCGATTCCGCCACCGATGCGCCAGTCGAGGCACCCGCCGATCCATCCCGCCGCCGTTTGCTGGGCGGTATGGCGGCGGCGGGCGCGACGCTGGCCGTCAGCGGCTGCGCGCGTGAGACACCTCGCGCAGCGGCGCCGAGGGCAACCGGCGACATCGACCGTCTGCTGCGCGAGCGCATCCGCCGGGTGGTGGTGATCTACGCCGAGAATCGCAGCTTCAACAATCTGTTTGCCGATTTTCCGGGGTTGGAAAAACCGCTGTCCTCGCTCACCCCGGCCGAGTACCAGCAGCGCGACCGCGACGGCTCGATACTGGCCACGCTGCCCAAGGTCTGGCATGGCCTCGCGCCGCACGCGCAAGTGGTCGAACACCGCAAATACCAGGTGCTCGAAGACGACATCACCGACCTGCCGAACGCGCCGTGGGCGCTGCGCACCGGCACCGGCGAGCCGTTGCCGCCCGGGGTGGTGACCCGCGATCTGGTGCATCGCTTTTACGAGAACCAGCGCCAGATCAATGGCGGCAAGAACGACGGTTTCGTTGCCTGGGGCAACACCGGCGCCATGACCATGGGCTATTACGGCGACAACGCGGCGACGTTCCGTCTGTGGCAGTTGGCGCGCCAGTACACGCTGTGTGACAACTTCTTCATGGGCGCGTTTGGCGGTTCGTTCCTGAATCACCAGTACCTGGTTGCCGCCGAGCCGCCGTACTACGCCCACGCCGACCACAGCCCGGCCAAGCCCAACATCGCCGTTACCGCCAGCGGCCGCGCCGACGACATCCACATCAAGCTGGACAAGGATTCCCCCGCCAGCGCGATGGACGGCCCGCCCGACTACGTCGGCAAGACCACGCTGACGCCGGACTTTCACGTCGTCAACACCATGGGCCCGCCCTACGCGCCGGCGTTCAACAAATCGCCGGAAAACCCGCTCTACGCCGACCCCAGGGCGGCCTACACCTTGCCACCGCAGGACCACCGCACCATCGGTGACAGCCTCAGCGATGCCGGCATCGACTGGGCCTGGTACGCCGGTGGTTGGGCTGCGGCATTGGCTGGACAGGGCGAAGGCGAGGAGGGCGAGTTTCCCGAAAGCCCCAATTTCCAGCCGCACCACCAGCCGTTCAACTACTACGCCCGCTTCGCACCGGGTACGGCCGAGCGCAGCCGACATCTGCGCGACGGCGGTCTCGGCGACACCCCGACCAGCAATCGGTTTCTGGCCGACATTCGCGCCGGCAAATTGCCCACGGTGAGCTTCTACAAGCCGCAGGGCAACCTCAACCTGCACGCCGGTTACGCCGATGTCGATTCCGGCGATCGCCACATCATGCGCATGGTCGCCGCACTGCAAGAGTCGCCACACTGGCAGGAGACGCTGGTCATCATCACCGTGGATGAAAACGGCGGCTGGTGGGATCAGGTGGCGCCACCCAAGGGCGATCGTTGGGGACCGGGCACGCGCATTCCGACGCTGCTGGTGTCGCCGCATGTGAAGAAGGGCTTTGTTGATCACACGATCTACGACACCGGCTCGATCCAGCGTTTCCTCAATCGGCGTTTCGGCCTGACGCCCCTGCGCGGCATCGTCGCACGCGACGAGGCGATGCGGGCCGCCGGCGGTCCCGCGCCGGGCGACCTCACCGCCGCGCTGGATCTCGCCCCGTAAGCGCGGCCATTGGCCGCGACCAAAGATCCCGCTTGCACGCAATCGCAATCGCGCCCAAGGGGCGCGCCTACAGGGCGTCGGCGTCGAGCTCGCCGGTGCGGATGCGAATGACCGGGGCCAGCTCGGAGATGAAAATCTTGCCGTCGCCCACCTTGCCGGTACGGGCCGACTGCTGGATGGTTTCGATCACCCGTTCGGCAAGCTCGTCCGGGATCGCCACTTCCAGCTTGATCTTGGGCAGGAAATCGACCACGTATTCGGCGCCGCGATAGAGCTCGGTGTGGCCCTTCTGGCGCCCGAAGCCCTTGACCTCGGTGACGGTGATGCCTTGCACGCCGGCCTCGGACAAGGCTTCGCGCACATCGTCCAGCTTGAACGGCTTGATGATGGCGGTGATCAATTTCATGGCAGGGTTCCGAGGCGGGATCGGTGCCATTGTGCCATTGCCGCGGGCGCGGTGTAGTCCCTTGCCTACACAAACCCGCGGTGCCGGCCGACTGGTGGCGGTCGGCGTCGAGGCGTAACGTTACCGCTGTCGGCGCAGCGCGCCGGCCCGCGATCCAGGGACGGATCGCCTCCCGAATCCGCGACGATGAGCAATCCCGCTCTCCACGGCGCGACCCCTGCGGGCAGGCGGCCTGAACGGCACGCGGTATCCTGATCCATTCTGTCTTTGGGGATCACCATGCTCGACGTCCATACCATCGATCAGCTTGCCGACCGGCTCGGCAACCTGATTCCCCCCGGCTTCGGTCAGGCGCGGGCGGACATCCAGGCCAATATGCGCGACGTGCTGATGCGCGGTCTGCGCGGGCTGGATCTCGTCACCCGCGAAGAGTTCGATGTGCAGGCCGAATTGCTGGAACGCGCGCGCAAACGGCTGGAAGCACTGGAATGGCGCGTGGCGGCGCTGGAAAGCAAGCCGCACGCCAACGATTGATTTTGCCCGCGTGCGCCGGAGGCGCGCGCCACGAAGTTCCCGGGAACCCGCCCCGGCCGCGTCACACCTCACCCCAGGAAACCGGCCGGGGCGGTCTTGTCCGCCCAGCAACCGCGCAAGGAGTGCGTGATGGAAAGCAAGCCCATCGCCCGTGAGTGGATCGTCGCCGCCGCGTACGTGCCGAGTTCGCCATGAGCCTGGCGGTGGCCCGCAGCCGTGCCCAGCAAGGCGTGACGGCGCCGGAAGTGACGGTGGAGGTGCACTTGGGCGGCGGCCTTCCCGGCACCAGCATCATCGGCCTGCCCGAGCTCGCCGTGCGTGAGGCGCGGGATCGCGTGCGGGTGGCGATCCACAACGCCCGCTTCGATTACCCGCAGCGCCACATCACCGTGCATCTGGCACCCGCTGACTTGCCCAAGGATGGCGGCCGCTTCGATCTTGCCATCGCGCTGGGCATTCTGGCGGCGGCCGGGCAGGTGCCGGCACGGGCACTGGACGGTTGTGAGTTCCTGGGCGAACTGGCCTTGAGTGGCGAACTGCGGCCGGTGACCGGCACCTTGCCGGCGCTGCTGCGGGCGCGCGAGCACGGGCGCCGGCTGGTGGTGCCCAGTGGCAATGCCGCCGAAGCGGCGCTGGTGCCGGCGGCGGATGTGCGCGTCGCCGACAGCCTCGCCGCGGTCTGCGCAGCTCTCAATGGTTGTGGTGAACTGGAACTGCCATCGGCCGTCGAAGGCAGCATCGCGGCGAGCGCGCCCGATCTCGCCGAGGTCCGTGGTCAACCACTGGCGCGACGGGCGCTGGAAATTGCCGCTGCCGGTGGCCACCACTTGCTGATGGTCGGGCCGCCGGGCACCGGCAAAACCATGCTGGCCGAACGCTTGCCCGGCATCCTGCCGCCGCTGGACGAAACCGAGGCGCTGGACACCGCCGCCATCCGCTCCGTCGCCGGATTGCCGGTGGATGCCGCCCACTGGCGGCAACGGCCGTTCAGGAACCCGCATCACACCGCCTCGGCGGCGGCACTGGTCGGTGGCGGTTGTCATTTCCAAAAATACCTGCGAAAGTCCAGAATCCGTTGCGACAATGGAACTGGGATTTCGTAGGATCTCGGCAAGTTGAATCCTCAAGTTTACTCGACGCCACAGGTTCGCATCGACGATCCTGTTCTGACGAACTATCCGCGCCCGCTGATCGTTTGGTGGTACGGCCCGCTCCGACAAAACACCAGGGCAAGGTCCGTACCGCACGTGGTGGTGATTTTTCGCTCTCTGGACGAAAACGGCAATCTGGGGCACTGGCTGGAACACAATGTCGCGCTGACCCACCTGGGTTTGCTGCGAATCGGATCGGTATGGCGTCAAGGCCTGTCCAGTTCGCGACTCTACTACCCGATCGAAACATTCGATGTCTCGTTTTCTGACGGCGGGTGGTCCTGTTCTTCGCCGTTCGATGCGCATGGCAGCGGGTTCGCCAGCCCTATCCCGAATGACGCGTACCCGCTGAAATATGCGCACGACCGTAATTACTTGCTGCGCTTCAATCTCGATGGAGGTGGGAGTCTGCTTGTCCCTTGCATGGAGTTCTTCTACAGATGCTACGGACATTCCGCCGAGGTCAAGCGGGTGCTGGCAACCTACCCTTGGCAGGAAGCCAGCGATCGGTTGTTCAAGGCGATTAACGAACCCGTCGCGCCTGGAACATGGCCGGTAAGGCTCGGCCGGCGGATGCGCAACGACGACGTGGTGTTCCTCGCGCACGTGAAGCACGACGAGTATGCCCGTCGAAGGGCAAAGAGCATCTACAGCCAGGCCGAGACGGCCGTGGTGGCGGGCCGGCGCGAGTACGCCCAGACATTCCTCAAGGTCGCCCCATGGTATCGCGGGCCAGCAAAGATCAAGGTCGCAGGAGTCAGGTTCGACGGCGGCCAGACGTTCCTCGCATTGCAGATTCTCGGTGCCAGTCAGCCGCAAGGGGAGCCGGTCATCCGCGACCGCGAGAATCCGGGTGGCGAGCCGGACGGTTCGGACGAGTCCGATTCAGGCATCGTAGGCGGCCGAACGAAGGTTCCACGCAATCTGCCCGAGATCATCGTCCTCACGGACGCCGATGAGCCGGACCATGGTTCTATGCCGGTAGACATTGTTGAAGACCGCTTTGAGGTCTTGGGCGCACCGAGGGCGGTCGTCGACAAGCGGCACGATGCGCAGGCGCACGGCAAACAGCGCCGGTCGGGGACCGCCGACATCCGCGCCGTTTCATCGGGTGAGCCGCATGGCAGCGACAAAGGCGTCGGGTACGGGTCCATCCATGCGCAGATCGAGCTGGAGTCAAGCGGGGTTCTGCGCGACATGTGGAATGCCGCGCGAAAGCTGCAAGCCGAATGGCCGGAGATCGTCCAATCAGTGCTCTGGTTCACCTTCGAGGACGGGTTCAGCAGCGCACCCGAGCCCAAGCTGATAGGGCTTAAGCCTTTCGTCATCGAGGACAAGCAAGCAAAGGGCCGAGAATCCAACTGGGTCTACCACGATCCGCAAGCAAAGACGCCGCGCGGTGTCCTGGTGTTGCAGCTTTGTGTCGGCGGCAGGATCGTTCACCTCATTGAGATTCAGCGACGCGTGGTGGTCAGGAAGAGGCCGGACGGCGAGGCATACGACACCGAAGAGAACTTCAGGGGCCTGATCTTCTCGTTGGAGAGTCAAGAGCAGTTTCGTCCGTGGCTGAGCACGTTCCTGGACAAAATCCGCCTGGTCAACGGTATCGTCAGTGGCCTAGCTGCTGAGTGCCCCGGAGAAGCGCACGCTTTTAACCATTCGCCCGGAGGCAGCGAGAAAACGCCTGGCATGACCGAACTCAGGAATGCGCTCAGCAAGCTGGGCATTCGCCAGCCGAGATCCCGAAAGGCAGGACGCGGCCAGTCCCGACACAAACGGTAGGCGTCCGACTACAGACCGTGTTGTCGGATGGTGCGATGCTGTGTGCGCCTCGGAAGTCTGGACC
This sequence comes from Rhodanobacteraceae bacterium, assembly GCA_035703755.1. Taxonomy (GTDB): domain Bacteria; phylum Pseudomonadota; class Gammaproteobacteria; order Xanthomonadales; family Rhodanobacteraceae; genus DASSBG01. Next base: position 3,666 of record DASSXP010000313.1, on the reverse strand, counting down.
GAACCGACGATCAGTCAGGTGGAACCGACGACCGGGGCCGTAGATTTCGCGCTGAAGGAGATCTTCGGGACTTAACCTTGGCTGGAAAGACAATGGGTGGCAGTAGTTGCCGATTGGTGTGGCGGCAACACTGGAAGTGCACGAGAGCGGTGTTTGGAGTCCTGTTGACGGAAGTAGGTCGGCAAGAGTTGCCAAGGCAGTCGTGTGCCGTCTTCAAGAAAACGGTAGTAAACTGGACTCAGCTTGAGTACACGTGAGGTGCATTATGGCAACCAACCCACCGAAGGGTGATGGTCACCGCAAAGGAGCAGTTCGTGACCGTTCGCAGTTCAAACGCCCGGATGGCGGCTGGCAGAAGCGCAACGATGACAACGGTCAATTCATGCCGGTCAAGAACGATGGAAAGCCGTATAAGGGCGTTCGAAAGGAGCGGTAAGGCAGCCGTACTCGTCTTGACAGTGTTGCGCGGCAGCTACGCCTGTCGCGCACTCCGCCGACCCGTTAGGTCTTCAGAGCAGCATTCTTCCTTCCCGAGATGGCAAGGCGTCGACCGTGGGGCGAACCCAGTTCCCCCTAGATCGAGGATGTTGGAGAACTCTGGTCGGGTGCCATCTGCTCATTGAACCACTGATAGGCCTGTCCGAGTTCTTCCCAGTTGGCTTCCAGCGTGCTGATGCGCTCAAGAGCATTTGCCAGTGCACTGCGGAGCTGTTCATTCGTAAAGCGGGTGCCTGAATCCAGTGCAGCAGCGAGTTGCCCAGCTTCCGCATGTCGCAAGTCGATGTTACGCATGAGTCGCTCCCATGGCACCTATCAGCGCCACACTTGTTTAAGGAACATGAGGTGTCGAGTGATCGAGGGACCAGCATCTCAGAAACATGTCAGAGGATGAATTCAACGACGAAGTGCAGCTCCTAACCCACTGAAACGGCCCAGGTGCGGTAGCTTGGGTGGCCTCACCGGCAAGTGGAGATGTACAAGAACTACGCATGCCTGAGCCAAGAATAACGTTACCAGACTCAGTACCCGCACAGAGGAGGTTCCCCGCTGGCATACATCGGCGCCGAGCTGCAACGCTCGATCAGCGCGATCAGTCTTGAGCTGCCGCGGAGTGCGATATCGGAAAACAGCTACGACAGCAAGCAGGCACAGCGACAGGCGGTGTAGCGCCGGCACGTTGCTTTGCATGAACGCGCAACGATTCACAGGCTTGGGCTAGGAGCGAAGCAGACCTGCGAGAGGAATGAAGACCTGAACAGATCGCCGGAACTGGCTCGGTGGCCGTCAACCACGAACGCAACTACCAGCACGCCGCCAGAGATCGACAATACGGGCAGTTGTGTTAGCACTTCGGCACATGTTCGAGCTATCCTTCAGACGCGTTTCACACTGTTCGCCTTGTGAGCGATTCGGGCTAGACACTTACCGAGTAAGTGCAAGCACGATGTTCAGTCAACCTAAAGGGGGGTGAGTGATGTCTGGTTCTAGTGGCGGCGGTTTCGGCGGAGGTTTCGAGCGGTCTGGAGTTTCGTGCGAGGACCTGATTATCAATACGCAGTTGGGTTCGCCGCGGGCCGCAGTGATTCCAAGTTTACAGATTGGGACTGAGCTTGATGTGCAAGTGCAGCAACAGAACAACATCAGCGTTGTCGTTCTTGTCTTGAACAATCAGATCGCTGGCGGCATCACTGCGCCTGAGGTTCAACAGCTGCGCGAATGCATTCAAGCCGGAACTGTCTATGCTGCGCGTGTTACCAATATTTCTGGCGCACATGTCGGCGTGCGCATTGCCGCAATTCCGTCAGCCTAAACAATGTTTGCCATCGTTGGAGGAATCTACCGCGAGTTATGCATGCACCCGCGGTGGAACCAGTACTTCGGCTCGGGAGGCCGTGCGGCGGCGGCTTTGGCCGCGCTCGGCGTACCCGTTACGCTGTACAGCTACGCGGACGGACTGGCCCGATCGACCTTCGAGTCCATGGCTGCGCTGGACCCAATCCAGCTGGCCCTAACCGATATCCCAGAATCTCCAGGCTTTCATTACATCCACGGCTTGTCGGTACCGGTGATTAAGGGCCTGTCCATCTCGCATCCTTCGATTCATGTCGATGCCGAGCATGTGCTGCGATTTGGAATGATCGAAGGCGAAGGCGTCGTGAGTGCGCGTCGCGCCGTCTATGACCCACAGAATGCGCGCAATCCAAGACCTTTCCACGAGAATGGCTCCAAATCTGAAGAGCTTGCCCTGATACTCAACCGGCATGAGGCCGGCCTGTTGCTCGGCGAACGATCGTCCGATGCGACGCAGATGGCTCGCACTTTGGCCGAGCGGAATCACGCTCAGATTGTGGTGATCAAGCAAGGCCCGATGGGTGCACTGGTCTTAGACCGCGGTCGGATCAGCGAAATCCCGGCATATGGCACGCAGCGGGTGTGGAAGATCGGTAGCGGCGACCAATTCGCAGCGCAGTTTGCTGTCGGCTGGATGCATATGGGGCTGAATCCACACGACGCTGCCGATCGCGCTTCACGCTCCACGGCGTACTACTGCGAGCACCATGGCAGTTTTCCATCTGAGGAACTGCTCGTGGCTTTCCAGCCCGCGCCTCTGATCGTCGGCGAACGCTGGCGGCGCGGCGAGCGTCCGACCGTGTACCTCGCGGGTCCGTTCTTCAATTTGGCCCAACTCTGGCTCGTCGAGCAAGCCCGTACGGCGTTGATGGAGATGCACCTGAAGGTATTTTCGCCCTATCACGATGTTGGTCGCGGATCCGCTGAGGACGTCGTTGAACTCGACCTGCAAGGCATCCGCGACTGCGATGTGCTGCTCGCACTCGGTGATGGGCTCGACGCCGGCACGATCTACGAGATCGGCTACGCCAGAGCAATTGGTCGGCCAGTAGTGATGTACAGCGAATGTGAGTCCATCGAGAATCGCAAGATGATGCAGGGTTCGGACTGCATCCTCACGGACGATTTCGTTAGCGCGATCTATCGCACTGTTTGGGTCGCTTCTCATGGGTAGTGCGTTGCTGCTTTCCGGAGGCATGGATTCGATTTCATTGGCATGGTGGAAACGCCCAAGATTCGCCTTCACTGTTGACTACGGCCAATTAGCTGCGGAGGCAGAGATTGCCGCATCGACAGCCATAGCCCGGCAATTGGATCTGCAGCACCACGTGCTGACAATCAATGCCCGAGCGCTTGGGTCCGGCGACATGGCTGGCGCTTCACCCGATGCGCTGGCCCCTGAGTCGGATTGGTGGCCCTATCGCAATCAGCTATTGATTACCGCTGTGGCGATGAAGGCCGTCGCCCGGGGCGCCACAGAACTCCTTCTTGGCACCGTTGCCTCCGATGGCACCCACCGCGACGGTACAAAAGAGTTCGTCGATAAGGTGGACGCACTGATGGCATGTCAGGAGGGTGGCTTGCGCGTGCGCGCACCAGCCATCGGTCTGAACACGGCTGAACTGGTGCGTACCGCGGGCATCCCGCTGAACATGCTTGCCTGGGCCCATAGCTGCCACAAGGCAAGCGTGCCATGCGGCCAGTGTCGAGGGTGCAACAAGCACCTCGAAGTGCTCCAAGAGCTGACTGCCGATAATCCGGCCAATGCCTGATCCGACGCCCCGTCTGCATCCAATGGTTTACACGCCAGTGGCG
>DASSXP010000256.1:0-12788 GCA_035703755.1 Rhodanobacteraceae bacterium | reverse complement strand
GCCCTCGGCCGCAAGAACTGGCTCTTCGCCGGCTCCGAAACCGCCGGCCAACGCGCCGCCGCCATCATGAGCCTCATCGCCACCGCCAAAGCCAACGGCATCGAGCCTCACGCCTGGCTCACCGACGTCCTCACCCGCCTCTCCACCACCAAAGACCGCGATATCGCCACCCTGCTGCCGCTGCCATAACGACAGAAATCGCCGTCAAGGTGTTGTGGGCGGACGCTTACGGTTGGGCGTGTCCAGATATACGACAAGCAGAATGTTGAACATAGTCGGCAGACCAACAAACAGGACGATACCTCGCTGCCCGCGTGGAGGAAAAGCAGAAAAGTGAGGTGGCAATCGCATTCGGCAAGGCGTTGCGCGAAGCGCGGCGCGCGTCCGGACTCAGTCAGGAGCGCCTCGCTCTCGAAAGCGGAGTGGACCGGACTTTCGTGAGCATGCTCGAACGAGGAATCCGCCAGCCTGCTCTCGCCACTGTTCTTGCCCTGTGCACCAAACTTGCCACGTCGCCCGGTGCGCTGATCGAAAGAACAGAAAGCCTGATGCGAAAACGCGCTGGATAATCGATCAGATTGGGCTCACCGGCAAGCAAGCCTCCATAGAGCTCACGCCAGCGTGAAGCCGTCGGCATCCATCCAGGCGGGGAAGTTCTGGCGATGCGCGGCCAGCGATGCGGCTGACAGCGTGGCCGTGGCGACCACTTCGCTCTCGCCGGCTTCGCTCATCGGTCGACCGAGGAAATCCAGCGCCAGGCTGCCGCCGAGGTAGTCGTGGTCGTTGCCATCGCGGCCGACGCGGTTGACGCCGACGCAGTAGGCGAGGTTTTCGATGGCGCGGGCGCGCAGCAAGGTACTCCACGCATAGGCGCGCGGAGCCGGCCAATTGGCGACGTAGAGCAGCAGGTCGTAGTCGAAGCCACTGTCAGGGTCGTGGCGATTGCGCGAAAACACCGGAAAGCGCAGGTCGTAGCAAACCAGCGGACAGATGCGCCAGCCGCGATAGTCGAGCAGCAGTCGCTCGCTGCCGGCGGCGTAGCGTTTGTGCTCGTCGGCATAACGGAACAAATGGCGTTTGTCGTAGTGTTTGAGCTCGCCTTCCGGCGTCACGAACAGCAAGCGGTTGTAGACGGCGTCACCCACACGCAGCTGCACGCTGCCGGTAATGGCGGCGTCCAGCGTGCGGGCTTGTTCGCGCATCCAGTGCACGGTGGCGCCGTGCATGTCTTCGGCATTGTCGATGGCGGCGTTGGAAAAACCGCTGGTGAAGGTCTCCGGCAGCACCACCAGATCGCTCAGCCCGGCCAGTGGCGCGATCAAGTCGGCGTAGTAATCGCGGTTGCCGGCCGGATCGTGCCAGCGGGTGGCGCCCTGCACCAGTGAAACGCGCATATCGTTCGGGATCACAGTTGGCATAGGCGCGCGGCGGCGGCCTCCATGGTGGCATCGCTCTTGGCGAAACACAGGCGCAGCAGGCGCGTTGCCGGTGGTGTTTCATAGAACGGCGTCAGCGGGATCGCCGCCACGCCGCCTTCGCGCACCAGCCATTCGCTGAAGTTGATGTCATCGACGTCGCGGATCGCCGCGTAGTCGACCAGTTGAAAATAGCCGCCCGGCACATCCAGCAGGGTGAAGCGGGACGGCGCCAGCAGGGCGCGGAAACGGTCGCGCTTGGCCTGGTAGAACGCGTGCAGCTCAAGGTAATGCGCGGGATCCGACTCCAGCACCTCAGCGAAGGCGAATTGCGCCGGGCTGAAGGTGCAGAAGGTCAGGTACTGGTGCACCTTGCGGAACTCGGCCGACAGCGGCTTGGCGGCGACGCAGTAGCCGACCTTCCAGCCGGTGCAGTGGTAGGTCTTGCCGAAGGAGCTGACGACGAAACTGCGCTCGGCCAGCTCCGGATGACGCAGCACGCTTTGGTGGGCCGCGCCGTCGTAGACGATGTGCTCGTAGACCTCGTCAGACAACACCACGATGCGGGTGTCGCGGACGATTCCGGCCAGCGCATCGAGGTCGGCGGCGGTGAATACGGCACCACTCGGGTTGTGCGGCGAGTTGACCATGATCATGCGCGTCCTGGACGTCACCGCATCGCGCACCCGCTGCCAATCGACGGCGAAGTGCGGTGGCGTCAACGGCACATGCACGGCACGGCCACCGGCGAGATCAATGGCCGGCTCGTAACAGTCGTAGCAGGGATCGAGCACGATCACCTCATCGCCGGCATGCACGCTGGCGGCGATGGCGGCAAAGATGGCCTCGGTCGCACCGGAAGTCACGGTGACCTCGGTGTCGGGGCTGATCCGGCGGCCGTAGAGGCGCTCGGTCTTGAGCGCGATCTGTTCGCGCAACTTGGGCACGCCGATACCGGGGGCGTACTGGTTGCGACCCTCGCGCATGGCGCGGGTGACGGCCTCGCACAGGGCCGGCGGCGGCTCGAAATCAGGAAAGCCCTGGCCGAGGTTGACGGCCTTGTGTTCCAGCGCCAGCTGGCTCATCACGCTGAAGATGGTGGTGCCGACTTTGGGCAGCTTGGTTTCGAGTTGCATGACGCTTCCGTTTGGACGTCCAAGTCCATCGATGGTAGCACGCCATCAGGACGCCTCTGTGGCGTCGCTGTAGTCGCTCGCGGCGGTTTGATCCGCCGCCGCAGACCAGCCCAGCCGCGGCGCCACCGCCGACAGCACCAGCGTCACCAGCAAGTTGAGCACCAGCGCGTACAAGGCGGCATAGCCGGGGATGCTGAGATCGCCCAGATGCAACGGATAGATGGCCTTGAAATGTTGACTGGCAGCCATCCAGGTTCCGCTGACCATACCGACCAGCCAGCCCGCGATCAGCGCCCGCGAATGGAGCTTGCGGGTGTAGAGCCCGATCACGATGGCAGGCAGGGTCTGGATGATCCAGATGCCGCCCAGTAGCTGCAACTGAATGGCGAACTTCTGCGGTAGCAACAACACGAAGGCCAGGGCCCCGAACTTCACCAGCAGCGACACCATTTTCGCCACCCGCGCCTCCTCTGCCGGCGTGGCATCGGGGCGCAGGTACTCGCGGTGGATGTTGCGGGTGTAAAGATTGGCGGCGGCGATCGACATGATCGCCGCCGGCACCAGCGCGCCGATGGCGATTGCCGCCATCGCCACACCCACGAACCACGACGGGAACCAGCGCAGGAACAGCGCCGGCACCGCATAGTTGGGACCGTAGCGGTCAAAGCCGGCGGCAAAGGCCGGATCGTGGGCGACGTTGGAGGCCAGGGCCATGTAACCCAGTGCCGAGATCAGCGCCAACACCAGTGAGTAGGCGGGCAGCAATGCCATGTTGCGCTTGATGGTGCGGCGGCTGTCGGCACTCAGAATGCCGGTGATGGCGTGCGGATAGAGAAACAGCGCCAGCGCCGAGCCGAGCGCCAGCGTCGCATAGGCACTGGCCTGCCCCGGTTGCAGCAGCAACCGGTCCGCTGGAACCGCCTCGAACACTTTGGCGTAACCACCCAGTTTGCCGGGAATCACCACCACCGCGGCGATCACGGTGATGTAGATCAGCACGTCTTTCACCACCGCGATCATCGCCGGCGCGCGCAGGCCGCTGGTGTAGGTGTAGGCGGCGAGAATCGCAAACGCGATGATCAGCGGCAGCTCACCCAGCCAGCCTTGGCCGTGCAGGCCGAGCGCGCCGATCACCACCTCCATGCCGACCAGTTGCAAGGCGATGTACGGCATGGTGGCAAGGATTCCGGTCAACGCCACCAGCAAGGCCAGCGTGCGGCTGCCGTAACGGGCACGGACGAAATCGCCGCCGGTGACGTAGCCGTGTTGTTTGGCCACCGACCACAAGCGCGGAAACACCACAAACACGAACGGGTACACGATCAGGGTGTAGGGCATCGCGAAGAAGCCCAGCGCACCGGCGCCGAACACCAGCGCCGGCACCGCCACGAAGGTGTAGGCGGTGTAAAGATCCCCACCCAGCAGGAACCAGGTCACCACGGTGCCGAAACGACGCCCGGCCAGACCCCACTCCTCCAGATGATCGAGCCGCGCCGCGCGCCAGCGAGCGGCAACGAAACCAAGCACGGTCACCAGGCCGAACAACACCACGAACACCACGATGGCTGCATTCATGGAGCGTCCTCAGGCACGCGCGCGGTAGGCCAGCGCGGTGACCACGGCGGTGACCATGATCCACACGAACTGGAACCAGTAGAAAAACGGAATGCCGAGCAGGCGCGGCCCGATGCGGTTGTACAACGGCACCCACAGCGATACCGCAATCAGCAACAGAAACAGTAGCCACCACGGCCAGCGCCGCGGCGTCGTCGATGCATTCATGCACGCCTCCCCGTCGTGATGAAGTGGACCGCTTCGAATCGTTCCGCGGCGGGCGGCAGCGTATCACGCACCCAGTGCACGTTGTCGACAGGCCTCGTGCAGACGCCGCGTTGCCGTCGGCAACTGCTCGGCCAGAAAATCCACACAAGCGCGTACCCCCGGCAGCAGGCCGCGGCGGCTGGGGTACACGAAATGCATGATGCCTTGCGGCGCGCCCCAGCCGGGCAGCACCAGCTCCAGCTCACCGCGCGCAATGGCCGGCGCCGAGACGTATTCGGGCAACAGCGCCACGCCCATGCCGCGCCGCGCGGCGGTCAGCAGCAAATTGAAGTCCCCCGAGACCATGCGCGCGCGCATTTCCACACTGGCATCGACGCCGTCGGCATCGACCAGCGTCCACACCTGCGCGCTGTCGTGCTCGTACATCGACAAGGCCGGCAGCCGGGCCAGCGCTTGCGGGTTTTCCGGGCGGCCCAGTTCATCCAGCAGCGCGGGGCTCGCCACCGGCAGCACGGTGGACTGACCGAAGGTGCGCGCGATCAGGGTGGCGTCGGTATCGAGCTTGCTGCGTACGCGGATTGCAATGTCGAAGCCCTCACCGATCAGATCGACACGGCGGTTGCTGGCCAGCACCCTGAGCTCAATCTTGGGGAAGGCGGCCATGAACTCAGGCAACAGCGGCGCCAACACGTTCTGGGCCATATCCACCGGGCAACTCACCCGCACCACGCCACGCGGCTCCGCACTCAAGGCATCCACCGCGTCCTGCGCCGCCTGGGCTTCTTCCAGCATGGCGCGACAATGGGCGTAAAAGCGCTGGCCGACCTCGGTAACGACGAAGCGCCGGGTGGTCCGTTGCAACAGACGCACGCCGAGCCGGTCCTCCAATTGCGCCACCCGCTTGCTCAAGCGCGACTTGGGCAAACCCAACGCCCGCCCGGCCGCCGAAAAGCCGCCGTGCTCCACCACGGCCGCAAAAAAATGCAGATCGTTGAGATCCTGCAACACCCCCGCATGCGAGCTCATCGGCGTTTCGTGTGGCGAACGATAGTGTCGATTCTGGCGGATTTTATCCTGCTGCGTCCATCTGGCGGCCAACCGGGCAGATGTCCGAAGCCATGGCAAGCGCGGCAAGCGACGCGAGGCACGGGACATTTGTTTCCGCTGACGAACAATCAGTTCGTTTTATTTGGGCTTATCGGCACATCGTTCACGATTTACCGTATCACCAAGCCCAAACGCCGGGCAGAACCGGACGGAGAACACCATGAACCTGTTGCACATCGACTCCAGCGCCTTGGGCGCTCAATCGATCTCGCGCCAACTGAGTGCGGCCGTGGTGGCGCACTGGCGCCGCCATCACCCCAACGCGCAGGTGCGCTACCGCGACCTCGCCGCCGCACCGGTGCCACACTGGCTGCCCACCGCGGACGGCCGTGCCCCGGACCTCCTGGGACGCGCCCTGCTGGATGAGTTTCTGGCGGCCGATGTCGTCGTCGTCGGCGCGCCGATGTACAACTTCGGCATTCCCAGCCAATTGAAAGCCTGGATCGACCGTCTGGCCGTCCCCGGCGAAACCTTCCGCTACACCGCGCAGGGACCACAGGGCCTGGCCGGCGGCAAACGCATCATCGTGGCCTCCAGCCGCGGCGGCCTGTACAGCAACGGCGCGGCGGCCGCGACCGACTTCCAGGAGCCCTACTTGCGGACGGTGTTCGGCTTCTTCGGCATCCGCGATGTCGAGTTCATCCGCGCCGAAGGCGTGGCACTGGGTGTGGAGCAACGCCAACAAGCCATCGAGGCGGCCTTGGCGTCCATTGAAACGGCCTTGCCACTCGCCGCCTGAGCCGGTCACGCCAGACGGGGAATCCCCTCCAAGGGTGCTAAGGTACACGGCAGCCAAGGTCGGGGATATCGCGCATGTCATCCAAGGAATTGCCACGGCGCCACACACATGCCGACCGCCGCGCCATGACACCCAAAAGCGGCCGCCGGCACGGCCCTGACGTGGTGGTACCCACGTCAGCGGCGGGAAACGCCAGCCGACTCCTGGCGTTGGCGATTGCCGCGGCACTACCGGCGGCCGCCAGCGCCGGCCCGCCCGGCTTGCGCAACCACGCCGACGTACGCATTTTCCCTGCCTGGGTTACCAGCGGAACCGCGACATCGGCAACGCACAGCCCGCAATCACCCGCTCAGGTGCGCGTCGTCACCAATTGCGATGATGCCGGCCCCGGCTCCTTGCGCGACACTCTCGCCGCCGCCGGCACCGGCGATGCCATCGACCTGACAGGGCTTGCCTGCGGCAGCATCCAGCTCAGCAGCGGTGTGCTGGAAATACCAGCGAACAATATCCAGCTGCTGGGCCCCGGCGCGGCGACGCTGGCCATCGATGGCGGCGGCACCGACCGGGTGCTGATCGATCCATACGGATTCTTGACCATCAGTGGCCTGACCATCCGCAACGGCGCCGATCGCAGCAGTGGTTTCAACCTTGCCGGGGGCGGCTGCATCGCCATGGCCGGTGAAGTGCAGTTGATCGACAGCGTGGTCAGCGGCTGCCTCGCAGCAGGCGAAGGCGCCTATGGCGGCGCGCTGTACGCCTACGCGTTGACCATGCAGCGCAGCGTGCTGGCGGACAACACGGCCTACGGCTACCTGCCCGGCACTGGCACCGCGGCCAACGGCGGCGGCGCCTTCGTGTACCAGGCCAGCATCCAGGACAGCACCATCAGCGGCAATGTCGCCAGCCACTATCCGGACGCGCCGCGCTCCTACTACGACGTCGGCGGCGGCATCATGGTGGTCCGCGGCGGCGTGATCGAAAACAGCACCTTCTCGAACAACCGCGCCGGCAGCCGCGGCGGCGCCATCAACAGCCTTGGCCCCTTGGCGGTCAGCAACAGCACCCTGGCCGAAAACACCTGCCTGGGCGGCCGTGGCGGCGCCCTGTACCTGCGCGGCAAGGCACACCTGTCACTCAACAACGCCACCATCAGCGCCAATCAGGCCGCGGAAGGCGGCGGCGTGCATCTGGGCACCGATGCGGCCGACATCACCAGCAACATCGTCTACGGCAACCGTGCGACCAGCGTGGCTGACAGCGACAACTGGTCGGCCACCACGGCGCTGGTGCTGAAGGGCAACCACAATCTGGTCGGCGTCGGTTACAACGGCCTGACCCTGCCCGCCGACACGCTCGCCGCGGACCCGTTGTTGCGCAGTTTGGGCGATTACGGCGGCGCCACCCGAACCATGGCCCTGACCATCGGCAGCCCGGCACTCGACGCCGGCAGCAATCCATTCCAGTTACCCTACGACCAACGCGGCCCCGGCCACGCGCGCGTGCTCGGCCCCGCCGCCGACATCGGCGCCTTCGAAGGCGCCGTGGCACCACCCGCCATTCCGGTGCCTGCGCTCCAAAACCGCTTTGCCATGGTTCTGGCCGGCTTGGTCTTCACGCTTGGCCTGTATCGACCGCGCACGATCAGGGCCCGCCGTCGTCTCCGACGTGGTGCGGCCCCTCGGCACTGAAAGCGCCTCACCCCGCGCTATCGCTCGGGGCCATGTGGCGCTTGTCCGATTTCGCTGCCGGCGAAATCGTCGAACCCTGTATGTTGATTTCTTGGGTTCAAATCCCACCCGCGGGTTGCCCGCGAATAGCGTATTGGCGGAGAGGGTGGGATTCGAACCCACGGTACGCTTGCACGTACGCCTGATTTCGAGTCAGGTACATTCGACCACTCTGCCACCTCTCCAAAACTTTTCGCGGGCGGTGGGCAAGGCCGTCCGGCGCGATTTTTGGTCTCTTGCTGAGACGAACCCGGCGCATCACGAGGTCTGACGGATGCGCGGGCCGGCAAGTTTAAGGGTGTCTCGCTGGAATGACAACTCCCGGCGGTTTTTGCTTGCCTGCCGGGGCCTGTGGGTAGCATGCTTGCACGATGGCGATGACAGGGGGCGTTTCCGCAGCATGATCGAGTTTGGCCACGGCACCCACGTCGGTTTGCGACGCGAGCACAACGAGGACACTTACCACGCCGACCCGAGCGCTGGTTTGTGGTTGGTCGCGGACGGCATGGGTGGCCACGCGCATGGGGAAGTGGCCAGCGCGATTGCGCGCGACACGGTACCGGCACGGCTTGCCGAAGGACGCGGTCTGGGCGACGCCATCCGCGATGCCGACCGCGCCATCATTTCCGTGTCATCGCGCCGCGACGGCATGCTGCCAATGGGCACGACGATTGCGGCACTGCGCTTGGCGGGCGGTCAATACGACGTCGCCTGGGTGGGCGACAGTCGGGTTTACCTGCTGGATCAGGACGGATTCCGGCAGTTGTCGCAGGATCATTCTTACGTACAGGAGCTGGTCGCACAGGGCGCGATTTCGGAGGCCGAGGCGCGCCATCATCCGCGTCGCAACGTGGTCACCCAGGCGCTGGGGGTCACGGCGCCGGACGACCTGCAAATATCTGAACTGCACGGCGACGCCCTGCCCGGCATGCAATTTCTTCTGTGCAGCGATGGCCTGACCGAAGAGGTGGACAATCACGCCATCGCGGCGCTGCTGCAGCGGCGCGAGCTGTCCGCGCAGGAGTGTGTCGACAGTCTGATTCTGGCCGCACTGGAAGGCGGCGGCAGCGACAACATCACGGTGTTGCTGGTGCGTATCACTTGAGCTCAGCCGCCGGCAGCCCGCGAACGGGATGACGGTCGACGGCAGCAACCTGTCAGAACGACGACACTGCCACAACCACTGCGCTTAGCAGGCAGATCGGGCCGAAGACCTTTACGAACTTCGGGGCTACAGAAGGAGGTACGACCCAAGCTGCAAGTAGCAACGCTCCGGAAAGCGACATTAGCGCCAGTGAGCACAGATGCAACGTGGATGGTGCCAAGACCAAAATGAAGAGGCCCCAACACAGAAGTGCCAAGATAGACACCCACTGCACAATCGCCTGAAACCCTTTCATGCGTTTGGGCTGGCGGATGCCTGCAACAGATTGTTGTAGCCGCTCCGATGTCTCTGTTCGCATTTGGTCGTGACCGTGCAAGATCCGAGTTCTAACAGCTGATTGGTGCGCCGGCGTCATCCTGCCGACGCCACACGCTGCCGCCTTCAACCTGCTTGTCGAGTTGATCCAGCCAAGCCGCGTGGGCGGCCTGTTCGGCGGCGTCGGCGCGCAGCACATGACGTGGCACGCGCTGGACGTCGATTTGCTCCACCGCCGCCGGCGCGGCAGCCTCCAACGCCAGGTCGAAGCTGGTCTGGCCGGCCGTCAGGGCAAGGTACACCTCGGCCAGCAACTGCGCATCGAGCAAGGCACCGTGCAGTTTGCGGGCGCTGTTGTTGATGTCGTAGCGCTTGCACAGCGCATCCAGCGTGACCCGTTGCCCAGGGAACATCGCCCGCGCCATCGGCAAGGTGTCAATCACCGGACACATCTCGCGCAGCCGCCGTCGCGGCGCGGCCAGGCGGGCGAATTCGGCGTCAAGAAAACCGATGTCGAACTCGGCGTTGTGGATCACCAGCTCGGCGCCGTCGATAAAGTCGAGCAGTTCGCCGGCAATCGACTCGAACAACGGTTTTTCGGCGAGAAACTCGTCGCTCAGGCCGTGCACGGCAAAGGCGCCCGCCTCGACCTTGTGCTGCGGGTTGACGTAGGCCTGGTACTGCCGCCGGGTAATGCGGCGATCGACGATTTCGACGCAGGCGACCTCAATGATGCGATTGCCTTGCGCAAGCTCAATGCCCGTGGTTTCGGTGTCGAGGACGACCTTGCGGCTCATCAGCTGCTTCCTTGTTGGCGGGCGGCGTCGCGCGCGGCGACATCGACGCGCTCGTTCTCGACGTGGCCGGCGTGCCCGCGCACCCAGCACCATTCGATGTCGTGCGGCGCAACCGCAGCGTCGAGGCGCTGCCACAGATCCTGGTTTTTCACCGGTTCGCGCGCCGCCGTGCGCCAGCCATTGCGACGCCAGTTGGCGACCCATTCCTCGATGCCGCGCATGACGTACTGGGAGTCGGTGGAAAGCCGCAGGCGACAGGGCCGCTTCAAGGCCTCCAGGGCCTGGATTGCCGCCATCAGTTCCATCCGGTTGTTGGTGGTCGCCGCCTCATGGCCGGCGAGCAGCTTTTCCGTTGCACCCCAACGCAATAGCGCGGCCCAGCCGCCGGGCCCGGGGTTGCCGAGACAGGCGCCATCGGTAAACACTTCAAGCAGGGGTGCACTCATGCGCGCAAACGTTGCGCCGCGCCAGCCAGTGTGGGCAGTACGCGGTTGCGGCGGTTTGGAGAGGACTCCGTTGCGATCAGACTCAGGTTGGCGCGCTGTTTGCGGGCCGTGAGCAGGTAGGCTGGTGCCAGCACGCCACCCGCGCCCAGCGACACTGCCGGCCCCGGCCACACCGGCCCGAAACGCGCGACCGATTCGATGCGCACACCGGCCGCCGTCAGCCGCTGCTGCAAGCGCCGTGGCGGCATGATGCGCCACGGCTCGCCTGCGCGCCGCGCCTGCTGGGCGAGCATGGCCCGCCACGGGCTCCAGCCGTGAAACCCGGCAAGCAGCAGCCGCCCCCCCGGCGCCAGCACGCGCAAGGCCTGCGCCAGCAATGCCTCCGGATCGACCGCGTACTCCAGCGCGTGGCGCAGCAGTATCACGTCCATGCAGGCGGTTGCTTCACGGCGAACGTCCACCGTGGTGACGTTCGCGCCGGCGTTGGCCGGCCGCGACACGCAGCGCTGCTCGAACCAGCGCCAGCCCGCCTGCGGTGGCGGCAGCGGCGTACCGTCCAGCAGCAAGGCCCGCTCTTGCCCGGAGCCGCGCAGCTGCGCCTCCAGCAAGGCGGTCTCCTGCGCCAGCAAGGCCTGGATCGAGCGATTGGACGAGGTGACGTCGACGAGCGGCAACATGCGGCTATTGTGCGCGATTTCATCGCAAACCGGTAATCACCCCACACTCGCACGGATGCCCACGGACAGGCGCCTGCTATAGTCGCCGGCCTAGCTGCGGTTCGGCACCATGTTGCAACTCTCCGCCATTCCGGCCTTTGCCGACAATTACATCTGGGCGCTGACCGACGAGTCCGGCGCAACGCTGGTGGTCGACCCCGGCGACGCCACCCCGGTGCAGGCTTGGCTGGACCAGCGCGGTTGGCACCTGACCGCCATTCTCATCACCCATCACCACAACGACCACATCGGCGGTTTGGCGGAATTGGCGGCATGCCACCGCGCCCCGGTGTGGACACCGCGCGACACGCGCATCGATGGCCCTTGGCATCGCGTCAGCGCGGGCGACCGGATCGAGATCGAGCGGCCGGCCAGCCGCTTCGAGGTGATCGAAGTCCCCGGCCACACCCTGAGCCATGTGGCCTATGTGGGGGAAACCTGTCTGTTCAGTGGTGACACCTTGTTCAGCCTGGGCTGCGGTCGCCTGTTTGAAGGCAGCCCGGCGCAGATGCTGGCATCGCTCGACCGCCTGTCGGTGCTGCCGGGTGACACCCGCGTGTGTTGCGGTCATGAATACACCCTTGCCAATGCCGCCTTTGCGTTCACGGTGGACACCGGCAATGACGCACTGCAAAGACAGGTGGCCGAGGCGCGGGCACTCCGCGCCGACGGGCATCCCAGCCTGCCGACCACGCTGGAAGCGGAACGCCAGGCCAACCCGTTCTTGCGTATCGACAGCCCGGCACTGAAGGCGTGGGCGAACGCCCACGGAGCGGGCGCCAACCGCGTCGACCGTTTTGCAGCTCTACGGGCGGCCAAAGACGTGTTTCGCGCATGACGGGGCAAGCCAGCGGCGCGTGGCGCGGTCTCAGCCTGCTGGCCGTGCTGGTGCTGCTCGCCGGCTGCGCGACCCCGGAGGTGCGGCCGGCAGCAAACACCCACGCCGTGACGCTGCCCGCACCGGCCGCCAGCGCAGCCGCCCCCGAGGTCGCGCTCGAACCGCCGCCGGCGCCGGACTTCTGGAGCCAACTCCGCGCGGGCTTCGCCTTCGCACGATGTGTCGACGACCCGCTGGTGACCCCGTGGCTGCGTCGTTACAGCGCCCACCCCGACCGGCTTGAGGCAAGCCTCTCGCGGGCCCTGCCTCGTTTGCGCTACATCGCCGAGGTCCTGCATGGCGCCGGCATACCGGGTGAATTTGCCTTGCTGCCCTGGGTGGAAAGCAGCTTCCGCGTGCTGCCCGCCCGCGGCGACGGGCCGGCCGGCCTGTGGCAGATCATGCCGCGTACCGGCCGCGACCTCGGCTTGCGCATCGACCACCGCTACGACGGTCGCCTCGACCTTGAACAATCCACCCTGGCCGCCGCGGCCTTGCTGCAACGCTACGACGACGCGTTCGGCGACTGGCGACTGGCGGACCTGGCTTACAACACCGGCATGTACCGGGTCAAAAAACTGCTGGCCGGGCTCGATGCACCACTGCGTGCGGACGCGGTGGTGCCG
>DASSXP010000219.1:0-5969 GCA_035703755.1 Rhodanobacteraceae bacterium | reverse complement strand
TCAGGCTCACCGTCGCCGGCGCGGAGGTCCCGTCCACTGTCGTCACCGTGAAGGTGAAGCTATCGCTGCCGACGAATCCGGCTGCCGGCGTGTAGTTCGCGTATTGACCCAGTAGTGTGACCGTACCATGCGCCGGCGGCGCATCGATCGCATAGCTGGCACTGGTTGCCCCGGTCTCGGCTTCCAGCGTGATCGACATCGGCGTTTCGAAGCGCACGTCCACGCTTTTCGGCATGGCCACCGGTACGCGTTGCGGCGCGTGCACCAACCCAGGACCGCGACCCTGGCCGGGATCGGCGCGCAGCGGTTGCCCCCATCCCGCAAAGCACGACGCGGCGAGCAGCAAAACCAGGCCCACGGACGGACTCGAGTACTTCATGACGCCGCTTCAGCAACCGTTCCAGCATGCGCAACCCCACTCATGGCGGCCAGTCTAAGCACGGTAAAATAGACCGCCCATCCTCTATTTGGTGGGGTTGGCACCTAGCAAGCAGGAAACCCGTGGCCACTCTCAACCCCGAATCGCTAGAAGCCATCCACCGACTGTGGGATGCATTGGCGGACATTGCCCCGGACCGCATCGAGAGCGCGCTCGAGTGCTTGCTGCGCTTGCAACCCCGTGATGCCAGCATCATTCACGCGAGCTGGGCCGGCGCGGTACGGCTGACCCGTGGCGAGCGTGCCACGAGCCAGGATCCGATGCGACGCTGGCGGGTAGCCGCTGCGCACGCCTTGCACGGCTATGTGCCACCGCCGCACCGCATCTGGGACCGGCCCGACTCTGATCCGTCATTCGATCTGCCATTGCGGGAACTGGGACGTTTCCGCAGCTACTCGTTCCGACGCCAGCTGCCAAGCAGCTGGTTTCGCTCGGTCTTTTACCGGCAGCACTACGGTGATTACGGCATCAAGGATGCAGCTTTCGTCGCCTTCCCCGTCAACGCAGACTGCGAATCCCACTTCGGTTTTTATGCCGACCGGCGCTTGTCAGCGCGGGATATTGCCGGCTTAACCTATGCACTGCGCGGCATCAAATGGCTGCATCGGAACCTCATGCTTGGCCACGGATTGATGCTGGCCTCGGCGCCGTTGACACCTACCGAACGCAAGGTAGTGAACTTGCTGTTGACCGAATTCACCGAGAAGCAGATCGCCGCCAAACTCCAACTCGCCGTATCCACCGTGCACCAGCACGTGCAGTCCGTGTTCCGCAAGTTTGGCATTCGCAACCGCGCGGGCCTGATGCGCCTGTGGCTGGGCGGCAGCTCAAGCTGACGCCCTCGTGACACCCCACCCAGACCCGCGCCGTCGTCACTCCACCACGACCGGGAGCTTCTCGGATGCCTCGCTCTCGACCTGCAACTGGTCGTCGGCCACCCGCACCCGCACGGTGCCACCATCGATCAGTTTGCCGAACAACAGTTCGTCGGCCAGCGGGCGCTTGACGTTTTCCTGAATCACGCGGGCCATTGGGCGCGCGCCCATCTGCGGGTCGAAGCCGTGTTCGGCCAGCCAGCGGCGGGCTTCCGGCTCCACCATCAAGTTGACGTGGCGCTCGTTCAACTGCGCCTCGAGCTCGATCACGAACTTGTCGACCACGCGCAGGATGTGATCCATCCCGAGCGGCCCGAATTGCACGATGGCATCCAGCCGGTTGCGGAACTCCGGCGAGAAGCTGCGGCGGATCGTCTCCATCGCGTCGGTGGCGTGGTTCTGCTCGACGAAACCGATGGTGCGCCGCGCCGCCGCCTGTGCGCCGGCATTGGTGGTCATCACCAGGATCACGTTCTTGAAATTGGCTTCGCGGCCGTTGGTATCGGTCAGAACGCCGTGATCCATGATTTGCAGCAACACGTTGTAGACGTCCGGGTGCGCCTTCTCGATTTCGTCCAGCAGCAGCACGCAATGCGGGTGCTTGACGATCTGCTCGGTCAACAGGCCGCCCTGATCGAAACCGACGTAGCCCGGGGGCGCACCAATCAAGCGCGACACCGAATGGGCTTCCATGTATTCGGACATGTCGAAGCGCACCAGTTCAATGCCGAGCTGCATCGCCAGTTGCCGGGTGACCTCGGTCTTGCCAACGCCGGTCGGGCCGGCCAGCAGGAAGTTGCCGATCGGCTTGTCGGGGTTGCCGAGGCCCGATCGCGCCATCTTGATCGAGGCGACCAACGCATCGATCGCCGGATCCTGTCCGAACACCACCATCTTGAGGTTGCGGTCGAGGTTTCTCAGCACATCACGATCCGAGGCCGACACCTGCTTGGGTGGCACCCGCGCCATGCGCGCCACGATCAGCTCGACTTCGGCCACGTCGATCAGGTTCTTGCGCTCTTCGTCCGAAAGCAGGTTCTGCCGCGCGCCGGCCTCGTCGATCACGTCGATGGCCTTGTCCGGCAGCAGCCGATCGGGCAGATGCTTGATTGACAAATCCACCGCCGCCTTCAGGGCTTCCGGCTGGTACTTGACCTTGTGATGATCCTCGAAGCGGCTTTGCAAGCCACGCAGAATGTCCACGCTCTCGGCGGCGGTCGGCTCCACCACGTCGATCTTCTGGAAACGCCGCGCCAGCGCGCGGTCTTTCTCGAACACGCCACGGAATTCCTGATAGGTAGTCGAGCCAATGCAGCGCAGCTCGCCGGAGGCCAGCATCGGCTTGATCAGGTTGGAAGCATCCATGGTGCCGCCAGACGCCGAACCGGCACCGATGATGGTGTGGATTTCGTCGATGAAGAGGATCGCGTCCTCTTCCTGGCGCAGCTGCTGGATCACCGCCTTCAGACGCTTCTCGAAGTCGCCGCGGTACTTGGTACCCGCCACCAGCGCGCCGAGATCGAGCGCCCAAATGGTGGCACCGGCCAGCACCTTGGGCACCTGACCGTCGACGATGCGCTTGGCAAGGCCCTCGGCCAGCGCGGTCTTGCCGACACCGGCTTCACCGACGTAGAGCGGGTTGTTCTTGCGCCGCCGGCACAGTACCTGAATGGTGCGCTCGATTTCGAGCTGGCGGCCGATCAGCGGGTCGATCTTGCCGGCCAGCGCCATTTCGTTGAGATTGCTGGCGAACTCGTTGAGCGCGTTGCCCTTGGCCTCGCCGCCCTCCTCGCCATTGCGCGCTTCCTCGGCAGCCGCCGGCGCCGCCTGCTCGGACACGCTCTTGGCGATGCCGTGGGAGACGAAATTGACCACGTCCAAGCGGGTCACCTCCTGCTGGTGCAGGAAATACAGGGCATGGGAATCTTTTTCGCCGAAGATCGCCACCAGCACGTTGGCACCGGTGACTTCCTTGCGGCCGGAAGATTGCACATGATAAACCGCACGCTGCAACACACGCTGGAAGCCCAGCGTGGGCTGGGTATCGCGTTCGTCATCGCTGGCGATCAAGGGCACGGTCTCGTTGATGATCGCGCGCAAGTCCTTGCCCAACTTGTCGAGGTTGGCGCCGCAGGCACGCAGCACCGCACTGGCAGAGCTGTTTTCCAGCAACGCCAGCAGCAGATGCTCCACCGTCATGAACTCGTGCCGCTGTTCGCGGGCGTCCTTGTAACACTGGCCGATGGTGGCTTCGAGGTCTTTGCTGAACATCCGGACTTCTCCGACAGGGTCTACCGTTACTTTGACAATGGGGCCGCGCTAGAGTTTTTCCATTGCGCACATCAGCGGATGCTGGTTGGCGCGGGCGAACTCGTTCACCTGCATCACCTTGGTTTCCGCCACTTCCCGCGTGAACACGCCGCACACGCCCTTGCCCCGGGTATGTACGTGCAGCATCACCTGCACGGCCCGCTCCTGTGCCATGCCGAAAAACGCGCGCAGCACCTCCACCACGAAATCCATGGGCGTGTAGTCGTCGTTCAGCAGCACCACCTGAAACATCGGCGGCGGCGCCAGCTTGGGGCGGGCGGGCGCCAGCGCAATGCCGTGCTCGTGCAACTCCTGGTGTTCGTTTTCCTGCGTCATGGTTTTGAGTATAGCTCTTGAAATCGGCGGGATTGTGGCGCCGTCGGGCGCTGCGTGAGGCAAGCAAATGGTGGCACAATGGCCACTTTTCCAGCCCACCGTCGCCGTTTGCCCGCCAACTGGCCGCAAGCCGCCGCCGAAGGGCGCGCAGCGCCCGTATTCCTGCCGATTCCCATGCCCATTGCGTACCAGCCCAGCCTTGCGGATAACCAGTCATGCCGGTAATGGTCGGCATTTCCGGCGGCGTCGATTCGGCGGTCGCAGCATTGCTGCTCAAACGCCAGGGGGTGGATGTCGCCGGCCTGTTCATGCAGAACTGGGAAGACGACGGCCGCAGTGGCCCGTGCAGCTTCGAGGCTGATCGCAAGGACGCCGTGCAGGTTTGCGCCCAGCTCGGCATCCCCTTCCATGCCCGCAACTTCGCCCGCACGTACTGGGACCGGGTATTTGCGCACTTTCTGGCCGAGTACCGGGCCGGCCGCACGCCCAACCCGGACATCCTGTGCAACCGCGAGATCAAGTTCGCCACCTTCCTCGACGAAGCACGCACGCTGGGTGCCGACACCATCGCTACTGGCCACTACGCCCGCGTGCGCCAAACGGGCAACGGCTGGCAATTGCTGCGCGCGCTGGATGGCGCCAAGGATCAGAGCTACTTTCTGCATGCGCTGGGCCAGACGCAACTGGCGGCCACGCGGTTCCCGCTCGGCGAAATGCAAAAACCCGCCGTGCGCGCGCTCGCCCGCGACGCCGGCCTGGTGCCCCACGCCAAGAAAGACTCCACCGGCATCTGTTTCATCGGCGAGCGGGATTTCCACGCCTTCCTGGCCAACTACATCCCGGCCCGCCAAGGCGAAATGCGCAGCCCCGACGGCCAGCGCATCGGCGAACACGATGGCGTGATGTACTACACCCTGGGCCAGCGTCAGGGCCTCGGCATCGGCGGCCGCGCCACGGGCAGCGGTGCGCCGTGGTACGTGGTCGGCAAGGATGTTGCCGCCAACATCCTGTACGTGGCCCAGGGCGATGACGGGCACTGGCTCGCGTCGCGCAGGCTGCGCGCCAGTCAGGCCACCTGGGTTGCGGGTCACGCGCCCGCCACATCGTTCCACTGTGTCGCCAAAACCCGCTATCGGCAACCCGATCAGGCCTGCCGGGTCGAGCTCGACGGCGAGCAATGCATGGTCCACTTCGAGCAGCCGCAGCGCGCCGTGACACCGGGACAGTCGGTGGTTTTCTATCAAGAAGAAGTGTGCCTCGGTGGCGCCGTGATCGACACCACCGACGCACCGTTTGGAGGCTGGAAATGAACGAGGGACGTACGCTGGCACTGGCCGGCATGTTTCAGTCGGCGGCACTGGTGCGCGAACTCGCGCAGGGCCGCAGCGTGGACGAGGACGCGGCGGAAACCAGCATCCGCAGCATCTTCACCATCGACGCCGACGATGTCGCCCACGTGTACGGCGGCAGTGCCGGTCTGAAGCTTGGTTTGCAGGTGTTGATCCGTCAGCTCGAACAACCGCGCCGCGAAATCGACCTCAGCCGGTTGGTGCTGGCGATGCTGCATCTGGAGCGCAAGCTCGTCGCCAACAAGTCACTGACGCTGGCGCTGGCCGAAGGCATCAACCTGGCACGTCGTCAGCTTGATCATTTCGGGCCTTTGCACGCGAACGTGCAGGGCCGGTTGGGCGAGCTTTACGAGCAAACCCTGTCGACCATACGCCCACGGGTGATGGTGCACGGCGACCCGCAGGTGCTGGCGCAGGCCAGTCAGGCCGCGCGCATCCGGGCGACGCTGCTGGCCGGCGTCCGCTCGGCGGTATTGTGGCGACAGTTGGGCGGCCGCCAGTGGCAACTGCTGCTCGGCCGCCGCCAATGCGTGATGATGGCGCGTGGCCTGCTGAGCCAAACCAACCTGCAGCACGGCGTCTGACCGCAAGGAGCCCACGATGCGTTATCTCTGCCTGTTTGCCCTCGCCCTCGGTGCCGCCCTGCCACGGCTCGCCGCG
>DASSXP010000126.1:0-7462 GCA_035703755.1 Rhodanobacteraceae bacterium | reverse complement strand
CCAGCACGGCGCGGTTGCCGCTAAATACGCTGCGCCGAATGGTGAGCAGGCCGCGGCCTAGCGCCGCCACGCCGCCGCCCACCCCGGTGGTGGCGCCGGTGCGCGTGGCATCGGCGTTCTGAATGTGCAGGTCACTCAGGGTGAGGTTGCCGTGGCTGCGCTCTTCGATCACCGGGCCGGGCTGTGGCGAGTTGTAGCCGTCCAGGGTCGAGTAGTCGGCATGCACCAGGGTCTGGCAGGAGACGAAGCCGCCCTCGATGGCAAGATCACCGTTATCGTTGATGAGCAGGTGTTGTGCCGGATAGGTGCCACGGGCGATGCGGATGATGTCCAACCCCGGCGAGGCGGCCGCTGCATCGATCGCGGCCTGAATCGTGGGGTACGCGCAACCGGCGGTCTCGCTCGGTGGCCCGACGGTGAGCACCGCGGCGGATGCGCCGGCGCAGGCGAATGCCGTGGCCGTGACCCATGCCAACGCCCGGATCGGGCCGAAGTGGAATTTCCCCATGACGTCACTACTCCAAAGGCATCGTGCCGATGGCTGAAGTCTTGCCGGTGCGCCCAGGCAGGTCTGGAGGAATTGCTGCTCCCGTTGTGGGAAGATGCGTGGAAAATGCTTGTGGATTGCTTAGGGAATCGTGCAAGCTATTGATCCGGCGATGAACGCCGGTTCTGCCGGGAATCGGCATGGACGAGGACGAGATAGTGGGTTGGATCCGCTTTGACGAGGTCGAGATCGATCTCGACGGTCATCGCTTGCGCGTCAATGACACCGAGATACCGCTCGAACCCAAGGCTTTCGCCGTGCTGGCGCTGCTGGCCAGTCATCCCGGCCACGTGTTCACGCGCGACCGGATACTGGACGCGGTTTGGGGCCACGCCCACGTCACGCCTAGTGTGCTCAACCGCATCGTGACCTTGCTGCGGCAGGCGCTGCAGGAGGACACGCAGCATCCGCGCTGGCTGCATACCGTGCATGGCATCGGCTATCGGCTGGATTTGCCGGAGGACGCGTTGCGGTCGGCGCCAGGCACTCCAACGCACGCCGTCGTGGCACCTTCAGTGCCGGCGGCGGCAGACCGAGCGCCCGCAGGCCCGAGTGCCGCGCAGACCCCTTCCGTCGGCTCAGTAGGCGTGCATTCGGCAAGCGGCGGTGGCGGGCGGCCTTTGCTGGCAGCATTGCTGGCGTCGGCGCTGGCGCTGCTGCTGGTTGGTGCGGCGGTGGTGTGGTGGTATCACGGGGATACGGTCGAGTCAGCGCAGCCGCGACCGGGGGCTGCTGATTCACCGCGACTCGGTGCGCCGGTCAGCGTGGCGGTGTTGCCCTTCGTCAACACCTCGGGGGATGCCAGCCAGCAATTCTTTGCCGACGGGCTTTCCGACAACCTGATCGACACCTTGTCCAAGTTCGATGGCATCAAGGTCATTGGCCGCATTTCCTCGTTCCGCTTCCGCGACAGCCCAGAAGACAGCAAGGCCATCGGTGCCAAGCTGGGTGCGAGCTATCTCATCAGCGGCAATGTGCACCATGTCGGTGATGCGGTGCGGATCGGGCTTGAGCTGAGTTCGACCGTCGATGGCCATGCGGTCTGGGCCGAGCACTACGACAGGCCGTACAAGGATCTGTTCGCCCTGCAGGATGAAATCACCCACGCCGTCGCCGTGGTTCTGCAAGCGAAACTGCAAGTGCCCGGCGCGACGCCGCTGCAGACGGACCGCCCGCCCGGCGGCAGCGTCGAGGCCTACAGCGCCTACCTGCAGGGCTGGAAGTACTGGCACGACGAGAACTTTGCCGAGGCCGCCAGATACTTGAGCCGGGCGGTCGAGATCGATCCGCGCTATGCGATGGCGTGGGCGCACCTGTCGGGGGCGTGGAGTACCGTCGCCCGGTTCTCGAACGAACCGCCCGAACAGGCAGCCGAACACAGGCGCATTGCGCGCGTGGCGGCGGACAAGGCTTTGCAACTGGCGCCGCAATTGGGGCCGGCGCATGCAGCGCGTGCCTTTCTGGCGTTCTACGAGCTGGATTTTCTCCACGCCGTTTCCGACTGCCGGCGCGCAGTGGAGTTGGCGCCGAACGACAGCATGGTTTTGAATGGTTGCAGCTTCAACCTGACTGGTGCCGGCAAGCTGACGGAAGCGATCGCGCTGCGCGATCGGCTGCGTTCGATCGAACCCTTGTATGCCGTCAACAATTTCGAGTACGCGAACTTGTTGCGTATGACCGGGCAGCTGGAGCGGGCGGAGCAATACCTGCGTGCGGCCGAAACGGTATCCAGTTCGTTTCCGTTGGACCATCTGAAACTGGCCTTGCTGCGCGGCGACGCAAGCGCTGCGCAAGCCATTGCGGCACAGGCGCCCGCAAACGACCGCACGCTGTTCGAGACGCTGGCGGCACAGATCGGCCCGGATCGCACCGTGGCTGACCGCTGGCTGGCCGATTTGCTGGCCGACAAAGCCTGGCTTGCCCGGCGTGATAGCGGGCGTGGTTACGACAGCCCGTTCATCGTGGCGCGGATTCAGGCACTGCGCGGCAATCTGGAGCAGACCCTGATATGGCTGGAGCGCAGCCTGGACCGCAACCCGTCGAGGGTGCTGTTCTTGCTGGACGACCCATTCCTGCTGCGCTTCCGCGACGAGCCGCGGTTCATCGCGTTTTGCAGCAAGCTCGGGTTGCCGTCGCCAAGCGAAAGCGAGGCGCTGAGCATCGACCAGATTCGCGCACAGTTGGGCAGCAAGAACGGTAGCTGACGGTGCGGCTTGACGGACCGCACCCGGCCACCGTGTGATTTGCCTTGAGGCAGGCGCTCAGCCGAGTGAAATGGCGCGATCCAGCAGCGCAGCGAGGGATTCACGGGCCTCCTCGACACCGAGGCCGTTTTGCGCGGAGAACAGTTGCGTGGTGACGCTGCCGTCGTTGGGCAACTCCTTGCGCACCGATTGCAGCGCGGCGCTGGCGGCGCCACGCGACAGTTTGTCGGCCTTGCTGAGCAGGCAATGGCAGGCAAGCCCCAGTTCGGCGCAAAAGCCCAGCAGTTGCCGGTCGTAGTCCTTGAGTGGATGGCGCACATCCATGATCAGCACCAGCCCGCGCAGGCTGAGGCGTCCGCGCAGGTAGGCGCTGATGACCTTTTCCCACCGCGCGCGCAGCGGCAACGGGACTTTGGCGTAGCCGTAGCCGGGCAGGTCGACCAGGCGGCGCCCGTCCGCCAGCTCGAACACCACCAGTTGCTGGGTGCGGCCCGGGGTTTTCGAGGTCCGCGCCAGCGCGCGGGTGCCGGTAAGGGCGTTCAGCGCGCTGGATTTGCCGGCGTTGGAGCGTCCGGCAAAGACGATCTCCGCTCCGGCGTCGGGCGGCAGTTGGCGGGTTTCGGCGGCAGCCAGCACGAAGCGGGCGCCCTGGAATGGATTCATGCTGGAACTCGTGCGGTTTGACCGGCCCGCGGCCGACGGCGATAATTCCCCGATTGCGGGAGGCTTGGCGCCCCCGTACCGGATCCGCGGGAGACCCATTGTATGAGCATCAGGCACATCGCTGCCGCCGTCGCTTTGTTGTTCGGCGCCACCGCTTTCGCGCAGGAGGCCGCCCCGGCGGCGCCTTCCAGCACCACGGCCGCCTCGGCCGCTGCGGCACCTGCCAGCGTTGTGGAGGTCGCCGTGCACGCGGGCGACGCCAAGGCCGGTGCCGCCAAGGCCGCCGTGTGCGGTGCCTGCCACGGCATGGACGGCAATTCCACCGACCCGCAGTACCCGCGCCTGGCCGGCCAGAACGAGCAGTACATCGCGCGGCAACTGGAGCTGTTCAAGAGTGGTGCACGCCAGAACCCGATCATGCTCGGCTTCGCCAGCACCTTGAGTGCGCAGGACATGCGCGATGTCGGCGCCTACTTCGCCTCGCAGAAGCCTCTGCCGGGCGTGGCCGATGCGGCACTGGCGAAACAGGGTGAGGCGCTTTACCGCGGTGGCGACGTGACCCGCGGCATTCCGGCCTGCATGAGCTGCCACGGCCCCGATGGCAGCGGCAATCCGGGACCGCCGTACCCGCACCTGGGCTCGCAGCACGCCGATTATGTGCAAGCGCAACTCACCGCCTGGCACGACGGCACCAGCTGGGGCAAAGATGCCAATGCCCAGATCATGCCGGCCATCGCCAAACGTCTGACCGCAGACGAGATTGCGGCACTGTCGAGCTACATCGAAGGCTTGCACTCGACCCGTACCAAGTAAGCGCGCCGGGCACGCAAGCGTTGCGGTGACGGCGCGGGGAACCCACGGCCGCAACGCGGGTCAGAATGGTGCGCCGTTCAGCCCTGCTGCGGCACACTCCCGTTTCGACTTCATTGCAGGAAACCGTCCATGTCCGCACGCTGGCTGCTTGCCGCCCCCGCCTTGTTGTTTGCCGGTAGCGCGCTCGCTGCCGATGCCGCGCCCAAATGGGTCGAAGGCAAGAACTACACCGTGATCGAGCCGGCGCAGCCGACCCTGACGCCGGGCAAGGTCGAAGTGGTCGAGGTGTTCTCCTACGCCTGCCCGCATTGCCACGATTTTGTACCGTTCGCGGACAAGATTCGCGCCTCGCTGCCGGATTACGCGAGCTTCCAGTCGGTGCCGGCCGGTTTCTCCTTCACCGCCTGGCGCACTTTCCAGCGCGGCTATTTCGCGGCACAGGCGCTCGGCGTGGCCGACAAGGCGCACGATGCGCTGTTCTCGGCGGTGTTCGACAAGCGCTCGATTTCCGGTACCGACCCGACGCTGGATGATCTGGCCAAGTTCTACGCCGCCTACGGCGTCAAGCCGGACGAGTTCCTCGCCACCGCCAATTCCTTCGGCATCAACGCCAAGATCAAGCGCGCCAATGAACGCATCAAGGCGTGGGGCGTCACCGGCACGCCGACCCTGATCGTCAACGGCAAATACAGCCTCAGTGTTGGCTCGGCCGGCGGTTTCGCGCAGACGGTGGAACTGGTCGACTGGCTGGTGGCCAGGGAACACGCCGCCACGCCCTGAGCGAAGCGGGCGGCTGCACGCCGTATTCAAACGGGCCGGCACAGGTACACCGCGCGGGCCCAGACCATCAAGTTACCGGGAGCACTCGATGTCGAAGAAACTTTTTGCCCTGATCGCCGGCCTGCTGCTGACCAGTGCCTGCACCGCGCAACCCGCTGCGGAAACCGCGCCGAAATGGGTGGATGGCACCAACTACTGGTCAATCGTGCCGGCCGTGTCAACCCAGAGCGGTGACAAGGTCGAAGTGGTTGAGGTGTTCTCTTACGCCTGTCCGCATTGCGCCGAATTCCAGCCCTGGGCCGAGAAGCTCAAGGCCAGCCTGCCGGAAGGCGCGGTCTACGTGTACAAGCCGGCGGTGTTCTACCAGCAGTGGGAGCCGTATGCACGCGGCTACATCACCGCCAGGGACATGGGTGTGGCCGACAAGGGCCATCAGGCCTTGTTTGACGCCCTGCATCGTGATCGCAAGCCGATCCGCACCATCCAGGATCTCGCCACGTTCTACTCCGCGTACGGCGTCAAGCCGGATGAGTTTCTGAGTACGGCGCAATCGTTCGTGGTCGACAGCAAGCTGTCGAGCGACGTGGCGTGGGAGCGCCAAGCCGGCGTCAGTGGCACCCCGACCATCATCGTCGACGGCAAATACCGCACGGAAGTTACCGCCGCCGGGGGCTACCAACAGCTGATCCAGCTGGTCGACTGGCTGGTGCAGAAAGAACTCAAGGCGCGCCAAGCCAAGTAAGCGTTGTCGGATGGCTGATCCTGTCGTACCCGCCGTTGAACGCGCTGAGCCGCAGCGCTTGCGACTCTTGAGTTGCAACATCCTGGCGGGCGCGCGGGTCGGCAGTTACCGGCATTACGTGACGCGGGTGGCGCGGCAGGTGCTGCCCCATCCGGACAAGCAGGCCAATCTCGACAGCCTGGTCGACACCATTGCGGCGTTCGACGTGGTTGGTTTGCAGGAAGCCGATGCCGGCAGTTTGCGCTCCGGCTTTCTGAACCAGACCCGGTACCTCGCCGAAGCCGCAGGCATGCCGTACTGGAGTTTCCAGCCCAACCGGCGGGTGGCGCGGATGGCGGCCTCCTCCAACGGCCTGATCAGCCGTTTCGAGCCGAGTACCGTGCTGGATTACCCGCTGCCCGGTCGCATTCCGGGCCGTGGAGCCTTGTTGGCGCGCTACGGCAACGGACCGGCCGCGCTGGCGGTGTTGGTGGCGCACCTGTCACTGGGGGCGCAGTCGCGTGCGCGTCAGCTGGGTTTCATTGCCGAGCTGCTGTCCGACTACCCCAATGCGGTGATGATGGGCGACCTCAACAGCGAGGCCGGCAACCCGGAGTTCGAGCGGCTGTTTCAGCGCACCCGGTTGCTGCTGCCGGCGGCGACCGCGCCGACCTTTCCGAGCTGGCAACCGCGTCGCGCAATCGACCATATTCTGGTGACGGAAGGCATCACGATCGAGCGCAGCTGGGCCTTGCCGATGGTGTTTTCCGACCACTTGCCGGTGGCTGCGCATCTGCGTTTGCCGGCGGGCATCGCCATCGGCGCCATGCCATGAGCAGGCGATTCGAGTCTTGCTGGGGTTGGCTGCTTGTGGCCGTGTGTGCGCCGTTGCTCGCCAGCGCAGCGCCCGCGGCTCCGCCGCCGCTGGCGCCATCGCCCGCTGCGCCCGTTAGTGCGGATCGCAGCGCGCAGCGGGCGCAATTTCTGCTCGCTTACGCCGCCGCCAAGCTCGGCGGTTCGGCGTGGCGCACGCTGGCCAGCGGCCTGGCCGACTATCCGCTGTATCCCTACCTCGAAGCCGCTGCACTGTCGCACGATCTGGCGCATGCCGACGGCAAGGCCGTCGAAGCCTACATCGCACGTTATCCGGGGCTGATTCCGGCGCGCGACTTGCGTCGTGACTATCTGCATCGCCTCGCCGGCGCCGCGCAGTGGGACGACTTTCGCCGGCTGTATCGACCGGATCTCGGTTTGGCCCTGGCGTGCCGGGACTTGCAGGCGCGCCTCGCGACCGGTCAGACACTCGACTTTGCGCGTGACTATTCCACCCTGTGGAAAGCCGACGACTGGCCCGCCGCCTGCAAACCGGCGCTCGAATGGGCACGCGACCACCAGCTGTTGACGCGGCAACGATTGTGGCAGCGGGTTGAACGGCTGGCCAGCGAAGGCAGTGCCAGCGCCATCGAAGACACCGCCCGGTGGATGCGCACGACCGATGCCGCCGTGGCCAAGCGGATAGCCCTGGCGCGGCGCTCGCCCATGACCGCCTTGCGCCATGCCAGTGGTTGGAAAAGTGACGCGCACACGCGGCTGGCGGTGGCGCTGGCCTTGCAGCGGCTGGCGCGGCAGGACGAGCAGGCGGCCCAGCGCAACTGGGACAAGTTGCAACCTCGCTTCACGTTCACCCCGACGCAGAATCATGCCATCCAGGCGGCAATCGCCCTGTACGCGGCC
>DASSXP010000011.1:0-11313 GCA_035703755.1 Rhodanobacteraceae bacterium | reverse complement strand
GCCGCGCCCGCTTGAGCTCCGTGGCCAGCGCCAGCCGCAGCAGCCGCGCCACCCCGCGTGGGTGCTCGGCGGCGGCCGTGTCGGCCCGCTCGAATACGCGCAACGCGACCGCCGTGCCAAGATCGACCAGCGCCGGGAACGCATGCAGCCCGCCGGGCGCGCGGAGGCGTGGCGGGATGTCATCGAAATCCCAGCGTTCGACGTCCTCGCGCGCCAGCTCCGCCTCGGTCTGACGCGAAAATGCCGCGCGCGCCTGGCCCTGCCATGCGGCGCGCAGGTCGTCAAGGTCACGCCCGACGGCCAGCGTTTTTCCGTGCTCGTCGTGAACCCGGTAGCGCAGCACGAAATGTGCCGGCAAGCGGGCCGGATCAAAGTCCGTGGCGGTGATGGGCACGCCGGTGGTGCGGGTCAAGAAGCGGGCCAGCGCCACCAGCAGCGGTTCGTTGCCGGCTTGCGTGGCTTCGACAAAGGCGCGGGCGAAATCGGGCGCCGGCACCACGTTGCGGCGCAACGCCTTGGGCAGGCCACGGATCAGCTCCGCCACCTTGTCCGCCAACAGGCCCGGCACCAGCCAGTCGCCGCGCGCCGCTGGCCAGACGTTGAGCCGCGACAGCGGCAGTTGCAGCGTGACGCCATCGGCCTCGTCACCCGGCACGAAGCGGTATTCGAGCCGATAGCGTTGCCCGGCCACCTCCAGCGCCGCCGGGAACGCTCCGGCCTGCTCGTCGGTGGCCACCAGCACATCCGCCGCCGACCAGCGCAAAGCTGCTTGCGCCGCTGGCGCCGCCTTGCGATACCACGCGTCCAGCGCCCGGCTGCTGGCGATGTCGGGCGGCAACTTGTTGGCAAAGAACGCGGCCAACTCGGCCTCGTCCTTGACCAGGCCCTGCTGGCGTTGCCGCGTTTCCAGCTCGCGGGCCGCGGCCAGCACCCGCGCATTGGCGGCAATGAAGTCGGCGCGGGCGCTGATGTCGCAGCGGGCCAATGCCTGCTCGAGGAACAAGCGATGCGCCAACGCCGGGTCCTGGCGCTGAAAGCTGACCGCGCGCTGCTCGACCAGGACCAGCCCGAACAGCGACACCTGTTCGAACGCCACCACCTGCCCGCGCTGGCGATCCCAATGGGCATCGCGGCAATTGACGCGCACCAGGTGCACCGCCTGCTGCTCGATCCAACGCGGCTCGATGCGTGCGCACAGCATGCCCCAGACCTTGCCGCCGACATCGAGGATTTGTGCCGCGAACAACCAGTTGGGCGGCGACTTGGCCAGCGCCGAACCCGGAAACACCTGCAAGCGCCGCTCGCGGGTTCCGCGGTAGACCCCTTTGTCGTCCTTGCGCGCCACCTGCGTCGGCAAGCCGGACAACAGACTGCGATGGACCGCCTCGAAGCTGTCGGCGGCAATTGCAGAAGGGGCATCGGCAAGGGATTGATTGACGGCGTCACGGCGGCCTGCCACGGCGGGCGTGGCGCCCTTCCCCGCGGTCGCATCGCCATGCCCGGGCCCCGGTTTGCCGGTAACCAAGCGCAACTGCCGGTGCAATTCGCGCCACTCGCGCATGCGCATGAAATTGAGAAAATGCCGCGCACACCAATCGCGCAGTTTCGATTGGGTCAAGTCCTCGTGTGCGGCGGTATAGGCCTGCCACAGGTTCAGGATGCCGACGAAGTCCGACTTTTGGTCGGCGAACACGGCATGCGCTTGATCGGCCTGCTGGCGCGCGTCGGCGGGCCGCTCGCGCGGGTCCTGGATGCTCAGAAACGCGGCCAGCACCAGTAGCTCGTCGAGCACACCCAAATGCGCCGCTTCGACCAGCATGCGCGCCAACTGTGCGTCGATCGGCCAGCGCGCCAGCTCACGGCCGATCGCGGTCAAGCGGCGCTGGTCGTCGATGGCGGAAATCTCCGCCAGCCGGCGATAGCCGTCCGCCACCGCGCGCGGTTCCGGCGCATCGAGAAACGGGAAATCCTCCACCTCGCCCAGTTTCAAGGACAGCATGCGCAAGATCACGTTGGCAAGCGAGGAGCGCAGCAGTTCCGGGTCGGTGTAGCGCGGACGCGCGGCGAAATCCGTTTCATCAAAGAGCCGCACGCAGACCCCCGGCCCGACGCGACCGCAGCGGCCCTTGCGCTGGTCGGCCGCCGCCTGCGACACCGGCTCCACGTACAGCCGCTCGATCTGGCTGCGCTGGCTGTAGCGCTTGACCCGTGCATGGCCGGTGTCGATCACGTAGCGGATACGCGGTACCGTCAAGGAGGTTTCGGCCACATTGGTGGCCAGCACCACGCGCCGGGCCGGGCCGGGCTTGAACACGCGATCCTGCTCCTTGGCGGACAGGCGCGCGTACAGCGGCAGGATTTCGGTGTGCCGGTACTGGCGGCGAGACAATAGCCGATGGGCGTCGTGGATTTCCCGCTCACCGGGCAAAAACACCAGCACATCGCCCTGCGGGTCCTCGCTGCTGAGCTCATCCAGCGCCAGCGCCACGTGCTCGGCGCTGCCGGCCGTCACCCGCGCTTCGCGGTCATCCGACACTGGCCGCCAGCGCAGCTCCACCGGATAGGCCCGCCCTTCCACCGCCACCACCGGCGCGTCATTGAAGTGCGCGGCAAAACGGGCGGTGTCGATGGTCGCCGAGGTGACAATCAGCTTCAGATCGGGCCGCCGCAGCAGCAACTGCTTGAGGTAGCCGAGCAAAAAATCGATATTGAGACTGCGTTCGTGAGCCTCGTCAATAATCAGCGTGTCGTAGGCGCTGAGCCAGGGATCGGACTGCGTTTCGGCCAGCAGAATGCCGTCGGTCATGAACTTGATCAGGGCGTTGTCGCCGACCTGCTCGGTGAAACGCACCTGAAAGCCGACCTTGTCGCCGACCGTGGTGCCGAGCTCTTCCGCCACACGCCGCGCCACCGCGCGCGCCGCCAGCCGCCGCGGCTGGGTGCAGCCGATCAGGCCGGCTTCACCACGGCCAGCGGCAAGGCACAGCTTGGGCAGTTGCGTGGTCTTGCCGGAGCCGGTCTCGCCGGCCACCACCACCACCGGATGACGGCGGATCAGCTCGATGATCTCGGTCGCCTTGGCGCTGATCGGCAGCGCCTCGTCGAGCCGGAGCGCCGGCTTGGCGGCCGCCCGCGCAGCCCGCCGGGCACTGGATGCCTGCATATCAGCGGCCAGCGCCGCCAGCCGATCCAGCGCCGGCACACGGCCCTTGCGCAACGCCCGCAGGCGCCCGATCAGGCGGCCGCGATCGCGGCTGCAAACGTCGGCCAGCGACGCTTCCAGCGCGCGCAGTTGAGATGTGGGATTCGAATCGTGCATGACGCCGCGCATGATACCGGCGTCACGGCCTGCCGCCGCTGGTGGCCGCAATCGGCGACGCCGCGCGCCGTGGCTACACCTGGTTCAGTGGCAATTTGAGGTAGGCCACACCGTTGTCTTCAACCGCAGGCAACCGGCCCGCGCGCATGTTGACCTGCACCGATGGCAACAACAGCCGCGGCGCGGACAGCGTGGCGTCGCGTGATTCGCGCAACGCCACGAAATCCGCCTCACTGACACCGGCGCGAATGTGCAGATTGCCGGCACGCTGGGCGCCGACCGTGGTCTCGCTCACGTACGCGTCGCGGCCGGGCGCCTTGTAGTCGTGGCAAAGAAACATCCGCGTCGATTCCGGCAAGGCGTAGAGCTTTTGCACCGAGCGATACAACGTGCGTGCATCGCCGCCCGGAAAATCGCAGCGGGCGCTGCCGTAGTCGGGCATGAACAAGGTGTCGCCGACGAACAGCGCATCGCCGATCAGGTAGCTGACGCAGGCTGGCGTGTGGCCGGGGGTGGCCAGCGCCAGCGCCTCGATATCGCCGACCAGAAATGCTTCATCGTCGGCGAACAGATGATCAAACTGGCTGCCATCGCGGGCAAATCCGGGGCCGGCATTGAACAGCGCGCCGAAGGTCTTCTGCACCGCCGTAACGTGACCGCCGATACCGGTGCGACCGCCCAATGAGGATTTGATGTGCTGCGCCGCGGACAGGTGATCGGCGTGGACATGGGTCTCCAGCACCCAGTCCAGCGCCAAGCCGCGCTCGCGCACGAAAGCCACGATCCGATCCGCGCCGACGCTGGCGGTGCGCGCAGCAGAGGCGTCGAAGTCGAGCACCGGGTCGATGACTGCGGCGCGACCGCTGCCACCGTCCCACACCACGTAGCTGAAGCTGCTGGTGGCGGCGTCGAAGAATGCCTGAACCCCGGGGACTGCCATGCCGATTCGCACTGCCAAGAATGCGGTGATGCTAGTCGCCGCCGGCCTTGCGCGCAAACGCGCCAGCGGTTTTCGACAAGCCCCGCCGGCCATGGGATCATGCGCACATGAAACACGCACTCCTCGCCCTTCTGCTGACCCTTGCCGCCAGCGCGCCGGTCCGCGCCGGCGACGTGCCGGTGTACGGCTACAACGTGGTCAAAAGCTATCCGCACGACACCGGCGCCTACACCGAAGGCCTGTTCTGGCTGGACGGCCACCTGTACGAGTCCACCGGCGAGATCGGCCAATCCAGCATCCGCAAGGTCGACCTCAAGACGGGTGAAGTGGTGCAGATAAAGCGCCTGCCGCCACCGTACTACGGCGAAGGCATCGTGGCCTGGAAGGACAAACTGTACGAGCTCACCTGGCGCAACGGCACGGGTTTCATCTACGACCTCAAAAGTTTCAAGAAGCTGGGCCAGTTCCACTATCCCGGCGAAGGCTGGGCGCTGACCCGCGACGACACGCACCTCTACATGAGCGACGGCAGCGGCACGATCCGCATCCTCGACCCGAAAACGCTCCGGCAGACCGGTTCCATTGCGGTCACCTGGGATGGCCACGCGGTCGGCAATCTCAATGAGCTGGAATGGGTCGATGGCGAGATCTACGCCAATATCTGGCTCACCAACCGCATCGCCCGCATCGACCCGGCCAGCGGCCACATCGTCGGCTTCATCGACCTGAGCGGCCTCGCGCCCACGGACAGCCGCGACCCGGCCAACGATGTGCTGAACGGCATCGCCTGGGACGCCAAGGGCAAGCGCCTGTTCGTCACCGGCAAGCGCTGGCCACGCCTTTACGAAATCCGTCTGACCCAACCCAAACCGCCATGAGCCTGATCATCGGCCCGCACCGGATCGATCCGCCGGTGGTGCTGGCACCGATGGCCGGCGTCACCGACAAGCCGTTTCGCTTGTTGTGCAAACGCCTCGGCGCCGGTATGGCGGTATCGGAAATGACCGCCTCCGACCCGCGCCTGTGGAGCAGCCGCAAATCGCTGCACCGAATGGATCACGCCGGCGAGCCGGAGCCGGTGATCGTGCAGATTGCCGGCGCCGACCCACTCGCGCTGGCCGACGCCGCCCGCTACAACGCCGACAATGGCGCGGCCATCATCGACATCAACATGGGCTGCCCGGCGAAGAAAGTCTGCAACGTGTGGGCCGGCTCCGCCTTGATGCAGGACGAAGCGCTGGTCGCGCGCATCTGCGCGGCCGTGGTCAAGGCGGTGGACATACCGGTCACGCTGAAGATGCGCACCGGCTGGGATCACCAGCACAAGAACGCCCTCACCATTGCCCGCATCGCCGAAGACGCCGGCATCAAAGCGCTCGCGGTACACGGGCGCACCCGCGCCGACAAGTACGAGGGCGAAGCCGAGTACGCGACCATCGCCGCCGTGAAAGCCAGCGTGCGCATCCCAGTCCTCGCCAACGGCGACGTGGCCACCCCGGAACGCGCCCGCCAGGTGCTCGCCACCACCGGCGCCGACGCGGTGATGATCGGCCGTGGCGCGCAAGGCCGACCGTGGATCTTCCGCGAAGTCGCCCACTACCTCGCCACGGGTGAGAAACTGGCCGAACCCGGCCCGGCCGAGGTGGCCGCCATTCTGCTCGACCACCTCGACCACCTGCATGATTTCTACGGCGAATTGATGGGCGTACGCATCGCCCGCAAGCACTTGGGCTGGTACGCCAAAGACCGGCCCGAGAACGCCGCCTTCCGCCAGGTGGTGAACCGCGCCGAATCGGCGCAGGAGCAGCGGCGCCTGACCCGTGACTATTTCGCTGCGCTGACCGATGGCCTCGCCGATGCCGCCTGATCGGCGCCGCCTCGATTCGACCGCACTGTGGAACACCCTGGCCGGCTTGCCGGCTGCCGATTACGATGCCGCACTGCGACACTTGATGGCGGTATTGTGCGCGGCATTGCGGGCCGACAACGCGACCTGGGTGGCGGCGGTACGGATGGCGCGCGGCCATGCCGCCCGCCGCGATGGTCAGCTCGGCTGGCGCGGCCGCGCGGTACGCCAACTCCACGCCACACCGCAACGCGACGCGCTGGTGCGCGAGGCATTGCGCGGACAAGACAGCGGCCCGGCACTCACGACGCAGGCGTTGATGCGCACCGCCGGCAGCTTCCGCGTACATCGCCTGCGTGACGGTTTCGTCGATCTGGAGGCTTTCCGCGCCACCGCCCACTACCGCGCCTTCCATCAAGCGGTCGGGCTGCGCGACCGCCTGTGGGCAGTGCTGCCGGTGAACGCCGATTGCGAATCCTGCCTGCTGTTCGACACCTACGCGCCACGCCGACGGTTTTCCACCCGCGACGCACAAACCGTTGCCGATACGCTGGCCGGCAGCGTCTGGTTCCACCGCCGATTGCTGCTGAGCCACGGTCTGCTGCTGGCCGACAAACCGCTATCCCCGTCACAACACAAACTGCTGCGCCTGCTGCTCAGCGAGCGCAGCGAAGCCGGCATCGCGCGGGAACTCGGCCTCACCCGTGCCACCACGCACACCTACATCACGGGCCTGTATCGCCACCTCGGCATCAACAGCCGTGCCGGCCTGATGGCACTGTGGCTGCAAAATTGAGGCAACGCTTCGTCGTCAGCGACCTTGCGCGCGTCGCCACGCCAGCCCCGCCGCCAGCACGAGCAGCCCCGCCAACCACAGCAATCCGCGCCGACCCAGCGCCGGCACTGCCTGATAGGGCGGCAGGATGCGGACGAAGCGCGCGGTCACCGTGCAGGCGCCTTCCAGTGCCCCGGTGCGGTAGCTGTTGCCATCCAGCGCGCCACCGCAGCCATCGGCATCTGTCACCTTGTAGCCCGGGTCCGGCACCAGGGTGAACAGGAGACGGGCGCCGAAATCCCCCATCTGCGTGGCCGGCTCGATGCGTCCATGCCCACCATCGACCCGCGCCTCGACGAGAAACCGGTCGATGGCGAACCCGGCTGTCACATCGATGTCGGCGCGGACATCGGTGTCCTGCCGTGGATTGTCCGTGCGGCCGTCGCTCCATTGCACGAAGTGGTAATGCGGCGCGGGGATGGCGCTGACGCGCATGCCGTCAGCACCGTACTCGACGCTTTGCGGCGTCGGATCACTGAGCGTGCCGTGCGCCCCGGCGCGGTAGGTCACGGTGTAGCGGTTGATGGCAAAACTGGCGTTGACCGCACACGCGGCCTGGATGTGATCCGCACGCCAACTCGCGCCAGCGCCGAGCACGCTGCAGGTATCGGCGGAGAATCCGGCAAGGTGGTAGCCGACATCCGGCGTCACGGTGAAAGCCGCCGTGCCATCGTAGGGCACTTGCTGGGTCGCCGGGGCGATCGCGCCATGCCCGCCGGCGGCGCTGGCACTGACTGTGAAACGATCAATTTCGAACTGCGCGGTACAGCGGCTGTCGGCCCCCAACGTCAGGCTGGTTGCGGCGTCGCTACCACTGCACGCATCACCCCATTGCCCGAAATGCCAGTGCGGATCCGCAGTCGCGCGAAAGTCGATTTGTGCCTGCTGGGCAAATTCGGCGTGGCAGCTCGCGCCACCGGCCGCCGTGCAGGCACGGATGGCGCCGGCCAGCTGCAAGTCTGCGCGCCGCGCCGCGGCGTCCACCCGGCCGGCTCCTGTCACCACGACATCCAGTGCGGTGGCCCGCGCGCGCTCGACCGCACCAATGTCACAAGACGCTCCCTGCGGTCGCGGCATGCCACGCTGATCGCTGGCCGGCCCGCTGCAGCTGGCGGCATCCAGTGCCGCACTGCCCGCTGCAGGCAGCATTGTCGGCGTGAATCCGCCGTTGTCCTGCAGCGCGCCCAGTGCGGGATCGGCACTCAGCACGGTGTCGCAGGCATTGTGGTTGAGGAGGTCGATCGGGCAACCGTCCGTCACGATGCTGTGGTCGATATCCACGGCCGTGAACGTGGCGAAGATCCGATTGCCACCCTGCACGGTGTCATTCCAGACAATCGAGTTGTCGATGCGGGCGCGACAGCTACCGCCGCTGGCACCGAGACTCAGTTCGAGGCTGCTGGTCTGCGGGATCAGCATCGAGGCGTGATCGTTGTGGAAAGTGACGTGATTCAGCAGCGGGCAGATCGCGGGCGAGCCCAAGGTGGACATCGCGCCACCGAACTTGCTGGCGGTATTGTCGTGAAAGCTGACATTGTCCAGCGTGGCGGTGGTGGCGCTCAAGGCGGTCAGCAAGGCGATCGCTCCGCCACTGGAAGCCCGGTTGCCACGGAAACTCGCATTGCCAATGGTCAGTTGGCAGTCGATGCACAGCAGACCACCGCCGCTGCCGTCGCCACCGGTGGTCTGCCCGGCCGGCACTTCTGCCGCTTGATTGTCGATGAAGCGCGCTTCGGAGAGATGCACTTCGAGCACGGCCCCCGGCGCGGCGATCAAGGCGTTGGGTCCATTGACGGCGAGCCCGCCACCGGATTGCCCGCTATTGCCAGAGAAGATCACCCGCGTCAACGACGCCTGGCCGCCGCCGGCACTGAAAATGCTCATGCCGCCGCCGTTGATGTTGCCTAGCGCATGGTTGTCCACGAACAGCACATCGGTCAGCAGCGGTGCGCTGCTGCCATCCATGTCGTAGACCAGCAGGCCGCCGCCGCCCAACGGCACCCCGGCACCGACGGCCTCGTTGCCGCTGAAGCGCACGTTGTCCAGCAGCGGATGACAATCGCCATAATAGGTAATGCACGCCATCGCGCCGCCGACCCAAGCGCGATTGCCGCGAAACTCGAGATTGCTCAGACGCGGACTGCACGCATGGCCGCGATCGCCCGGATCGACGCCGATGGCATCGCAGTACAGACCGCCACCCGCCATCTGCGTGGGCACTGGATACCCGCTCAGAGACTCGGCATTGCCGCCGCTGACGATGAGGCTGTCGAGCACCGTGTCCGTCCCGACACTGGCCCCACTCACGCCATCCATTCGCAGCACATGCAAGCTGTTGCGACCAACGATGTCGTCAGCGCTGTCATCGATGCCACTGCCACCGGCGTTGGCATCGTTGCGGTCGATGTCACCGGACAGCACGGTCGGGTTGGCGACCAGGTTGCGGGCGTCCCGGCTGGTTTCGGTGCCGGCGAAGCCACCGTACACGGCAACACCCGGCGGAATGACGAAACTGGCTTGGCGTTCCGCATCGCTGACGCTGCTCGCCAGCGCCGGCACCACCGGGACGTAGACGCCGCGTGCCACCCATATTTCCTCGCAGACAGGGTTGCCCAGCGCGGCTTGCAGGTCCGCAAAGGCCGTGCCCCAGGTCTGGCCATCGGGCGCCGTCGCGTTGCCGTTGGCATCCACCCGGCACACCGCCGCGGCAGCCGGCCCGGCCAGCGCGGCGGTCAACAGAAACAGCATTGCCGCCCGCAACAACGGCGTCCAGGCGGCAAAAAATCCATGCCGGCAACACGCTGCACGAGGCAGGCGGCTGGCGGATGTGTAGCGCTGCGTGCGCATGGCGTCGCTCCCCCGTGGACGCAGGCCGTGGCACCGCCCCGCGATGGGGAAACGCAGCCCGCTTGTGCGGCCAGTGTGGTGTTCCGCGTCGCCATCGTGCAGTCTCTGAATGGAAGGGGCGCGGGTGATGGCGACCCGAACCAAGGGCCGCATCGACGCGACCGGCCACCGACTAGCCACCTGGCGGCTGAACGTCCGTCGCCGTAAATTGTCCCCTCCAGCGTAACCGGTGTATCATTTCGCACCTTTCATCTTTCTATCCGCAAGGAAGGATATAAACCGATGAGCAGCACCCTCTTCACCTCCGAGTCGGTCTCCGAAGGCCATCCGGACAAAGTTGCCGACCAGATTTCCGATGCCGTGCTGGACGCGATCCTGCTGCAGGACAAGCGCGCCCGCGTGGCTTGCGAAACGATGGTGAAGACCGGCGTCGCCATCGTCGCCGGCGAAATCACCACCAGCGCGTGGATCGACCTCGAGGCGCTGACCCGCAAGGTCATCGTCGACATCGGCTACGACTCCTCGGACGTCGGCTTCGACGGTGCCACCTGCGGCGTGCTCAATCTGATCGGCAAGCAGTCACCCGACATCAACCAGGGCGTCGACCGCAAGAAGCCCGAGGACCAGGGCGCCGGCGACCAGGGCCTGATGTTCGGCTACGCCACCAACGAGACCCGGACCTTCATGCCGGCCGCGATCCACTTCTCGCACCGCCTGGTCGAGCAGCAGGCCAAGGTGCGCAAGAAGAAGAACTCGCCACTGCCGTGGCTGCGTCCGGACGCCAAGAGCCAGGTCACGCTGCGCTACGACAACGGCAAGGCGGTCGGCATCGATGCCGTGGTGTTGTCGACCCAGCACGATCCGGGCGTCAGGCAGAAGGAGCTGATCGAAGGCGTGCGCGAACTGATCCTGAAGCCGGTGCTGCCGGCCAAGTGGCTGCACAAGGGCACCAAGTTCCACATCAACCCGACCGGCAAGTTCGTGATCGGTGGTCCGGTCGGCGACTGCGGCCTGACCGGTCGCAAGATCATCGTCGACACCTACGGCGGCTGGGCCCGTCACGGTGGTGGCGCGTTCTCGGGCAAGGATCCGTCCAAGGTCGACCGTTCGGCCGCCTACGCCGCGCGTTACGTGGCCAAGAACATCGTCGCCGCCGGCCTGGCCGACAAGTGCGAGGTGCAGGTTTCCTACGCCATCGGCGTGGCCGAACCGACCTCGATCTCGGTCACCACCTTCGGCACCGGCAAGATCCCGGACGAGCAGATCGAGAAGCTGATCCGCAAGCACTTCGACCTGCGTCCGTACGGCATCATCAAGATGCTGGACCTGATCCACCCGATGTACCAGCAGACCGCGGCCTACGGCCACTTCGGCCGCAAGCCGAAGGACTTCAGCTACCTCAACGGCGCCGGCGAAACCGTCAACGCCACGGCCTTCTCCTGGGAGAAGAGCGACCGCGCCGACGCGCTGCGTTCGGCCGCGGGCCTGAAGGGCAAGAAGTAACCGGTAGGAGCGGCCTTCGGCCG
>DASSXP010000255.1:0-3386 GCA_035703755.1 Rhodanobacteraceae bacterium | reverse complement strand
GTGCTGGGTTACCGGCCGCAGCCCACACGCGACCTCGCCGTCGACTTCCTGCGCCAGAACGCGCTGGCGACCGACCCGCTTGATTTGATCAGCGACGACACCAACAACCAGGGCCAGCCCACGCACACCGGCACCTGGCACAGCAACGACCTGTCCCGCCATTACACCATCGCCCGGCTGCGCACCACCGTGGCCCTGCTGTTGTGCTCACCCGAATTCCTGCGGCGCTAGGAGTACCCCATGACCTTCAATCGCCGTGATTTTCTCAAGGGCTGCTGCTGCACCGCCGTCGGTGTTGGTATCGGCAGCCGCGCAATGGGCTATTTCTCCGCTGCCCACGCCACTGCGGCCAGCGATGACACCTTGGTGGTGGTATTCCTGCGCGGCGCCATGGACGGGCTGAGCCTGCTGCCACCGGGCAGCAACAGCCCGTACCGCGCCGACTACGAGATCAACCGCAGCGGCACCCGCGTGCCGACCAGCGGCACCGGCGCCGCGCTGGCGCTGAACAACAGCACCTGGGCCTTGCACCCGCGCGCCAGCGGCCTGCACGACTTGTACCAGGCCGGCCACGCCGCGTTCGTCGTTGCCGCCGGCCAGATGGCCCCGGATCCGGTGGTACGCAGCCATTTCGAAGCGCAAATGAACCTCGAATTCGGCGCCGGCGGCAACAACAATTCCGGCATCGGCTGGCTCAGCCGCCACCTTGCCAGCGCCGGCTTGCCCGGCGGCACCCTGCTGCCCGCCATCTCGATGGGCGACAGCACCGCCAGCAGCCTGCTCGGCAGCGCGCAAGCGCTCACCATGGCCAGCGGCGACGATTTCCGCCTCGACGGATTCCACTGGAGCTGGGAGGACGACGACTCGAACTACGGCCAAGTGGGTGCAGTCAGCCGCCTGAATGCCTTCTGGGCCAATGGCAGCAGCGCCCTGCACACGGCCGGACGCAAGACCCTGGATTCACTGGCCTTGCTGCGCCCGATCAATTTCGAACTGCGCGACGTCGACCATCCGGCCGGTTACCAACCCAGTGGTGGCGCCAACTACGATCTCGCCGACAACGGCGACTTCGGCGAGCAACTACGCAACGTCGCGCAGCTGATCAAGCTCCAGCTCGGCCTGCGTGCCGTCACCATCGACCTCGGCAACTGGGATACCCACGTCAGCCAGGGCAACCCGAGCCAAAGCTACGACTGGTTCGGCAATCAAGTCGAAAGCCTGTCCGCGGGCCTGAGCGCGTTCTACACCGATCTCGCCAGCGACCCGACCGGCAACTTCATGAGCAAGGTCAGCGTGATCGTAGTCAGCGAATTCGGCCGCCGCGTACTGGAAAACTCCGACAGCGGCACCGACCACGGCTACGGCAACGTGATGCTGGCGCTGGGTGGCGCCGTCAATGGTGGTCAGGTCTACGGCACCTTCCCCGGCCTCGCCAACAACCAGCTGTATCAAGGCACCGATGTCGCCGTCACCACCGACTATCGCCGCGTGTTCTCCGAAGCACTGATCCGCCGCCTCGGCAATCCCAACATCTACTACGCCTTCCCCGGTTACAGCGGCTACAGCCCGCTCGGCATCTTCCAGGGCACCGACCTGCCACCCGCCAACTTCGACTCGATCTTCCACAACGGCTTCGACGGCAGTTGACCGCGCCAAACGTCATTCGCCTCACCCGAACCTGTCAGACCCAGCCGAGTGCGCCAACAACCGACTCAACGTTGCCGCAACCGACCGTCTTGGAATCCGGCTCAGGGCGCTTGATATGGGCCGAGGAATCGATCGCCGTTGAAGTGAATCAAATGCGATGACGCATCGGCCACCCACACCTCGGTTTCCCAGGCGATTTCGCCAAGGTAACGGCCCATGATGGCGCGGTTCGGAAATGCGGTCACATAAACAAGCCCGGCCGTCGACCCGGCAAACAGCTTGGCAAGCTCGACGTGCCGCTTCCCATCGACCGGCCCGTGGCTGGTAACCGACTCCACCAGCAGCAGCCAGTTTTTTGCGGTGAAATGCAACACCACGTCGGGCATCTTGCCGTGTGAATCCACATTGACACCCAGCCCGGCCAGCAGAGCGGCATCGAAGTAGCCCCACTTGTCGCCGGTATCACCGGCATAGACCAGCACGCTACCCGGTGCAAAGCGCGGGGCGAAGTCCTCAATGATGGCCCGGATCAGTTCACTGTGCTCGCCGGGGCTGAGAGTAATTTGCTGGCCCGCTGCAATCTCAACCGGGATGCGGTTTTGCTCACGCTCCTTGGCGTAGCGGGCAACCAGCGTTTCACGCTCGGTCAGATAGGCGGCGAGGCTGTCATGCCATGCCGGGGTACCGAAGGTGCGCAGCAGGGTCAGCGCGGCGGGTTCGATCTGATAAACCGCCCTCGGGCTGTTCACCGGGCGGTCGGGCTTGTCCGGGTTGTAGAGGGCCACGCCCGCGTCGCAGAACTGGTGCATGGACCGGCGGCGGAATGTCTCGCGGGTGTTGGGCGCGTACTCTTTGCCATAGTGCTCCCGCGCCCAATCCATGATGGGCGTGATG
This sequence comes from Rhodanobacteraceae bacterium, assembly GCA_035703755.1. Classification (GTDB taxonomy): domain Bacteria; phylum Pseudomonadota; class Gammaproteobacteria; order Xanthomonadales; family Rhodanobacteraceae; genus DASSBG01. The sequence continues at coordinate 845 of DASSXP010000255.1, read as the reverse complement.
CCCGTCAGTGGAGCCTCCGCATCGGCGGCCCATGTCTTGCCCGGCGTGAGGTTCAGAAGGGCCAGCAGGCACAGGGCGGAGCGCTCGTTCTGCTGCGCTCGTGGCAGGCCCAGGGAAACCGTGCTGCGTCGATATGGTCGTTTGGGTTGTTCATGCGGCCAGGGTTCCCAGCTTGGCGTCGATCTGTTCTTGCGTGAGCGTTCCTTGCTGCATGGCCCACTTGCCAAGCTTGGTCAGGGTGTCACGGCTCGGGTACTTCATCCGCTTGAGGTCGGTTGCATTAACCTGTGTATGGCCGTTGAAGCGCCGGAAATGCTCATCGACCGCGGTCGTGTTCAGGAACACGGCCAGCCCACGGGCCAACGCTTCGGGCAAGCCGCGTTTGTTCTCGTGAAACAGGTTCATGTGGTTCTCGAAGCCCAGCACGGAATGATCGCCAAAGGCGGCCGGATCAACCACGCTTGCCACCACGCGGCGCTTTTCCTCCTTCGATGAGAAGCGACGAACCACGCAATAAAATCCGTTCGGGTATAGCCACTTTTCCGTCTCGTCGTTGCGCAGGATCGCGTTGGGCTTCTTCAAGCCCGCCACGGGCCAGATGGCGCCGGTCATGCTCAAGTGGCCGGGGTAGATCAGGGGCACGGTGCCCGGCTCGGGCATGTCGCGCAGGTGCGCTTTCAGCCGGAAATCGACGACCGGCCCGGTCGATACCGCAACGCCAATGTCGGCCAGCGAGTAGCGCACGGCGGGCAATCGCTCGATGGCGCTTTTCCCGGTCGTGGTCGGCACATGGATGAACCGCTCCGGGTCATCCGGGAGCACGATCCGGTCGAACGGGTGTTTGT
>DASSXP010000355.1:0-2370 GCA_035703755.1 Rhodanobacteraceae bacterium | reverse complement strand
CCTGCGTAGCTTCGAGGTGTCGTTGCAGACCACGCTGGAGCTGAAGTCGGCGGTGCCGACAGACCGTGTGCTGGTGACCGAAAGCGGCATCCTCCATCGCGATGACGTGGCGCTGATGCGCGGCGCTGGCGTGCATGCCTTCTTGGTTGGCGAGGCGTTGATGCGCCAGCCGGATCCGGGCGTTGCGCTGCGTGAGCTATTTGCATGAGCGAGCCATTGCCGCACACGGCGTCACTGGTGGTATTCGATTTCGACCACACCCTGTACGACGGCGACTCCGGCAGTCACCTGTTCAAGTGGTTGATCGAGCGGCGCTGGTGGCGTCAATTATTGGCGCTGCTGATCGCGCCGATTGCCGGCCCGATGCTGGCGTTTTTGCCAACCCGACGTGCGGGCATCTCTGCATTCGTTTGGGTCGGCAGCGTTGGCGTGCCGCGTGTGCGCGAGCTGGATGGATTGATCGAGCGCTATGTCGAACTCCATGCCGACGCGATCCGGGCGCGGCTGTTGCCGGTCGCGCTGGAGGTGTTTCGCCAGCATCGCGACGCCGGTGATTTGGTGGTGGTGGCAACGGGTGCGCCGCCGGCATTGGCGCGGGCAATTCTGGCGTTTGCGGGGCACGCGGATGTGCCGGTGCTGGGCACGTTGGTTGGGCCGAAATGCGGCGCGCTGGGCGTGCTGCGGCATTGCCATCATGCGATGAAGATGACGATGCTGCGCGATGCTGGCTATACGCAGGCAGTCGCGTGTGCCTATTCCGATAGCAGCGCTGATTTGCCGCTGTTGCAGGCTGCGATAAGGCCGGTAGTGGTGAACCCGAAGCCGTCGAGGGTGGCGATGTTCAAACGCGTGCTGCCGACGGGGACGCCCATTCTCAACTGGGGTTGCCCGGGCCGTAGCGGCGACGCACCGACGTAGCTGAGTTCACGCCGCGCCTAGCGGCTTCACAAATCGAACCGAACTGTCGCGATAGCCGCAGGCCCGATAGAACGCATGCGCCTCGCTGCGCTGCGAGCCGGAAGTCAGCTCAATTCGCGCTGCGCCGCTAGCGCGGGCGCGATGTTCGGCTTCCTTCAACAGGGCGCGGCCGATCCCACTGCCCTGCGCATCCGCCATCACCACCAGCGCGGTGACCCGGCAGGTGGTGGTACCCAGCGGCAGGTAATACATGAAATCTAATGCGACTAATCCGCAGACCCGGCCGTTGCGGCGGGCCAGCACCAAGGCTTGACGATCATTGCCAAGGATCGCGCTGATACGCTCGATGGCGTCGGCGAGGTCGCACGGATAGCCCAGCTCAGATAGCAGCTGGGCAACGTCGTCGGCATCGGCCGGCATCGCGTTGCGCAGATCGATGTCGGTGGGGCGATGGGCCGGGGAGAATGCTTGACTCATCGCGGTTACGCCTCAACGGGTGCCGTACACAACCACGGTCTTGCCGCGGGCATGCAATTTGCCGTCAATTTGCAACTTCTTCAGCACGCGGCCGGCCATTTCGCGTGAACAACCGACCAGCCGTGCCAACTCCTGCCGCGAGACGCGCAACTGGGTGCCTTGCGGATGGCTCATCGCATCCGGCTCCTTGGCGAGGTCAAACAGGGTGCGATAGATGCGGTCGGACACATCGAGGAACGCCAGCCGGCCAGCTTTACGGCTGGTGTGCAGCAGTCGCTCGCTGAGTTGCGCGCCGATGGAATACAGCAGGCGGGTGGCGTCGTTGGCCTGCGCAGCCAAGACCGTCAGTAAACGCTCGTAGCTGACTTCGGCGAGTTCGCAAGGGGTGCGGGTACGCATTGCGACGCCACGTTGTTCCGACTCTACGAAGAGGCCCATTTCGCCGACAAATTCGCCAGCGCCAACATAGCCCAGCACCAACTCGCGGTCGTCGTCCTCGCGTGCAATCACGCTGACCGAGCCGGAGATGATGTAGTACAACGTGTCCGCGTTGTCGCCGGGGTGGAACACATCTGTCCGCGCTGGATACTTACGGCGGTGACAATTGCTGATGAAGCGTTCAATGGTGGCGGCGTCCGCACCCAGTGGGTTGGACGAGCGAGGCATGACGGGTTTGATTGCAGGACTGCTCATTTCGTATCTGTCAAGGGGGTGGCCTAGCTTAGGCGGAACTGTGATGGCGGGCAAACGCCATGCGGATTCCGCTAGCATGGCGCATAATTGCACGCTTCGCATGGGTCAACTTCGGAAATGCCTGACGTGGTCAAGCCGCTACCGCGCCTGAAGCTCCAGGGCTTCAATAACCTCACCAAGTCGCTGAGCTTCAATATTTACGACGTGTGCTACGCCGCGTCGGAGGATGAGCGTCAGCGTTACATCGAATATATCGATGAGGAATACAACGCCGATCGGCTG
>DASSXP010000100.1:0-19701 GCA_035703755.1 Rhodanobacteraceae bacterium | reverse complement strand
ACCTTCGGTTGTCCCAATTCGTTCCAGACGAATTGGTCGAACCGTCATTCCTGATTTCGCGGGTTGGAAGCCCGCCCTGCAACTGATTGTATTACTTGAAATTGGCGGAGAGGGCGGATGGTTCGGCGCATCCTGCGCCTCACCCCTCGCTTTCGCTCGGGGCCAACCTTCGGTTGTCCCAATTCGTTCCAGACGAATTGGTCGAACCGTCATTCCTGATTTCGCGGGTTCGAAGCCCGCCCTGCAACTGATTGTATTACTTGAAATTGGCGGAGAGGGCGGGATTCGAACCCGCGATACGGGGATAAGCCGTATACACACTTTCCAGGCGTGCTCCTTCAACCACTCGGACACCTCTCCGGGACCTGCAAAACTCGTTGTCATCCATCCTTGGAACTGTCGCCGTTCGGCATCCATGCCTCACCCTCGACGGGCACGGCAGATGCCATTCAAGGCATCTGCCTGAAGCGTGTCCGCCGCGACCACTCGGACACCTCTCCGGGACCTGCAAAACGCGTTGTTATCCATCCTTGGAGCGCTCGTCGCCGGATCGTGACGATGATACGGCAAGACAGCAAGCCGCCTAGTTTACACGGGCGTTGCCGTTTTGGACAAGCAACGCGGTTCTGGGTGGATGCGGCTAATGCGCGGCGTGGCCAGACTTGGCACAATCGGCATTCGCCCCAAGGTAATGTCCATGTCTTATCAGGTACTGGCTCGCAAGTGGCGGCCGAAGAAGTTTGCCGAACTGGTCGGTCAGGAACACGTGGTGCGGGCGCTCAGCAACGCGCTGGAGGCCGACCGCACCCATCACGCCTATCTTTTCACCGGCACCCGCGGTGTCGGCAAGACCACCATCGCGCGCATTTTCGCCAAGTCGATCAATTGCGAGCGCGGCCAGTCGGCCGAGCCGTGCGGCGAGTGTGCGGTGTGCACGGCCGTGGATGCCGGGCGCTTTGTGGATCTGCTGGAAATTGACGCGGCCAGCAACACCGGCGTGGACGATGTGCGCGAGGTGATTGAAAACGCCCAGTACGCACCCAGTCGGGGCCGCTACAAGGTGTATCTGGTGGACGAAGTACACATGCTCTCGAAGAGCGCCTTCAACGCCTTGTTGAAGACGCTGGAGGAGCCGCCGCCGCATGTGAAGTTTCTGCTGGCGACCACGGATCCGCAGAAATTGCCGATGACGGTGCTGTCGCGCTGCCTGAAGTTCAGCCTGAAACGGCTGTTGCCGCAGCAGATCGCGGGTCAGATGCGGCACATCCTCGCGGCCGAGGGCATTGCGTTTGATGACGCCGCCATTGCCGAACTGGCGCGGGCCGCCGATGGCTCGCTGCGCGATGGATTGTCATTGCTGGATCAGGCCATTGCCTACGGTGGCGGTTCGCTCAAGGCGGATGAAACCCGCGCCATGCTGGGCAGTGTGGCGCAGAGCAACGTGCTGGCCTTGTTGCAGGCACTGGCGGCCGGGGATGGCCGGGCGTTGCTGGATGAGGCGGCGCGGATTGCCGAGTTTGCGCCGGATTTCGGTGGGGTCCTGGACCAGCTCGCACAGGCGCTGCATCGCATCCAGCTGATCCAGTTGGTGCCGGGGCTGGAGTTGGATGACAGTGCCGAATTGACGGTGCTGGCGGGCCAACTCGATGCTGAAGAAGTGCAGCTTTTCTACCAGTTGGCAGGGCTGGGCCGACGCGATTTGCCGCTGGCGCCGGATGCGCGCAGTGGTTTTGAAATGTGCCTGTTGCGGATGCTGGCGTTTCGTCCGGCGACGGACGCCGAGCTGCTGGCATCCACCGGCAAGGTGGCGGTAGCAGCACGCATGTCTCCACCCGCAACGGGTGGGGCGGCGGCTGCCGCGCCAGCGCGGCCATCAGTGCCGGAGCCTGCGGTCGCCCCGAGCCCGCCGCCCGCCGCTGTCGCGCGCGTCGAGATTCGCAATGCGGAAGACTGGCGCCAATTGGTGGAGCAAGGCGTGTTCGCCGGGCCGCTGGGGCAACTGGCGCAGAACGCGACACTGGGTGCCATCGAGGGCGTGCAATGGACTTTGCTGCTGCGTCCCGAGCACATGCAGTTGGCGATCGAGCCGATGCTGAAGAAAATGGAGCAACGGGTGGCCGAACTGACCGGCCAGCCGATCAAGCTGCGTTGCGTCAGTGACGCGGCGGTTTCCGACACGGTGGCAACGCGCCGCGAGCAGGTGCGCGTCACCCGTCAGGCCGAAGCCGAGCAGACCCTGGACGATGATCCGCTGCTGCGGCGCATGCAACAGGAACTGGGTGCCCGCGTGGTGCCCGAATCGATACGACACGAGGATTGAGCAATGCGTGGACAGATTGGGCAATTGATGCAACAGGCGCAGCGGATGCAGGAACAGATGCAGCGCGCGCAAGAGGAGATCGCCAAGCTGGAGGTCACCGGCGCCGCGGGTGGTGGCCTGGTGAGCGTGGTGATGACGGGCGCACACGAAGTGCGGCGTGTCAGCATCGACCGCAAGCTGCTGGTCGATGACCCGGAAATGGCGGAAGATCTGATCGCTGCTGCGGTCAACGATGCCGTCAACAAGGTAGCGGCCACCAGCAAGGAAAAACTGGGTGGCGTTACCTCCGGCATGAACCTGCCGCCGGGCATGAAATTGCCGTTTTGAGAGCTGTGATTCGGGATTCGTGATTCGGGCCGTAAACATGCGCACGATGTGCCCGAATGCTTCGCGGCCTGCATGCCCAATCCCGTATCGCCAATATCGAACCCCTGAATGACTTCCGCATCCCCGCTTCTCGCTGAATTGATCGATGCCCTGCGCTGTTTGCCGGGCGTCGGTGCCAAGAGCGCGCAGCGCATGGCCTTGCAGTTGCTGGAGCGCGACCGCGACGGTGGCCGACGGCTGGCGGCCGCACTGGAGTTGGCCATGGAGAAGGTCGGCAATTGCAGCCAGTGTCGCAATTTCAGCGAGGATGCAATCTGCACTCTGTGTGGCAGCGCCAGCCGCGATGTGCAGCTCTTGTGCGTGGTGGAAACACCGTCCGATCTGGCAGCCATCGAGCAGGCGACCGGGTATCGCGGTCGCTATTTCGTGCTGCTGGGGCGCTTGTCACCGCTGGATGGTTTGGGTCCGGCCGAACTGGGCCTTGATCTGCTGCAACGGCGGCTCGACGAAGGCGAGGTGAAGGAGTTGATCATCGCCACCAATCCCACCGTCGAGGGCGAGGCGACCGCGCACTATCTTGCCCAACTGGCGCGTGACGCCAACGTCAGACCGACCCGGCTTGCGCATGGCGTGCCGCTGGGCGGTGAACTTGAGTATGTGGATCGCAACACCTTGGCGCACGCTTTCGGCGGCCGTCAGGCGCTGGAGTGAATCCGGATCGGCTAAGCTGCCTGGCGTATCCCGCAATCGGAATCCCGACACCGACATGGCCACCATTTTCGACAAGATCATCCAGCGTGAAATCCCCGCCGACATCGTCTACGAGGACGACGCGGTGCTGGCCTTCCGCGACATCAACGCACAAGCACCCACGCATGTGCTGTTCATCCCCAAGAAGCCGATCGCCACGCTGGATCAGGCAACCGCGGCGGACGCGCTCTTGCTGGGCAAGCTGTTGCTGGCTGCGGCGGCCTACGCGCGCGCCGAAGGCTTTTCGGAGCAGGGTTATCGCTGCGTGATCAACTGCAACGGCGACGGCGGCCAGACGGTTTTCCACCTGCACCTGCACCTGCTCGGCGGCCGCGCGATGCACTGGCCGCCGGGCTGACGTGCGCGCTTACTTGCCGCCGGTCGGCTTCGGTGCCGGCTTGACGATGATCACGCGCGGCGGCAGGTTCCAGAACGGGTCGTAGAAGCGGGGCCCCCAGAACGGGTCGTAGAAGTACGGGTCGTACATGCCGGCTGGACGCGTTTGTGGCAAAGGCCACAGGAATATGTTGCTGGCGGCGATCTTGGGGTAGGGATAGTCGAAATCACCCACCTTGCGGGTGATGGTGCCGTCCAGTGTGCCGGTCACCGTGATCTCGCGGCCCTTGGCAAAGATTTCCGGGTCGTAAAAGCCTGCATGGCAGGCCACGAAGCGGCCGAGGCTGTCGCCGCGCGGGCTGGGGCGCGCGCTGCGGTCGAGCGGGCGCGCCAGCGCGTAAATGCAGGTTTCGTGCGGGCCGGGCGCGGTTTCGACAATCTGGCCGCCCCAGCGGACCGGAGTGCCGTTGGCGTTGGCCGCATTGGCGGGTGCAATATTCTGAAACTGACCCGCGAGTGGCTTCGGTACCGTCGCGCATGCCGCCAACGCCAGCGCCGCACCACCTGCCAACAAGGACTTCCACATAAAGCCTCCAAAAGGTTTGCCGGAACCCGTGTCCCGGAGCACAACAGTCATTTGACCACAGCGTGGCGCCGAAATTCCTGCACTTGGCGCCGGTAGGCGGCAACCTCGTTTGGCAACGCGACAGCTTGGGCATACCGCAAGCTGAGATAACGCGCAGACAGGGCGTCAAGTTGACCTGCGACGCTTGGCAATGTGGCGGCCGCGCGCGCAAAAAAGTCGCGTGGGCCTTCCTGCGGCGCGCGTCGAATGCCATGGCGCGCCAGCCACCGTTCCAGATCCCGCTGGGCGCGTTGCAAGGGATCATGTGCGCGCGGCTGGCGCAGCACCAACGCGCTGGCGAGCAGCAACAGCAGGATGCAGCCGGCCGCCAGTGCCATCGTCAGGTGCCCGACATCCGCTTGACGAATTCCGAGCGGCGTCAGCAGGCCGCGTTGACGCAGCGCGTTGAAGCCGATCACCGTGTCACTCCACCAGCGATTGACCAGGTCCCAGCGATTGGCCAGGGCGCGGCGCCAGCCGGATTGGTACCAGGCTGCGCTGTCACCCGCGGCGGCGGCGGCACCAAGGCTGACACGCTCCGGGCGGACGGCGGCGGTCGGGTCGACGCGCACCCAGCCGCGTCCGGCCAGCCACACCTCATCCCAGGCGTGCGCGTCTGAGTAGCGGACCAGCAGGTAGTTGCCGAGCGCGTTCCAGTCACCGCCCTGAAAGCCAGTGACCACCCGTGCCGGCACACCGGCGGCACGCATCAGAAAGGCGAAGCTGGCGGCGTAGTGTTCGCAAAAGCCTTCGCGGACGTTGAACAGAAAGTCGTCGATACGGTTGCGCCCGAGCGGTGCCGGCGCCAGCGTGTAGCTGAAGCCGCCGTCGCGGACCAGGGCGAGGGCGGCGTTGACGATGGCGGCATCGTCATTGCCGTAGCGTTGGCGCCATTCCTGCGCCAGGGCACGGCTGCGCGGGTTGACGTCGGGCGGCAGGTCGAGCGCCCGTTCGCGCCCGAGCGGATCGAGCGTTGCTTGCAGACGATAACGCACGGCGGAGCGCATTTCGTAGCGCTCCGGTTGTGTTGCAATGCGGCGGGTGAAGAGCTCGTGGGCGGGGCGCAGACGTGCGCCCTCCGGTGCTGCGATGACGACATCCAGCGCCGGCAGGATGCGTTGTCCGCTGGGTTCGATGTCAATCCGGTAGCGGATGGCCTGCGTGACTTCCAGCGTTTCATCTTGCATGCGGCGCGAAAAGTCCGCGCCCCAGGCTTGGCCGTCGTAGTGCCACATCACGTAGGCGCGAAAGTAGCGCTGGCGGTTGGGCGGCGGCGGGCCGTCAAACTCGACCCGCATGGCGACGCGGTCGTCGATCAGCAGTTCGGTCAGGTTTTCCAGCGACATCTGCGGGCTGAGGCCGGTGTGGTTTTCCGGCGCACGGGAACCCCACAAGGGCGTGGCCAGCCGCGGCACGAACAGGAATGCCAGGATCGCCAGTGGCGCGGCCAGCGCCAGCACCGACAATTGTGGCAGCCACTGCGGGCGCCACCCCGGCGGTGGCTGGTGTGGTTCCAGTGCGCGCAGACAGGCCAGGGCCGGCACCAGCCCCAGCATGACCAGCCCGGTCGCCAGCATGTCCTGGTCAAACAGCAGCGCACTCATCAGCGTGAAACAGGCAAAAGCCATCGCGCTGCGGGCGTCACGGATATGCTCGCTTTCCAGCGTTTTCAGCACCAGCAATCCAACTGCGAAGGCGCTGCCGGGGGCGCGGCCAAACAGCGTGCCCCAGTAGCTGAAAATGGCCAGCAGCAGCAGCGCCACCAACGGCAACTTGAACCAGTTGGGGATACGGGTGCCAAGCCGGCGGCGCTGCCACCACCGCAGCAGCAGCAGCGCGGCCAACGGCGCCGTCATCCACAGCGGCATGTGCAACGCGTGCGCGGCCAGCGTCACCGCAACGGTCACGCACAATAGATCAAAGGCGCGCGCCGACAAGTGGTTCATGGCAGCTCCGCCAGCGCGCGCAGGCATTGATGGTAGTGGTGGTCACCGCTGGCCATCGGCAGCGTGCGTTCCGGCAGTTGCAGCGACCAGTCGGCGCCGCGGCGGTGGCTTTCGGCAACCCAGCGCGCCAACCGTGCGATGCGGTCCTCGTAGGCGAGGCTGGCGGTCGCCGCCCATTCCAGCCGGGTGCTGTGCTCGGCATGGGCCTGCTCGAAGGTTTTGACACGCAGCTCTTCGCTGCGCGCACTGGCGCGCCAGGCGACCAGGCGCAACGGATCGCCGCTGCGGTATTCGCGCAGCGAGGACCATTCGTCGCCGCCGGCGCGATGGCGCTGGTCGCGGCCGCCGTCGCGCACCGGCACGGCCGGGCCACTGCGTTCGGCGCGCGGATACACCAGCACGCGCGGGGCCGGCGCCAGCCAGCTCCAGGCGCGAAACCAGCCGAATGGCCACGTGCTGGCAATGCGCAGCCGCGGCAAGTCCATCCAGCCGCGTTGCCGGGTTGGCAGGTGCAGCGAGAGCGGGCTTTCGCCGCTGGCGGCAACGTCGAGGAAGTGCGGCGCACCCCAGCCCTCGATCCGCAGCGCGGGATGCGGCCGGCCGCCGCCGTGGAAGTAGAGCTCCACCGTGATGTCGCGGCCCGCTTCGGCAGGGCCGGCTTGCAGCGCGGTCAGTTGCAGGCGATCGAGCGCACGGAAGGTTGCCAGCATGCTGTTGACGGCCACCGCGGCAAGCAGGCAGGTCAGCAGCAAGGCCGCGTTGTTGCCGTAGTTGAGCGCACCCAGCAGCATCACCAGCAGGATCACTGCAAAGCCCAGACCGTAGGCGGTCGGCAAGATGTAGATGCGTTTGCGGTCGAGGGTGATTGGCAGCGCTTCGGCCGGCTTCAGCCGGGTCAGGGCTGGCAACCGCCGTTCGGCACGAGCCAGCAGGGGCGCGAACCATCGCGACGCAGAAAAAGTCACGTCAGGCCACCGCGACCTCGTCCAGCAGCCGTCGGGCCAGGCTGTCGCGGTCATCCTCACCGCGCGCCACCAGCCGGTGTGCGGCGGCGGCGACAAACAGCGCCTGCACGTCTTCCGGCAGAACGTGGTTGCGGCCGTCCAGCAGCGCCCACGCGCGGGCGCCCGCCAACAGCGCCAGCCCGGCGCGCGGCGACAGGCCCAGGCGGATCGCGGCGTGGCGGCGGCTGGCGGTCAGCAGCGCCTGCACGTAATCAAGTAGCGCCGGCGCCGCCAGCACCTGACGGGCGCGTCGGCGCAGCGCCAGCAGCGCGCCGGCATCGAGCACGGCGTCGGTGGTGGCGATCAGCGCGCGGCGATCCTCGCCTGCCAGCAGGGCGCGCTCGGCCGCGTGGTCGGGGTAATCCAGCGCAATGCGCAGCATGAAGCGGTCGAGCTGTGAATCGGGCAGAGGAAAGGTGCCGCCGACTTCCAGCGGGTTCTGGGTGGCCACCACGAAGAACGGCTGCTCCAGCGGGTGGGTGACGCCATCGACGCTGACCTGACCTTCGGCCATGGCTTCGAGCAAGGCGCCCTGTGTCTTGGGCGTGGCGCGGTTGATTTCGTCGGCCAGCAGCAACTGCGTGAACAGCGGCCCGGGATGGAAGCGGAAGCTGGCGGAGTCGCGCTCGTAGACGCTGACGCCGATAATGTCCGACGGCAGCAAGTCACTGGTGAACTGGATGCGCTGAAAGCCGAGCCCAAGGGTGCTGGCGAGTGCATGGGCCAAGGTGGTTTTGCCGACGCCAGGCATGTCCTCGATCAGCAGATGACCTTCCGCGAGGATGCAGGCGAAAGCCAGCTTCACTTGCTCGGGCTTGCCGAGCACGATGGCATTGACTTGCTTGAGGGCGCGTTCAAGTCGCAGTGTCAGTTCATGATCGTGGAGTGGAGAAACATTGGTAGTGGCCATCGAGTCGCACAGCTTGCCTAACGGGACGCCTGTCAGTGTAACCGCCACGCTGCGCTGGCGGCGGGCATTCATCGCGCTTTTTGCATTGCTGCAACTGGGCAAGTTGCTGTTGGCCGTGCGCTTGCCGCCGTTTGCCGACGAAGCGTTCTATTGGCAGGAAAGTCGACACCTTGCCTGGGGCTACAGCGACTTGCCGGGTTTGACCGCGTGGCTGATACGCCTGGGTCAGGCAATGGCTGGCGACGGTGTGCTGGCAATGCGCTGGCCTTTTCTGCTGCTCGGCGCTGCGCTGCCGTGGCTGGTGGTAGCGTGGTCGCGGCGGCATGTCACGGCAGTGGCGGCTTGGCAGGCGGGCTTGCTGGCGCTCGGCATGCCCCTGCTCGGTACGCTGGGCGTGCTGGCCTTGCCGGATGTGCCGCTGACGGCGGCGGCAATGCTGTCGCTGTTGTTTCTGGATCGAGCGCTGGAGGCGCGAGCGCGCTGGCCGTGGCTGGCTCTGGGGCTGTCGCTCGCGGTTTTGGTGGCCAGCCACTACCGCGCCGCGATGATGCTGATCGCCGGCCTGCTGTTTGTGGTTCTGACGCCGCGCGGGCGGCGCGTGTGGCGGCATCCGGGCTGGTACGGCGCGCTGTTGCTGGGTGCGCTGGGTGTCGTGCCGACCCTGCTCTACAACGTTGAACACCAGTGGGCCGGGCTGGCTTTCCAGGCGGTGGATCGCAACCCGTGGCGCTTCCATGCCGATGCCTTGCGGCAGCCGTTGGAACAGGCGCTGGTGACGACGCCGATGCTGTATGCACTGTTGCTGTGGGCGCTGTGGCGCAGTCTGTGTCGGCGGTGGCAGGGCGCGCCCTGGGATGTGGCCGGCATGGTCGGCATCAGCTTCGTGCTGGGGTATTTTCTTGGCGGTTTGTTTGCCGATGACCTGCGTTTTCGCCTGCATTGGCCTTTGCCCGGCTACCTGCCGCTGTTGGCGCTGGTGCCGGGCTTGTTGGCTGGCCTGCGGTGGCGCCGCGTCTGGGTGGCGGCACTGGGTATCACGCTGGTGTTGGCGCAAGCCGCCACCATGACGGTGTTGCTGGCCGCGTCGCAGCCGGGCGATGGGGCAGGCATGTGGCGTGCCAACGGCGTTGCACGCGCGTTTGCTGGCTGGCCGCAAGCGGTGGCACTGGTCGCGCGGCAACTTGCGGACGAACCCGGTCGGGTACTGGTGGCCGACAATTTCAAGCTGGCCGCCGAGCTGGATTTTGGCTTGCGTGGATCACGCGTCGTGTATGTGCTGGATTCGCCCGCCAACAGCAAGCACGGGCGTGCCGTGCAGTTGGCGGACTGGCACCGGGATGCCGCCGCATTGCGGCGACAACAGGCCGGCGCATCGGCGCTGCTGGCGGTAGAGGAAACCTCGTTGCGCGAAGCGGCGCGGCCTGAGTGGCTGGGCTCGTTATGCGCGAACTTTGATCGCTTGCAAGCGGCCGGGCGGCTCGATCTGCCACACATGGATCGGCATATTGCCTTGTATCGGGCGCGCGTTCGCGCCCACCCACATTACGATTCACGCGGCCGCGATGGCTGTGTGATCTGGCGCGAGGCGCATCGCGTCGCCTATCCGCTGGCGCGTGATGCGGGAGCAGGCCGCGATATTCAGGGAACGGACACGCCGCGTTGACGCAGCAACTGTGCCAACTGGATCAGTGGCAGCCCGATCAAGGCGGTGGGGTCGACGGTTTCGATGCGTTCGAACAGACTGATGCCCAGTCCCTCGCATTTGAAGCTGCCGGCGCAGTCCAGCGGTCGTTCGCGTTCGAGGTAACGGGCGATCTCGGCCTCGGCCAGCGTACGGAAGCGCACCCGGGTGCAGTCGACGATGCTGCTGTGGTGGCCGTCGCGGCTGTCGAACAGGGTCAGGCCGGTGTGAAACAGCAGCCAGCGCCCGCTGGCGGCGCGTAGCTGCGCCTGAGCGGCGGCCAGGTCGGCGGGTTTGCCGACCGGGTGGCCGTCGAGTTCGGCCACTTGATCCGAGCCGATCACCAACGCATCGGCTTGCCCGTGGGCACCGGCTTCGGCTTTGGCGTTGGCGAGTCGTGCTGCCAGGGCCGCCGGCGCCTCACCCGGCAGCGGGGATTCGTCCACGGCGGGGGCCACGGTTTCGAACGGCAGGCCGAAGCGAGCCAGCAGCTCGGCACGGTAGCGCGAGCCGGACGCCAGTATCAGGCGCGGCGCGTTCACGTCGGGCCGTGCTCGCGGACGGCGTCGTCGAGTTCGCGCTGGGCTTCACCCAGGCTGCCCAGCAAGGCGCGAATCTCGGCGTGGGCCTTGTTGAGCGCCGCAACGGCGGTGTCGAGTTCGGTCTGGCTGGCCTCCGCCGCGTGGTCGCGTATCCACAGCCGATGGGCCAGCAGGCCGCGCAGCGCGGCATCGATGGCGCCACGGGCGTCGGCGCTGCCGGCGGCTGGCACGCCGGGGTTGACCCGCATCGCGGCGTGCGCCTGATCCAGCCGCAGGCGACACTTCTTGATGTCCGTTTCCAGCTGGTCGGCGCCGTCCAGGAGCGCGTGCAGGGCATGGTCACGGCGGCTGGAAAAATGCTGCCGCCAGAACACGATCAGGGCAACCAGCGCCACCACTGCGGTCACCAGCGGCCCGATCCACGGTAAAATCTTCGTCAACGTCGTCCCCTGGCAAATGGGCGGGTGGCGACTGCTGGCTTCGGCAGGCTGGTCGCGCCCCGTCATTGCAGTCAGTCTGCATCAAGGGAGGCGTGGCGTAAACCCGCGTCATCCTTGACTTTGTCCGCTTCTGCGCCTAACATCCCGCGCCCATGTCCCGGCTGTTGCCCGATACTGTGGATGCATGGCGGATGGTGGCGGCGGGGCGGTCCTTCCAGGGTTCGCTGCCGTTGTCGCGGATGTCGCGTCTGGCGCCGAGCCTGGCCGACACTGACGGCGTCGTCACGTTCGACTTGCAGTTCACCCGTGATGCGCTCGGAGTGGCGCAATTGCTGGTGCACGTCGAAACGGCGTTGCCGCTGATATGCCAACGTTCGCTGGAACGCTTCGCGTTGCCGGTGAATCTGGACAATCGGCTGGGATTGATCGAGCACGAGCGCGACGAGGCGGGATTGCCGTCGGATTGCGAGCCGCTGTTGCTGGAGGACGGGCAATTGAGCCTGCTGGCGGTGGTGGAAGACGAATTGCTGCTGGCCTTGCCGCTGATTCCGGTCAACCCGGACAGCGAGCCGGTGGAAACCAGCGATGACGTGGAGCAAGCCGCGGCACCGCAAGCAACCCCAAGCCCTTTCGCCGTCCTCGGCGAAATGATGAAGAAAAACTGAGAGTTCCTGGAGAAAAGCGTCATGGCAGTTCAGAAAAGCCGCAAGTCCCGTTCGCGTCGCGGCATGCGCCGTTCGCACGATGCGATCAAGCCGGTGCAGTTGTCCACCGACCCGACCAGCGGCGAAGTGCATCGTCGCCACAACATCACCGCTGACGGTTACTATCGTGGCCGCAAGGTGATCGACACCACCACCGCGGTGGTGGACGAAGACTGAGCCGCGCTGGCACTATTGCCAGTCACGGTTCTGTCAAGGACGGCCGAACGGCGCGGAGACGCGCCGTTTGCGTTTTGGGCTGAACAGTCCCGGTTTGATATCTGACGACGCAGCGGCCGCTTGGGCCAGGGGGCGATCCTGAAATACGCACGCATCATTGGCACCGGCAGCTACCTCCCCGAGCGGGTGGTCACCAACGCCGAGCTGGAAAAGCTGGTCGATACGACTGACGAGTGGATTCGCACCCGCACCGGCATCAGCGAGCGCCGTCGTGCCGCCGACGGCGAGACCAGCGGCGATTTGGCTTTCCATGCCGCCACGCGCGCGCTGGAAGCGGCTGGTCTCAAGGGCAGCGATATCGACTTTCTGGTGCTCGGCACCACCACCCCGGACGTGATCTTTCCGTCCACGGCCTGTCTGCTGCAAGACCGTATCGGTGCCAACGGCTGCGCCGCATTCGACGTCAATGCCGCCTGCTCGGGCTTCATGTACGCGTTGGGCGTGGCGGACAAATTCATCCGCACCGGCGGCGCCAAGCGCGCGCTGGTGGTCGGCACCGAAACCCTGAGCCGCATGCTCGATTGGTCGGATCGATCGACCTGCGTGCTGTTCGGCGACGGCGCTGGCGCGGTGGTGCTGGAAGCCAGTGACGAGCCCGGCATTCTTGCCACCCGCATGCACGCGGACGGCCATTATCGGCACTTGCTGCACAATCCGGTCGGGGTGTCGGTGGGTTTCAAGGACGAGCCCAACCACGGTGTGCGCGTGATGATGAGCGGTCAGGAAGTGTTCAAGGTCGCGGTCAAGACCCTGGAGCGTCTGGTCGACGAAACGCTGGCCGACGCCGGTCTCGACAAATCCGACGTCGATTGGCTGATCCCGCACCAGGCCAACCTGCGCATCATCGAAGGCACCGCCAAACGCCTGCATTTGCCGATGGATCGGGTGGTGGTGACGGTGAATCGCCACGGCAACACCTCCTCGGGATCGGTGCCGCTGGCGCTGGACGAGGCGGTGCGCTCCGGTCGCGTGGAGCGCGGCCAGAACCTGCTGCTGGAAGCCTTCGGCGGCGGTTTCACCTGGGCTTCGGCGCTGATCCGTTACTGAGCGTCCACGCCGGACGTCGGCCCCGATTTTGCTTTGGATATCGAGTTTCCGCTCGTGGGCGCAGGCGCACGGGCTTGTGTTCCACTTGCAGGACAACCATTGCCATGAATGACGCATCCGTCGCCGCCTCGCGGCCCGCCGAACCCGTGCGCGATCTCGCTTTCGTGTTTCCCGGTCAGGGCTCGCAATCGGTGGGCATGCTGGCGGAGCTGTCCGCGCAGCATGCGGAGATCCGCGCGGCGTTCGCCGAAGCATCCGATGGTGCCGGCCGCGACTTGTGGGCCTTGTCCCAACAAGGGCCGGAGGAGGAGCTGGGCCGCACCGAAAACACCCAGCCGGCCTTGCTGGCGGCGGGCGTGGCGGTGTGGCGCGCCTGGCGCGCCGCGGGCGGGCCGCTGCCGGCGATGCTGGCCGGGCACAGTTTGGGCGAATACAGCGCGCTGGTGGCTGCCGGGGTGCTCAGCCTGCACGATGCCGCTGGCCTGGTGGCCGAACGCGGGCGGCTGATGCAGGCGGCGGTGCCGGAAAAAGTCGGTGCCATGGCTGCGGTGCTGGGCGGCGACGAGGCGGAAATCGCCCAGGTCTGCGAGGACGTCGCGCACGGTCAGGTGGTGGCGCCGGCGAACTACAACGCGCCCGGACAACTGGTCATCGCCGGCCACGCCGAGGCGGTTGATCGGGCGCTGGCCGCGTTGGCCGAGCGCGGCATCCGCAAGACCGTCAAGCTGGCGGTGTCGGTGCCGTCGCACACCACCTTGATGCGCGAGGCGGCCGACAAGCTGGCCGAGCGCATGGCTGCACTGAGCTGGAGCGAGCCGGCATTGCCGGTGCTGCAGAACGCCGACGCGGATACCCACAGCTCGGTGGCACACATTCGCGCGTCACTGGCGCGACAGCTGTACATGCCGGTGCGCTGGAGTGAAAGCATGGCCCTGCTGGGCCGTGCCGGCATCACCCGCATGGCCGAATGCGGTCCCGGCAAAGTGCTTTGTGGCCTGGTCAAGCGGATCGACAAATCCATTGCGGCGCGGCCGCTGGGCAGCCCGGCCGAATTCGATGCCGCGCTGGCCGAATGGCGCTGACGCCACGGCCTTGATGCCCCTCCGCCGGCAGTTCGCAGGCGGCCCCGCTTTCGGCGACAATACGCAGCTCGAACGCGCTGCTGACCTTGCGCCCACACTGGAGTTTTCATGACCGCAGACCTGCACGGCGAAATCGCCCTCGTCACTGGCGCCAGCCGTGGCATCGGCGCCGCCATCGCCGACCATCTGGCTGCCTTGGGCGCCACTGTGATCGGCACCGCGACCAGCGAGTCCGGTGCCGCCGCCATCGGTGAGCGGCTGGCCGCCCACGGCGGCAGCGGCCGCGTGCTCGATGTCACCGACGGCGCCGCCATTGAGACCCTGATAGACGCCATCGGCACCGAGTTCGGGCCGGTATCGATTCTGGTCAACAACGCGGGCATCACCCGTGACCAGTTGTTGATGCGGATGAAGGACGAGGACTGGAACGCCATCCTCGACACCAATCTGAGCTCGGTCTACCGCACCTCCAAGGCAGTGCTGCGCGGCATGATGAAGGCACGCAAGGGGCGCATCGTCAACATCGCCTCGGTGATCGGTTTGATCGGCAACGCCGGCCAGGCCAACTATGCCGCTGCCAAGGCTGGCATCATCGCGTTTGGCAAGTCGCTGGCGCGCGAGATCGGCTCGCGCGGCATCACCGTCAACACCGTGGCGCCGGGTTTCATCGAGACCGACATGACCCGGGCGCTGCCGGAAGCGCAGCAAAACGCGCTGCTGGCGCAGATCGCGCTCGGCCGTTTTGGTGCGCCGGCCGATATCGCCAAGGCGGTGGCATTTCTGGTGTCGCCCGCCGCGAGTTACATCACGGGCGAGACCTTGCACGTCAATGGCGGCATGTACATGCCTTGAATCAATTGGTTACATGACCTTGCTGCGGTCGATTCGAGCCAAGGCGCACGAATCATCCCGCCGTCGGTCACGCTGTCCGCAGATGCCGCGGCGGGTAGCGACGGGGGAATATCTCCACTACAATGCGGCGGCTTAATACCCTTCGGGAGGTTTGGAACACATGAGCAGCATCGAAGATCGCGTCAAGAAAATCGTCGTCGAACAATTGGGCGTGAAAGAGGACGAGGTCACTGCAACCGCTTCGTTCGTGGATGATCTGGGCGCCGATTCGCTCGATACGGTCGAGCTGGTGATGGCCCTCGAAGAAGAGTTCGAGTGCGAAATCCCGGACGAGGACGCCGAGAAGATCACCACGGTGCAGCAGGCCGTCGATTACATCAAGGCCCACGTCAGCGCGTAAGGCGCTGTCGTACCTTCACGGCGCATGCTCCGCATGCAACCCGAAGCTGCGCCGACCTGGCGCAGCTTTCGTTTTCGCGTCCCGATTCGGGCGACGCGCTTCGAGGATGGAATGACGACATGAGCAAGCGACGTGTGGTAGTGACCGGCATGGGCATCATTTCGCCGGTTGGCAACGACCTCGCCAGCGCCTGGGACAACATTCTCAAGGGCGTCAGCGGCATTGGCCCGGTGACCCATTTCGACGCCACCGGCTACGCCACGCGGATCGCCGGTCAGGTCAAGAACTTCGACCCGGCCGAGTGGGTGGCCGCGAAAGACGTCAAGAAGATGGACCCGTTCATCCATTACGGTGTCGCTGCCGGTATCCAGGCGCTGAAGGACTCCGGGCTGGAAGTGAGCGACGCCAACGCCGAGCGCATCGGCGTGGCGGTGGGCGCCGGCATCGGTGGCCTGCACACCATCGAACACACCTCGCTCGACCTGCACCAGAAAGGCCCGCGCCGCGTGTCGCCGTTCTTCGTGCCGAGTTCGATCATCAACATGGTCTCCGGCAATCTGTCGATCATGTTCGGCCTCAAAGGCCCCAATTTCGCCTGCGTTACCGCCTGTGCGACCGCGACCCACAACCTCGGCCTCGCCATGCGCATGATCCAGCACGGCGACGCCGACGCGATGCTGGCCGGTGGCGCCGAATTCGCCACCACCGGTACCGCGATGGCCGGCTTCAGCTCCGCCAAAGCCATGTCCACCCGCAACGACGAGCCGACTCGCGCCAGCCGGCCGTGGGACAAGGACCGCGACGGCTTCGTGCTGTCCGACGGCGCCGGTGTGCTGATGCTGGAAGAATACGAACACGCCAAGGCCCGCGGCGCGCGCATCTATGCCGAGGTGGTCGGTTTCGGCATGAGCGGCGATGCCTATCACATGACCGCGCCCAGTGAAGGCGGTGAAGGCGCCGCGCGCTGCATGCACAACGCCTTGGCCGATGCCGGCTTGAACCCGGAGCAGGTCGGCTACATCAATGCCCACGGCACCTCGACTCCACTCGGTGACTTGGGCGAGGTGCACGCGGCCAAATCGGTATTCGGTGCTCATGCCGGCAAACTCGCCATGAGCTCGACCAAGTCGGTCACCGGCCATCTGCTCGGTGCCGCCGGCGGTGTGGAGGCGATCTTCACCGTGCTGGCCCTGCGCGATCAGGTGCTGCCGCCGACCATCAACCTGGACGAGCCGGGCGAGGGCTGCGACCTCGACTTCGTCGCCAACACCGCGCGTGCGGCGAGCTTCGACGTGGCCATCTCCAATTCGTTCGGCTTCGGCGGCACCAACGGCACGCTGGCGCTGCGGCGCATCTGACGCCGCCACCGTGGCCGTCGTGCGGCGCGAGTGGGCCGGTCGGCCCGACTTGCTGGCGCTGGCAGCGCGCGATCCGGCGCGTTATCCCTGCCTGCTGGAGAGCGTGGCCTCCGGTACCGCGCGCGCGCGCTGGGACGTGTTGCTGGCTTTTCCGCAACAGCGGCTGCTGGCCGTTGACGACGTGGCCACGCCGTTTCTGCAACGGCTGGATGCGGCCTGGCAGGCGGAGCGGCTGCCGGCGGCAGACGACGAACTGCCGTTTCATGGCGGTTGGGCCGTGTATCTGGCCTACGAAATGGCGGCCGAGATCGAGCCGACACTGACACTGCCGAGCGCCGTTGGCGGCCCGCCGCGCGCCATCGCCTTGCGCTGCCCGGCCGCGCTGCTGTACGACCACACGCGGGATCGCACCGTGCTGGTGGCCGAAGCCGGGCAGGGCGCGTTGCTGGAGCAGATGCAGGCCGATCTCGTTGCTGCGGCGCCGTTGCTGACGATGCCGGCGACGCAATGGATCGACGAAGACCCCGCCGAGGATTTCTGCGCCGCGGTCGAGCAGGTGCAGCGGCATCTGGCCGCCGGCGACGTGTTCCAGGTCAACCTGTCGCGGCGCTGGCTGGCCAAGTACGCCGAGCCACCCGCTGCGGCGGCCCTGTACGCGGCCTTGCGGCGTGCCAATCCGGCGCCGTTCGCTGCGTTGTGGCAGCAGCCGGAGTTGGCGATCGCCAGCTCGTCGCCGGAACGCTTGCTGTCGGTGCGCGGCGGCGTGGCGGAGACCCGTCCCATTGCCGGTACCCGCCCGCGCCTGCCGGGCGATGACGACGCGGCACGCATCCGCGAGTTGTGCAGCCATCCCAAGGAGCGCGCCGAGCATGTGATGTTGATCGACCTCGAACGCAACGATCTCGGTCGCGTCTGCCAGCCCGGCACGGTCGAGGTGGACGAGTTGATGGCGGTCGAAAGCTACGCTCATGTGCACCACATCGTGTCCAATGTGCGCGGCCGCTTGCGCTCCGAGGTGACGCCGGGGCAGGCGATTGCGGCGGTGTTTCCCGGCGGCACCATCACCGGCTGCCCCAAGGTGCGCTGCATGCAAATCATCGCCGCGCTGGAGCGCAGCCGGCGTGGCGCCTACACCGGCGCCATCGGCTATCTCGACCGCAATGGCGACATGGACCTCAACATCCTGATCCGCACCCTGGAAATCGATGGCCGTGAAGTCAGCTTGCGCGCGGGTGCCGGCATCGTGATCGATTCCGAGCCACAGCACGAGCTTGACGAAACCCGCGCCAAGGCCCGTGGCTTGTTGCGCGCCCTGGGCCAGACGGCATGACGAGGCGGCTGGTCAACGGTATCCCCGACGGCACGCTGTCGCCGGCCGACCGCGGCTTTCGCTACGGTGATGGCCTGTTCGAGACGCTGCGCGTGGTGCACGGCGAGGCGGTGCTGTGGTCGCGGCACATGGCGCGCTTGGCCGAGGGCTGCCGTCGCTTGGGGCTGCCGTTGCCCGACACGGCGTTGTTGTGGCGCGAAGCACGGCCGCTCTGTGACGGCCTGCCGCAAGCGGCGCTGCGCCTGGCGTTGAGCCGGGGCGAGGGCGCACGCGGCTATGCGTTCGAGCCGGGCGGCGCGGTCACCCGGGTGGTCGAGGCCGCGCCGGCACCCGGTTATCCGGCCAGCGACTACCGGGCCGGCATTCGCCTGTTCCCCTGTCAGACGCGATTGGCGCCGCAGCCGCGTCTGGCCGGCATCAAGCACGCCAACCGGCTGGAACAGGTGCTGGCGCGGGCCGAATGGCGCGACACGGCCCATTCCGAAGGCCTGATGTGCGATCCTGACGGGCATGTCATCAGTGCCATCGCCGCCAACCTCTTTATCGTCCTCGACGGCCACTTGCTCACCCCGCAGCTGGACCGCGCCGGAGTCGCAGGCGTGACCCGGGCCGAGGTGCTTGCCCGGCGCCCCGGCGCACGCGAGCGGGCGTTGCCGCTGGCCGATGTGCTGCGCGCCGATGAGGTATTTCTGAGCTCGTCCCTGCGTGGCATCGTGCCGGTTTGCGCCATCGGCGCGGCAGCCTTTTCGCCGGGGCCGGTCACGCGAGCCTTGATGGCCGAGTGGCAGGCAGCAGGCTGGATGCCGGAGCAGGACGCATGAAGCATGCCGGTGGTATTGCGCGCTGGCGCGTGATTCTGGTGCTGCTGTTGCTGGCGCTGGGCACGGCGGGCGCGCTGCTCTGGCAGGATTGGACACGGTTCCGGGATGCGCCGTTGGCGGTGCCGACGCAGGGGCTGCATCTCGACATCCGCCGTGGCACCGGCTTCAAGCAGATCGTGGCGCAATTGCAGGCTGAAAAGCTCAGCGCGGCGCCGGCCCTGTACTGGCGTGCGCTGGCCGAGCGCATGCGCGTGACCGACCGCCTGCACGCCGGTGAGTACGCACTCGAACCCGGTCTGACGCCGTCGGCGCTGCTGCGCATGCTGGCCACAGGCGCGGTGTTGCAGCACCACGTCACCCTGGTCGATGGCTGGACCTTCCGGCAGTTTCGCGCCGCGCTGGATGCCGCCCCCGAGCTGAAACACGCCACCGATGGCCTGGATGACGCCGAGGTGATGCGACGGCTCGATCTTGCCGACGAGAACCCCGAAGGGCGTTTCCTGCCGGAGACCTACGCCTACATCAAGGGCGACAGCGATCTCGATGTGCTGGCGCACGCCCATGCCGCGATGGAAAAGCTGCTCGCTGCCGCCTGGCCCGAGCGGACCAAGGGCTTGCCGCTCAAGTCGCCTTACGAGGCCTTGATCCTGGCCTCCATCGTGGAGAAAGAAACCGGCCGTGCCGATGAGCGCGCGCGGATCGCCGGCGTGTTCACGCGGCGGCTGGAAATCGGCATGCCGTTGGCCACCGATCCCACCATCATCTATGGCATGGGCGCTGCCTACCACGGCAACATCCGCAAGCGGGATCTGAAAACCGACACGCCGTACAACACCTACCTGCGCGCGGGATTGCCGCCGACGCCGATTGCGATGCCGGGCAAGGCCGCCATCCTTGCCGCGCTGCACCCGCAAGCGGGCGATGATCTTTACTTTGTGGCCCGTGGCGATGGCAGCGGCGGGCATGTATTTTCCGCCAGCTTGCGCGAA
>DASSXP010000372.1:0-2639 GCA_035703755.1 Rhodanobacteraceae bacterium | reverse complement strand
CGCCGACATCATCAGCGTGATCGACGGGATCGCTTTCCAGACCAATATTTTGGCCTTGAATGCAGCAGTGGAAGCGGCGCGTGCTGGCGAGCAGGGGCGCGGCTTTGCGGTGGTGGCCAGTGAGGTGCGTGCCTTGGCGCAGCGCAGCGCTGGGGCCGCCAAAGAAATTAAAACGTTGATCGACGAGTCGGTTGGCAAAGTCAATGACGGCTCACAACTGGTGCATCAAGCCGGTAGCACGATGGGTGAGATCGTGACCTCGGTGCAACGCGTCACCGACATCATGGCGGACATTTCTGCAGCATCGCAGGAGCAGAGTGCCGGCATCGAGCAGGTCAACCAGACGGTGACCCAGATGGATGAAACCACCCAGCAAAACGCGGCCTTGGTCGAAGAAGCCACCGCAGCGGCACGCGTGATGGAAGACCAAGCCAAGCAGTTGACCGAAGCGGTTGCAGCGTTTCGCTTGGTGCATTGACGACAGCGCGGATGGCCGATGGGAGCCTGCGGGGGATGCCCGCAGGCGCAGGCCTACGCGATCAGCCCAGCAGCGCCCTGACCTTGCGCAGGGCGGCGGCGAAGGCGTCGATTTCGGCGTGGGTGTTGTAGAAGGCGAGCGACGCACGGCAGGTGGTGCCCACGCCCAGCCACTGCAGCAGCGGATGCGCGCAGTGTTGGCCACTGCGCACCGCCATGCCTTCCAGATCGAGCAGGGTGGCCAGATCGTGCGAATGGGTACCGGCGATGGCGAAGCTGACCACTGCAGCCTTGCGCGGTGCCGTGCCGAAGATACGCAGGCCGTCGATCTTGTCGAGTTCTTCGGTCAGATGCGCCAGTAATTCTTGCTCGCGGGCTTCGATCTGGGCCATGCCGATGGCGGACAGATAATCCACCGCCGCGCCAAGGCCGACGAAGCCGGCGATATTCGGGGTGCCGGCTTCGAATTTGTGTGGGGCGTCATTGAACACGGTGCCGTCGAAGCGCACTTCCTTGATCATCTCGCCGCCGCCAATGAAGGGCGGCATCGCGTCCAGGTGCTCGCGCCGCGCCCACAGCGCGCCGGTGCCGGTCGGGCCGCTCATCTTGTGGCCGGTGATCGCGTAGAAATCACAACCCACTGCGGCGATGTCCACCGGCATATGCGGCGCGGCCTGCGAGCCGTCGATCACGGTGACGATGCCGCGCTTGCGCGCTTCGCGGCAAATATCGGCCACCGGGTTGACCGTGCCGAGCACGTTCGAGGTATGCGCCAAGGCCAGCAGTTTCACTTCGCCGGTCATCGCCGCATACAGGGCCGGCAGGTCGAGACTGCCGTCTGGCAGCAGTTCGGCGACTTTGATCGTCGCGCCGCTGCGCTGGGCGATCAATTGCCAGGGCACGATATTGGCGTGGTGCTCCATCCGGCTGATCAGGATGGCGTCGCCGGGCTTGAGCTGCGGTAGCGCCCAGGAATAGGCGACCAGATTGATTGCGAAGGTGGTGCCGCTGCAAAGCACCAGCTCGTCGCGGGCGACGTTGAAAAAGCGCGCCAGCTTGCCGCGTGCGCCTTCGTAGGCGTCGGTGGCTTCGCTGCCCAGCGCGTGCACCGCACGGCTGACGTTGGCGTTGTGGCGGCGATAGAACGTGTCGGTCGCCTCGATCACGCTGGCCGGTTTCTGCCCGGTATTGGCCGAGTCGAAATACACCAGCGGCTTGCCATGCACCTTGCGCTGTAGGATCGGGAAGTCGGCGCGAATGGTCGACCAATCAATCGCCTCCGTGCGTGGTGAGCCGGTCGAGCCATGCACAGCAAGGACGGGGGCGGGCTGATCCATGTTCATGCCCCGATCCGCCCCAGCGCGGCATCCAGCACGGTTTCCAGCTGGCCACGCAGTGCCGCGTCATCAATCGCCGCGACCACCTCGCGGCAGAACGCGCCAGTTAACAGGCGCCGTGCATCGGCTTCTGCCAGACCACGCGAACGCAGGTAGAACAGCGCGGTCGGATCGAGCTGGCCGACGGTCGCGCCGTGCGCGGCCTGCACCTCGTCGGCGTGGATCACCAGCACCGGCTGGGTATCAATTTCGGCATCAGCAGAGAGCAACAAATTTTTGTTCGACAGATTGGCGGCACTGCCATCGGCGCCGGCATGAATCGTGATGCCGCCGTGGAACACCGCTTTGCCGCGCTGCGCGGCCAGCCCGCGCCACGTCAGGCCGCAGGTGGTGTCGCGGGCGACGTGCTCGATCCCGAGCCGGGTGTCGACGTGGCGGCGGCCGCTGGCTAGCAGCACGCCGTCGGCCTGCAGCGTCGCGCCATCGCCTTGCAGGCGCACGTTGAGTTCGTTGCGGGCCAGCGCGGCACCCAGTTCTAGGTCGATCCGGCGATAGCCGGCCTTGGTCGCCAGCACCGCGTCGGTGCGGGCGAACAGGTGGGCGCGGGCGGCGGCGTCTTGCACCCGGGCGTGGGTTAGCTGCGCGTCGTCGGCGAGATGGACTTGCAGCAGCACATTGCCGAGGTGGGCGTGCTCGTCGGCGGCCAGCTCGTGCTCGACCAGAGTCAGCGCCGCACCGTCGCCCAGATCGACGACATGGCGCAGATGCCAGGCGACGTCGCCTGCGTCCTGCGGCGCGCCGAGTTGGACGATGTGCAGGGGCGTG
>DASSXP010000141.1:0-18150 GCA_035703755.1 Rhodanobacteraceae bacterium | reverse complement strand
CCGGCCGAGTCATAGCCGCGGTATTCCAGCGCCTTGAGGCCGGCAATGAGGATGGGTAACACATCGCGCTCGGCGACGGCAGCGACGATTCCGCACATCGGTGGACACTCCTGGGGGGCAAGCTATTTTGGCACGCCGGCCCTGACTGTGGAGCGGCGGATCATTTCTTGTGGGCCGGTCGGCTGATATTCTTGTCGCGCTAGCCGCCGGCCGGCAACGTCAACTGGAGTTTGGATGACCCGATTATTGCGCCAGCACAGCGCGCGCTGGCGGGCTTGGCTGATCATAGGCGAGGTGGGCCTGTGCCTCGCGGCCTTGTATCTGGCCATTTACCTGCGTTACATCGGCGCCGACTCTCCCTTCCAGGCCTACGCCAACCGGGATGCGACCTTGGTGCGTGCCGGGGTGTTCGTGCTGGCGATCCAACTCGGGATTACCGCGCTCGGCTTGCATCAGGCGCAGTTGCGCGAGGGCTGGTTTGGCCTGCTGGCGCGGATGGCCATCGGTTTCCTGATGGGCTGGGTGCTGCTGGTGGTGCTGTACTACCTGGTGCCCAGCCTGCACATCGGGCGTGGCGTGCTGTCGCTCGCCATGATGCTGGCGTTTCTGGCCTTGCTGGCGTTGCGCTGGCTGGTTGGCCGTGCCGCCAATGTGGAGCTGTTCAAGCGGCGCGTGCTGGTGCTCGGTGCCGGCCACCGTGCCGCGGTCATACTTGACAAGCTGCGGCGGCGGTCGGATCGCTACGGGTTTTTGCTGCTGGGTTTTGTGGCCCAGCCGGGTGATGCGGTCGAGGTGCCGGCGGCGCAACTGATCGAGCTCGACCTGCCCTTGCCGGGCTGGGCAAAGCGCGAGCAGGTTGATGAGATCGTCGCCGCGGTGGACGACCGGCGTGGCGGCTTGCCCATGGATGCATTGCTGGCCTGCCGCCAGATCGGCATCGACGTGACCGAGATCGGCACCTTCTTCGAGCGCGAATCCGGGCGCTTGCAGCTGAGTCAGATCAACCCATCCTGGCTGGTTTTTGCCGACGGCTTTGACGCTTCGCCCTCGCGCCATTTGAGCAAGCGGCTGCTGGATCTGGCGGTGGCCGGTGTGCTGCTGCTGCTGGTGTGGCCGCTGATGCTGTTGACCGCGCTGGCGATCCGGCTTGAATCCGGTTCCGGCCAACCGTTGCTGTACCGGCAAATGCGCGTGGGCGAACACGGGCGCAACTTCCAGCTCTACAAGTTCCGCAGCATGCGCACCGATGCCGAGCGCGACGGCGTGCCGCGCTGGGCCAGCGAGAACGATGACCGCATCACCCGGGTGGGACGCTTCATCCGCAAGACCCGGCTGGATGAATTGCCGCAGTTGTGGAACATCCTTCGCAGCGAAATGAGTTTCGTTGGCCCGCGGCCGGAACGGCCGGAGTTTGTCCTGGATCTGTCGCGGCAGATTCGTTACTACGGCCTGCGCCATGCGGTGAAGCCGGGGCTCGCCGGCTGGGCGCAGTTGCGCTACCCCTACGGGGCCTCGGTGCACGATGCCGAGGAAAAGCTCAAGTACGACCTGTTCTACGTCAAGAACCACAACCTGTTGTTTGACATCCTGATTCTGATTCAGACGGTGGAAGTGGTGTTGTTTGGGCGCGGGCGTTAGCAGGCTGTTGAAAAACAGCCTGCTGGTGCGGGTCATGGATGACCCGCCGCGAATCAATCACCG
The DNA here is from genome assembly GCA_035703755.1 of Rhodanobacteraceae bacterium. Classification (GTDB taxonomy): domain Bacteria; phylum Pseudomonadota; class Gammaproteobacteria; order Xanthomonadales; family Rhodanobacteraceae; genus DASSBG01. The sequence continues at coordinate 16,449 of DASSXP010000141.1, read as the reverse complement.
CAAGCGATTGATTCGGCGTAGCCGAGTACGGGCATGTACCGGACTCGGCGCGGTGAGGAAGTGCAGGACTGCACTTTTTCAACGACCGGTTAGTCCGGTGTGCTCGGGGCGTCGCAGCGTGGTGGCGTGGTCGGCGGGTCCAGCCGATCCCGGCGCACATGCAAGGGCCGCAATGGTGAGCTGTACCAACCGCTGACGGCATCGCAGTGAAAGGCAACCCAGGAGGGGCCGTAATCCCAGTGATCGGCTTTGGCGCGAATCGGCAGTCCCTCGATGCGGCGCACCAAGTCGCCGTTCATGCCGGGCGCCAGTTGCAGTGATGCCGCCGCCAGCGTGGCGGGTGCGGCGGTAGCTGCTGACGGCGTGGTAGTGGCGGCGGGGCCCTGTTCGATGGCAAGGCCCCAGGTCAGAGCCGCGAACAGCGCGCCCAGCAGCAAGGCAATCAGGCTCAGGTGGGTGCCGGTGGGGCCATCGTTGATCGGTGGCGAGAAGGCTGCTGTCACGGTATGGGCTGGCGTGTAGCGGTCTGCGTGCCGCGGCAATCCCGCCGGCAAAGCGCCCGGCAGGCGCTGGTGACGCCGATGAAAATCCAGTGCCGCCACGTACAGGGCGTTCAGGCGCTCCAGTTCATCCAGGTGGCCGTGGGTGCGGTCCGGGTGCAGGGTACGGACGGTGCGACGGTAGGCCCGGCGCAGTTCGTCCACACCACACCCCGGCGCAAGGCCCAGGATGTGATACAAGATGGCAAAGTCGGTGTCGATGGCCACGCACCCGCTCGTTTGCGCTGCGATGGAGCCTGTTGCCGACGGGACTGGCGTGCCGGCCCGGCTGTCAGCCGCTAGACTACGCCTTTTTGTGAACCCGGTCACATTATCGTGAAAGCCGGCAAGCGCGAACCAGGTGGGTGGAGACCAGGGTGCCTGACAACGGTTATGCGAGTATGTGTGGCGCGGGTGCGGCAGCGGATGGGACGGCATGTTCCCGCTGATCCTCGCCTATGTCGTCCTGACCATCATCCGGCCGCAGGATTACATGCCGCAATTGGCCGGCATCCCGATGTTGCCGGCGGCCTTGGGCGGCGCCACGGTGTTCTGGTTGCTGGGCAGTAGCCGCCGCTACGATGAGCCGCAATACCTGCTGCTGCTGCTGTTCACGCTGTTCACTGCGGTTTCGATCGCATTCAACGACTGGTTGACCGGTGGCATCGAGCAGTTGCAGGCCTTCGCGCCGATCCTGGTGCTGTTCGTGGTGCTGGCCAATGCGATCGATCGCCCGGAGCGCGTGCGCACCACCATGGTGGTGCTGGTGCTGTGTACCACGGTGCTGGCCTTGCATGGCGTCTTGCAGGCCCGCAACGGCATTGGCTGGACCGGAGTGCCGATGTCGCTGGACCGGCGCATCCAGTACGTGGGCATTTTTCAGGACCCGAACGATCTCGGTCTGCTGTTTGTCAGCGTGATTCCGATGGCGTTTTGGTTGTCCGCGCGTGGCGGCTGGCGGCGCCTGTTCTGGCTCGCCTGCTGCGCCCTGATGATCTACGGCGTCTACCTGACCAAATCCCGCGGCACCATGCTGGCCTTGGCGGCCATCTTTGGCGTGTATGTGTGGAACCGGCGCGGTCTGTTCCCGGCCGGGGTGCTTGGCATCATCGCACTGGTGGTGATGAAGGCAATCTCCCCGCGCATGGACGAGCTGAACGCCGATGAAGAGTCCGCCTTTGGTCGCGTCGATGCCTGGTATACCGGCCTGCACCTGCTGATGGAACACCCGATTCTTGGTGTTGGTACCAACAACTTCACCGAGTACAACTTTCTTACCGCGCACAATTCCTTCGTGCTGGTGATGGCCGAGAATGGCTTCATCGGTTACACCCTGTGGCTGGCATTCGTCTGCTACGGGCTGTGGATGGCGTTGACCGTGGTGCGCCATGTGCCGGATGCCGCCGTGCTGGCCGCCGACCCGGTGCGCGCCGCGGACTGGCAGCGCGATCACGCCATTGGCCTGACTCTGCTGCTGAGCCAGATCGGTTTCATCGCGGCGGCGTTCTTCCTGTCGCGCAGCTACACCGTGGTGCTGTACCTGTTGCAGGCGCTGGTGGTGGGGTATTACACCGGTGTGCGCGAACGGCATCCAGACCTGCCACAATTTTCACTCTCTGAGGATCTGTTCCGCTGGCCGCTGCTGGCGCTGGGAAGTGTTGTCGTGATGTTCATCGTTGTGCGCGTCCTTCTGGCCACCGCATGAGTACCCGCAGCCAAACACTGCGCAATACGCTGTTTTCCTCGGTGGGCCTGTATACCGAGTACGGCCTCGGCGTGCTCACGTCGATCATCATCGCGCGCGATCTGGAACCGGCCGGGTACGGCGTCTACGTGGCCATCGTGTGGTTGGCCGGGCTCGGCATTGCCGCGACCAATTCCGGTACCGCGAGCGCCGCGATCAAATTCATTGCCGAGCTGCGCGGTGCGGGCAGGCATGGCGCCATCGTCAGCCTGGTGCATTACCTGCGGCGTATCGAGTTCGCGTTCTACGTCGCGTTGATGGCGGTCGGCGGCTTGCTGTTCTGGTACGACGGCGCGGCTTTTTCCGGCGGCATGGACCCGCGACTGGTGTTCGCGCTGATTGTCGTTTCGGTGGGCTTGCGGGCGCCGTACATGTTCGACATCGGCACCCTGAAAGGTTTTGAAAACTTCGCCGCCACCGCGCGCGTGGCGGCGGTGGCGACGCCCTGCAATCTGCTGCTGATGATGACGGCCTGGTTGCTGCACCTGCCGGTGCTGGGCTTCCTTGTCGCCTATCTGTTGTCGGGCGTGGTGTTTCGCTTGATGGTGCGGCATGAGGTCACGCGGATGCTGGCGCCGCTCGGACCGGGCGCGACCTTGCCCGAGGAGCTGCGCCGACGCATCCGGCGCCACATCCGGATTGCGGCAGGGACGGTCACCATCACTTTTCTCTCGGCCCGCGATGTCGAGGTGATGTTCCTGACCCGGTTTGCCTCCAGTGCGGATGCGGGTTTCTACAAGGTGGCCTACCAGCTCGCCACCGGCGCCGCCTTGCTGGCGCCCGGTGTATTCGGCGCCATCTTGCTGCCGTTGATGGCCAAGGCGCTCAGCCAGGGCAGCGCCATCGCCGCGCGCCGTTTTGTGGCATCGAGCTCCTACCTGTTCTTGCTGGCGGCGCCGCTGATCGTGTTCGGGGTGTTGTTCTCCGCCGATGTGATCCACGTCTTGTATGGCCCGGCGTTCGCGGCGGCAGCGCCGGTATTGGCGGTGCTGATCGTGGTGTGTTGCATTGGCAGTGTCGGCGCTGCCGGTTCCAGCTTGCTGGTCAGTGCCGATCGGCAACACAACATCCTGTTGGTGACGCTGGCGATCGGCGCGCTCAAACTGGGTCTCGACTGGTGGCTGATTCGCTTGCATGGCTTGCACGGCGCGGTCATGGCCAGCGCCATCGCCGGTGTCGTCGGTACCGTGTCGATACTGAGCCTGGCAGCGCGCAGCGTGGACACGGGACTGGATTGGCCGCGTTTGGCGCGGATGGCGTTGGCGGCCTTGTTGGCGGCCGCGCTGGCATGGCCGTTGACGGCGCTGCCGCCGCTGGCGAGTCTGATCTTTGGCAGCGGGGTGCTGGTGCTCGGGTACGCCGTGGGTACCTTGTTGCTGGGTTGCTGGAGCGCAGCGGATCTGGATTATTTCGCCACCCTGTGCGATCGCTTGCCGGGTCTGTCGCGGCCCCTGCGACGTTTGTTGGCGTGGGCGGGTGCCCGCGCCCGGGAGAGTGTGTGATGGCGGTCTACGAGCAGGTTTTTCGGCGTGTCCTGTACCCGCTGTGGGAGAGCGGCCTGCGCCGACGCGGCACCTTGCGGTATCTCGCCGAGTACGAGGCCAACCAGTGGTTGTCGCCGGAGGCGCTCGATGCCCTGCAATGGCGCAAACTTCAAGCCTTGCTGGCGCATTGCTGGGAGCAGGTGCCGTATTACCGCGAGCGCTGGCGCGCGCTGGGCATCACGGCGCCGGAGGACATTCGCAAGCGACAGGATTTTGCCCGTCTGCCGTCGCTGACCAAGGCCGATATCCGCGACAATTTCCAGGCTTTGCAGGCAAGCAACTTGCACGGGCAGGTGCTGTACAAAAACACCGGTGGCTCCACCGGCGTGCCCTTGCGGTTCGGTTACACGCGCGAGAGCAACGACCGCCGCAGCGCGGTAATGTGGCGCGGTTATGGTTGGGCCGGTGCGCGGATGGGGCGGCGCGCCTTGTTTCTGTGGGGCGGGGCGGTGGGCGATCCGTCACGCGCGCACCTCGTGAAGGATCGGCTTTACCACGCCGCGTTCAATCGACGCATCGTCAATACCTTCGACATGACCGAAGCCAACATGGCGCGCTATGCCGACGCCATCGACCGCGCCAAACCGGACATCATCGTGGCCTACGTCGGGCCGCTGGTGCGGCTCGGCCAGTGGTTGCTGGCAACCGGGCGTCGGGTGCATGCGCCGGTTTCCCTGCTGGGGGCGGCCGAGCCGCTGTACGAATTCCAGCGTGACATCATCGAGCGCGCATTCGGCGGACGCATGTACAACACCTACGGCTGCCGCGAGTTCATGCTGGTGGCCAGTGAGTGTGGCGAGCGCGACGGCCTGCACGTCAACGCCGATCATCTGCTGGTGGAAACGGACTCCGCCAACGGCGGTGAATTGGCGATCACGGATCTACACAATTACGGTATGCCATTCATCCGCTACGTCAACGGCGACCTCGCCACGCCGATGCCCGGCCAATGTGCCTGCGGGCGCGGCTTGCCGCGTCTCGCCCACATCGATGGGCGCAAGCTCGATGCCTTGCGCACTGCGCAAGGGCACTTGCTGCCGGGCGAGTTTTTCCCGCACATGCTGAAAGATGTCGCCGGCCTGCGGCAGTATCAGGTCGTCCAGCAACGGCTGGATCGACTGGACATCAGCCTGGTTCGCGGCAACGGGTTCGAGGAGGGCGCGCTGGACTACATTCGGCGTGAGGTGGCCAAGGTGGTTGGCGATGCCTGGCAACTGGATTTTCATTTTGTCGAGCACATCGCGCCCAATGCCAGTGGCAAGTTCCGGGTGACCCGTTGCGAACTGCCGGTCGGCGGTGAAGGTGTTCAATCGTGAGAATCACGCATGTGGTGGAGCATTTGCCCACCGGAGGCCTGGAGCGGGTGGTGGTCGATCTGGTGCAGGAGCAGGTCCGTCGCGGGCACCAGTGCCAGGTGGTGTGCGTCCATGATGAGGGCCGGCTCGCCAGTGAATTGGTCGAAGCCGGTATTCCGGTGCATGCCTGCCACAAGCGCCTGGGCGCGGATCTGCGCGCGTTATGGCGCTTGCGGCGCCACATTGGTGCCCATCGAACCGAGGTCTTGCACACCCACAACAACAGCGCCCATTACATCGCGCTCACCGCCAGCCGCGGCATGCGCCTGCCGGCGGTGATCAACACCCGCCACGGCATGGGTGCGCTCGACCCGACCAATCCACGCGAACGCAAATACGTGCGCACGCACGGCCGCACCGATCGCATGGTGGCGGTGTGTACTGCGGCTGGCGAAGTGCTGGTGCAGCGCGGCTATGTGCCACGCGACAAATTGCGGGTGGTGCACAACGGCATCCATTCCGAACAATTTGTGGCCGCGAACGCGGCGGCGCGAGCGCGCGTGCGCCGGGAACTCGGTTTGTCGCCCGACACGCGGCTGATCGGCTCGGTCGGTCGGCTCAATGTCGCCAAGGATCAGGTGACGCTGGTGGAAGCCATTGCCCGCTTGCGTCGGCGCGGCCTGAATGCGGCACTGCTGCTGGCCGGTGAAGGGGCGATGCGTGCCACGCTGGAAGCGCGTATTGCGGAACTGGGCGTGTCGGCGCAGGTGTTTCTGCTCGGTGATCGCCCCGACGTGGGCGACTGGTTGCAGGGCTTCGAGGTGTTCACGCTGAGTTCGACCAGCGAGGGATATTCGATTGCGCTGCTGGAGGCGGCCGCCAGTGGCTTGCCGATCGTGGCGACCGCGGTGGGTGGCAATGGTGAAATCGTCCGTGACGGCAGCAATGGTTTGCTGGTGCCGCCGTCCAGTCCGGAGGCGCTGGCGGTGGCGCTCGGCGCGGTGCTCGAAGACCCCGAGCGTGCGCAGGCGATGGGCGAGGCTGGCCGCGCATTCATGGCCGCGCACGGCAACGTCGGCGCCATGGCGGAAGGGTATGCGGCGGTCTACGCGGAGTGCCTTTGAATATCCTTGCCCTGACCAATCTCTATCCGAGCGCCTGGGACCCGCGCCGGGCGGCTTACAACCGCCAGCAATTCACGCGCCTCGGCCAGCGGGATCGAGTGGTGGTCATGGCCGCCGTGCCGTGGCCGTTGCGCCTGCGCGCGCGGCAGGCGGCGCCGGCGAATGGCGGCATCGAGGTTCGCCGCTTCACGTTCTTTTATCTGCCGGGGATACAGCCTGCCTGGCAGCCCGCGTGCTGGTTTGCGTCGCTGTGGGCGCAACACGGCCGCTGGTTGCGGGAGCAACGCATCGACTGCCTGCTGGCCAGTTGGGCCTTTCCCGACGCCGTGGCCGTGGCGCGTCTGGCGCGGCGCTTGCGCAAGCCCTACGTGGTCAAGGTGCACGGCAGCGACATCAACGTGATGGCGCGTGAGCCGGCCCGGTGCGCGGCGATCCGGAGCACTTTGCAGGGTGCGGCGGCGGTGGTGGCGGTCAGTCGCGCCTTGGCCGCGGCGGTGGTCGAACTCGGTGTGGAGTCGACGCGCGTGCAGGTCATTTACAACGGCGTCGATGCCGAGCGCTTCGCGCCGGGCGATCGGCGTGCGGCGCGACAACGCCTGGGCGTGCCGGTGGACGGGCGGCGGCTGCTTTACGTCGGCAACCTCAAGGCCAGCAAGGGCTGCCTCGATCTCATCGAAGCATTGCCCGTGTTGCTGCGGGCCGAGCCTGCCACGGTGGTGGTTTTCGTCGGCGCCGGGCCGGATCGGGCGGCACTGCTGCAACGGATCGAGCAACTGGGGCTGACCCGTCAGGTGCTGCTGGCCGGCGAGGTCAACCACGAGCAGTTGCCGGACCAGTACCGTGCGGCCGATCTGGTCTGTCTACCCAGCCACAACGAAGGGGTGCCGAACGTGCTGCTGGAGGCGATGGCCTGTGGCGTGCCAGTACTGGCCACCCGCGTCGGTGGCATCCCCGAGGTGGTACCTGAAGTGGCCGGCGCGTTGGTGCCGGCGGGTGACCCGGCGGCCTTGGCGGCCGCCTTGCCCGTCGCGCTCGAACGACGCTGGGACACGGCAGCGATCCGGCGCCATGCAGAAGGGTTTCGCTGGGACGACAACGTCGATGCCATACATCGCGTGCTGGCGGATGCGGCTGCCACGGCGCGTCGGAGCGGGAGCGCTGCGGCATGAGCTGGCGCCCCAAAAAACAGACCCTGCTGGCTCTGCTGCCGCCGGCGCTGGTACGTGTGCGCGGTGCCGCGCACGCGGGCACGCGCTACTTGAGTTTCGACGATGGCCCGCACCCGCAACACACGCCGGATTTGCTCGACTTGCTGGCGCAGCACGACATCAAAGCCACATTCTTTCTGGTCGGCAGTGAAGCGGAGCGCTACCCCGCACTGGTGGAGCGGATGGTGGCTGACGGACACCGGATCGGCAACCACAGCCACACCCATCCGCAATTCGGGGCGCTCGACATTGCCGCCCAGCTGGACGAGATCGATCGCTGCGACCGGGTGCTGACGCGGTTTGACGGCCGCGTGCGACATCCATTCCGGCCGCCACGGGGCGAGTTGTCACTCGCGCTGCTGTGGCAGTGCGCGCGGCGGCGGCAGGGCATCGTCTACTGGAGCCGCGACAGCCTGGATTATCGCAGCGGCGAGGCGCCAGCGGCACTGGCTGAACGCTTGCGCACGGCGCCACTTGCCGCGGGAGACATCCTCTTGATGCACGATGACGCCGCTTGTGCAGCCGCAATCCTGCGTGCGCTGTTGCCGGAATGGTTGGCCGCCGGCTTCCGCTTTGATCGCCTGCCAGCACTGGATGAGCGCGCATGATGGCCTGGGTTCTGGTATCGATACTGTTTTTGCTGCTGCTGTTGGCGTTGACGGCCGCGGTGCTGATGCGGGCGATCAAGGCGCGCAACATGCATTTGTGGCTGCCGGCCTACCTGCGTCGGCGAGTGCCGCAAGCGGCGCCAACGACGCATGTGATGTTCTGTTTCGTCGACCACTTCGAACCGCGCTGGGGTGGCGCCGACCTTGCCACCGAACGCCAGCGGGTGGATCGCTGGTGTCGGGACTATCCGCTGCTGGCTGCGCGCCACCGCGATGCCGATGGCCGCCCGCCGCAGCACGGATTCTTCTACCCGGAAGAAGAGTACCGCCAGGAGCATCTCGACAAGATTGCCGCGCTGTGTGCGGCGGGCTACGGCGAGATCGAAATCCATCTGCACCACGACAACGACACCGAAGCCAACTTCCGCAACACCATTCAGCGCTTCAACGAGGTGTTGCACCGGGAGCACGGCGCGCTGTCGCGTGACCCGGCCAGCGGCGAGTTGCGCTTCGGCTTCATCCACGGCAATTGGTGTCTCGACAACTCGCGTGCCGATGGCCGTTGGTGTGGCTTGAACAACGAGTTGATCCTGTTGCGCGAACTGGGCTGCTACGCGGATTTCACGCTGCCATCGGCGCCTGACAGCTCGCAGACCGCCACCATCAATTCGATCTACTACGCCAGCGACGATCCGCAGCAACCCAAATCCCACGACCACGGTGTGCCGGTGCGGGTGGGTGGTGCACCCAGCGGGGATCTGCTGATCGTGCAGGGGCCGCTGGCGCTCAATTGGCGCGAACGGCATCGCGGCCTGATTCCACGGGTCGAGAACGCCGACCTGCGCGGCAGTTACCCGCCGACCGATGCGCGCGTGGATGCGTGGATCAAGGCCGGGGTGCAGGTCGCGGGCCGACCGGAGTGGCGCTTCGTCAAGGTGCACACCCACGGCACCCAGGAACAGGACATGGATACCTTGCTGGGCGAGCCGGTTGACGCCATGCACCGCTATCTCGAAACGCGTTACAACGACGGCGTGAATTACGTCCTGCACTACGTCACCGCGCGTGAGGTCTACAACATCATCAAGGCCGCCGAAGCGGGTCTGGATGGCAATCCGAACGATTACCGCGACTATCGGTTGCCGCCACCGGCGTCGTCGTGGGCGGGCGGGCGCGCCGCGCGTGGGGATGCCGCGTGAGTGGCGATCTGGTCAGCGTGGTGATGCCGGTGTACGACGCGGCGCGCTGGTTGCCGCAAGCGCTGGACTCGGTGTTGGCGCAGAGCCATGCAAACTTTGAAGTGGTGGCGGTCGACGATGGCAGCCGCGATGCGAGTGCTGACATCCTGGCGCGCTATGCCGCAGCGGATGCGCGCGTGCGGGTGCTGCGTCAGGCCAATGCCGGCGTGGCGGCGGCCCGCAATGCGGCGATTCGCGCCGCGCGCGGTGATTACGTGGCCTTTCTGGATGCCGATGATCGCTGGCATCCGGACAAGCTGACGCGGCAACTGGCGACCCTGCGCAAGCATGCGGCGCAAATCTGCTACGCCGCTTACTGGCGCGTCGATGAAGAGGACGCCGTGCTTGGCCAGGTGCTGCCGCCGCCCGCGCTCGACGCGCAGGCGATGCTGTGCAGCAATTTCATCGGCAACCTGACCGGCCTGTACGCACGCAGCCTCGGCGACATTCCGATCCGCCGCATGGGCCACGAGGATTACGCCTTCTGGCTGGAACAGGTGCGGCGCGCCGGTGGCGCCGTGCGCGCCGAATCCGACGTGCCATTGGCCTGGTATCGCGTGCGGCGACAGTCGCTGTCCGGCAACAAGCTCAAGGCCGTGGCTTGGCAGTGGGCCATCCTGCGCGACGTGGCCGGCTTGTCGTGGCGCCAGGCCCTGCCTTGCATGGCGCGCTACGCGTGGCATGCTGTGCACAAGCGTCGATCGACTTCCGCCATCTGACTACGGAAATTCCATGAACGAGCGCTCCCCTGAATCGCCCGTCAGCACCATCATCGTCAGCCCGCGCGACCGCTATTCCGGTGTTGACGACTGCCTGCGGACGCTGTATCGCTGCACCCCGGAGCCGATCGCGGTGTGGGTGCTGGATCTCGGTTACCCGCAGAAGGAGCTCCGCCGCATCCGCAAGGTGCTGGCCGACAAGCCGCATGCGCGCATCATTCCACTGGGCCTGACGACACCGATGGAGGCCTTGCGCACGGTGCGGATGGGCATCGAGACGCCCAATGTCGTGTTGCTGGACAACGACAGCCGGGTGACGCCCGGCTGGTTGCCGCCGCTGTTGGCGCGCATCGGTGGGGAGGTGGCGGTGGTGTCGCCATTGACGCTGGAAACCCTGGGTGTCGATGAAGGGGCGGCGCTGCGCAATCACCTCTACACCGGCGAATTGCGGCTGGTGACGGTGGACGGTCGGGACTACCTGATCGAGCAGAAGCATTACCGGCGCACGCCGGTTGGCGAGATTCCGACCGACTGCCGCGAGACCGGCAGTTTTGAACTGCATTGCGTGATGTTCGACAGTGCGGCTTTCAAGGCCCTGGAGTTCCCCGCGGCGGTGGTGCGCGAGCATCTGGACATTGCCTTGCAGGTGCGCAATCGCGGTCAGCGTCTGCTGGTTGAGCCGGCATCGCGGATCGTATTCGACAATCTCGGCACCCGCATGCACCTGCGTGACATGCGCTTTTTCTGGTATCGCTGGAGCCCGCGCCTCAACCGGCAATCGGTGGTGCTGTTCGATCAGCGCTGGGGCTACCATTTCTATTCCGAGCTGGCTTCATTCACTTGGGTGGTGCGGCGCAAGGCATTCCTGCTGGCGCGCTGGTTCTGGCTGCCGGTGGGCGCGGCGAACCTCGTTGCGCGGGTTGCCAAGCATTTCCTTTGCCGCGAATGGGATCCCTTGCCGGACGCCGAGGCGGTCTCGCGGCCGCTGCCCGCGGGGCGTCTGCCGCAGTTGGGTCACGGGGTCGACTGAACGGAGTCCACGCCGGCGTGCTCAGGGCGGGCAGCCGGATTCGTCTGCTGACGTGGGCGGCGCTTGGCCTGCCGCGCTGGCTGCCGCACGCGCCTTGGCCTCGCCCACACGGGCATTGCGCACGGGCGGAATGCTGCGGGGCAGCGGGCTGGCCGTCGGCACGCATTGGCTGGCTTCGCCGCAATGAGCCGGGGTCGCCAGCGGCCAGCCATGGCCGGGCTGCCAGTGTTGCAAAAGGCAGCCGCCGGGCCAGGCGATCACTTCCTGATCGGCGGCCAGCTGCGTAAAGCGTTGCACCGGCCCGCCGTGCGGCCAGCGGACCACCAGATCGACTTGCGCGTGTTCGCCAAGGCCGGTGTGCAGCCATGTCTGCGGGTGATCGTTGGATACCTGTACCTGCATGTGCGCCAGGCGCTGGGTGGTGCCGGCGGCGTACCATTCGAGGTCGGCGCCGACGCCGTCACTGTTGGCGCCCTGGCCGCGCACGCGCACCTTCATCCAGTGTCGGCCCGCGGTGTCGGTGACGTTGCGCCACAGGCCGGCGTTGCTGCCGGTCTGGGTCTTAAGGATGTCGAGTCGACCGTCGTTGTCGAAATCGGCAACCGAGGCGCGGGCCTTGGCGCTCTCGCTGCCGCTGGCGGCGTCGCCCAGATCAAGGCCGACCCGTTCGAACGTGAGATTGCCGAGGTTGCGCAGCAGGATCACCGAGGGGCTGTAGTCCGCGCCCGCCACCAGCAGATCCGGGTAGCCGTCGTTGTCGAAATCCGCCGCGATCAGGTTGCCGTAGCCGCTCCACCAATCGGTGTAGCCGAGCTGATCGATGCCGGAACCGGCACTGGCATCGTGAAACGTGCCGTTGCCGTCGTTGCGATACAACGTGCCGTGGCTGCCCTGATTGAGAGTGACAAAATCGATGTCACCGTCATTGTCGAAGTCGGCGGCGGCGACCAGATCGTTGCTGCCGGTCAGCCCGGCGACCGCGCGCCAGGTCAGCGCGCCGTGGTTGTTGTGCCAATAACCACCGGCGCCGGCTTGCAGCAGATCGACCCAGCCATCGCCGTCGAGGTCCACCGGCGTGCGCCAGCCCGACGGCGCTGCCGCATCGGCCAGGTGCCGATGGTCCAGCGCATCTTCGACCGAGCGATCCTCGTGCACGATGTCGAAACGGTCGTCGCCATTCACATCGGCCAGTATGCAGTGTTCGTCGCAGGCGGCCATCTTGCTGCCGAACAGTGGCAGGTGCTGGCCGGGTGGAGTGGCGTTGAGGTAGGCCGCGGCGAGAGTGCTGGCGTCGCGGGTCCAGAAATCCTGCCGGCCGTCGCCATTGACATCGAGCAAGGTCACCCAGCCCGAGCCGCGTGGCAATACGGGCTCGGCGATGTAGTAATGGACCTGATCGTTGCCTGCCAGTTGCAGGCGATGGCTGCCGTCACAGCGGTTCAGCCACAGACGGCTGGTGGCGGGGTTGTCGTGGTCGAAGATCCAGGCGTCATAGCAGCCGTCCGCATTGAAATCGGTCCACATGGCATCGAAGCGGTAGCTGGACGCGGCGGCGGGTTGCAGGCGTTGGGCGGTTTCGTCTACGAATTGAAACGCGTGGCTGTCGCCGCTGCGTGCCTGCCCAGCGCTGGCGGCGAGCAGCAGCGGCAGGAAAATGAACGTGGCTGGCGCAGAACGTGGCGCAGGGCGAGGCATGACGGCACGGGCGATGCAAAGCTTCAGGGTGCCCCGCAGCTTAGCACCACGCCGCCGGCCCGCGCCGCCTTGCAGCGCCGGGCCAGCCGCGTGTCACCTCCCGTTCAGTTGCCGCAGGATGCCGGTGCGGCCAGTGGCCAGCCCGCGCCCGGCTGCCAATGCTGGATCAGGCAGGTGCCCGGGTTGGGGAACACGATCACTTCCTGATTGGTCGACAGGCCGTTGTAGCGGCGTACCGGACCGCCGTGCGGCCAGCTGACCACCAGGTCGACGCTGGCATTGTTGCCGAGGCCGGTGTGTACCCAGGTTTGCGGGTGCTGGTTGGAGGCCTGCACACTCATGTGGGCGAGCAAGCGGCTGGTGCCGGCGGCGTACCACTTGAGGTCGGCGCCGATGCCATCGCTGTTCATGCCGGTGCTGCGTACGCGCACCTTCATCCAGTGATTGCTGCCGGTCGCGGTGGTGTTGTGCCACAAGCCGGCATTGCTGCCATCCTGGGTTTTGAAGATGTCGAGTTTGCCGTCGTTGTCGAAATCCGCCACCGCGGCGCGGCTCTTGGCCGACCAGTTGCTGGGACCCTGGGCATCGCCAAGATTGATGTTGACGCGCTCAAAATGCAGGCCACCCAGGTTATGCAGGATGGTGATGCTGGGTGAGGTGACTTCGCCGGCGACGACCAGGTCCTGCAGGCCGTCGTTGTCGAGGTCGGCCGCCATCATGTTGCCGTAGCCGGACCACCAGTCGGTGTAGACCAGCGTATCGACGCCGGAGCCGCTGCTGACGTTGGTGAATTGGCCGTTGCCGTCGTTGCGGAACAGCTTGCCCTTGGCACCGTTGGTGGTGGTGATGAGATCGATGTCACCATCGTTGTCGAAGTCGGCGGCGACGATCAGATCGTTGCTGCCGCTGAGTCCGGGAATGCTGCGCCACTCCAGCGTGCCGTGGTTGTTGTGCCAGTAGCCACCGGCACCGGCCTGCACCAGGTCGATCCAGCCGTCGCCATCGATGTCGACCGGGGCGCGGTCGCCACCGCTGCCGGCGGCAGCCATCAGGCTGACGTGGCTGATGGCGTCTTCGATCGCGCGATTGGCGTGCACGATGTCGAAGCGGTCGTCACCATTGATGTCGGCCACCACGCAATGCTCGTCGCAGGCCGCTTCCTTGCCGGAAAAGAACGGCGTGGCACCGGCCGTGGCGGTGCCGTTGACGTACCGCGCGGCCAGCGTGGAGGCGTCGCGGGTCCAGAAATCCTGGCGGCCATCGCCATTGAAATCGATCAGCGTCACCCATCCGGAGCCACGCGGCAGGTCGGGATTCGGGATGTAGTAACGCACCGCGTCGTTGCTGGTCAGCACAAAGGTGTTGCTGCCATCGCAGCGGTTGACCCACAGGCGGCTGGTGGCGAGGTTGTCGTGGTCGAAGATCCAGGCGTCGTAACAGCCGTCGCCGTTGAAGTCGGTCCACATGGCGTCGAAGCGATAGCTCGAATTGGCCAACTGGTCGAAGCGCTGGCTGGTTTCATCGGCAAAGCGGATGGAACTGGCCGCTACGCTGGTGTGGTCGAAACCGGAACCGAAAATACCATCCGGCGTGGTGGTGGCCGTGGCCAGCGCCGGCAAGGCGAGGGCAAGCACCAGCAGTGAACGAGGCTGAATCAGGGACATGGTGGCAAACGAGCAGGGGAGAATGCCTTGCAGGTTAGGCCGGGTGCCGTGGCGCAGCCGTGACGGACGTCACGCCAATTTCGTACACGGCGATACCCATCACGAAACGGCGGGATGGATTGACGGCGATGTGATGTGGTTGGTGTTTGCGCGCTGCGCCGTATTCATCCGCGGTTGGGTCAATCGCCGGCGCCGGCCCTCAGAGATCCACGAACGGCAGCGCCGCGTGCGACTGGATGGCCTGATACAGCGCAAGGTGCCGCGCCGCGCAGGTGGCGCGGTCAAACTCGGCGTGGGCGCGGGTGTGGGCGTGGTTGCCGCAGGTGGTCAGTTGGGCGGGAGACGCGAGCAGCTCGGCGGCGGTCGCCGCGAGGGCGGCGGCATTGGCCGCGGTGACCAGGCGGCCGGTTGCCCCATCGATGACGATGTCGGGAATGCCGCCGACCGCGCTGGCGACCACCGGCACGCCGCAGGCCATCGCCTCTACCAGCACCAGACCAAAGGCTTCGGCGCGCGCGCCGTGCAACAACAGATCGAGCGCGGCGAACCAACGCTCGCTGTCCGGCTGAAAACCTTGCAGATGGATGCGCGATGCCAGGCCGGGCGCGATGGCGGCGCGGATTTGCGCCTGTTGCTCCGGTGAACCGGTGCCGAGCACCAGCAGAGCGGTGTCCTCGAAGCCGGGCCGGAGCGCCAGTTGCTGGAATGCGTTGAGGACGACATCGATACCTTTTTCCGGCCCGAAGTGACCGACCGCGCCGAGCAGGCGCTGGCCGGGGCTTAGCCCGAGTTCGGTGCGCACCGCTGCGCGCGCGGCCGGATCGGGGCGGAAGCGGGCGAGGTCAATGCCGAGCGGAATGCGGACGATTTTTCCCGGAGCGACCCAGTTGCGCTCAAGATAATGGCGGCGGCGTTCCCGCGATGCCACCACGATGGCGCTGGCGCGCAAGTCTGCCAAGGCGTTGCGCAGGCGATCCTTGCGTTGTGCCGACTCGAATCCCAGCGTGCGATGGAACGTTGCCAGCATCGGCGTGGTGGTGAACGCCAGTGCCAGTGCGGCGGTGAACTCGCTGGCGGCATCGTGGCAGTGCACGATGTCGATCCCGTGTCGGCGACAGTGGCCACGTAATCGCCGCAGCGCGCTGCCGTCCAGCAAACCACGGCGGTCGAGCTCCAGCGCGTGGTGAAAGTCGGACGCAATGGCGTCTGCATCGCAATCGAACCGGTTGATGCAACACAGCTGGCTTTCCACGCCGAGCGCGGCCAAGCCCCGGGTCAGGCTGACAATGGCCTCGCGCCGGCCACCGCGGCTGAACGACAAGGTGACATGCAGAATCTTCATCGGCAATTGCCGGTTTTCCAATTGGTCGGGCTGCAAAGTCATCGATTATAAGCGTGCCCGGCATTTGCACGTCGCATTGTTTTATAGTCGCATTTTCACTATGCCTGCATCGAGGATCGCATGTCCGAGTCGTCTGAGTCCGTCACGCCGGAGGTGCCGGCGCATTTTCATCGCGGCGCGGTGTTGGGCGCGCACCAGGCGCGGCGGCATCGCTGCATCTTGGGGATGCTGGCGGGCTTGCAGGGCAAGGTGCTGGATTACGGCTGTGGCTGGGGCGATATCAGCCACGCCATCGCGCGTACGTTGCCGGATGTGACGGGTGTGGATGTCGATCCTGATCGGGTCGCGTTTGCCCGGCGCGAATACGCGCCATTGCCGTTTTCGGTGTGCCGTCCGGATGGGCTTGATTTTGCCGATGCAAGTTTCGACATCGTGACCTCGGTGGTGGTGATTCCATTCGTACCGGATGTGGATGCCTATCTGACCGAGGCACGCCGCGTGTTGCGGCCGGGCGGTCATTTGCTGGTGGCGGGCAAATCCGTGCCCGTCCTGACCCGCGTCTGGCGGCGTCTGCGCGGGCAGCCCCAGTCCGGGCGCTCCCGTTTGCATGTGATGACCGCGGCGAGCATTGCAGCGGCGTTGCAGCGGCAGGGTTTTACGGTGGAACGGCGTGCGGCGTTCTACGATCCGCCATTCAGC